>JAHJEX010000045.1 GCA_018825385.1 Patescibacteria group bacterium
CTTGGGATTACCATAGACCTCCGAAGTTGATGCCTGCAGAATGCGCGCATTACATCTTCTTGCTATTCCGAGCATGTTCACAACACCAACAGTTGAGAGTTTGATTGTTTTAATTGGGTTTTTCTGGTAGTGAATCGGCGATCCCGGGCAAGCAAGATTATAGATTTGATCGACCTCTAAAAACAACGGAAACGTAATATCATGCCTTATCAACTCAAAATCTTTGTTGTCCAGAAGATGTCGGATATTTTTTTTCTGACCTGTAAAAAAATTATCCACACATATTACTTCATTTCCTTGGCTTAGCAACTCTTCACATAAATGTGAGCCAATGAACCCGGCTCCACCCGTGATTAGAATTTTCATAATGACTCTTCTTTAAACCACTGAATAGTTTCTTTGATCCCTCGATCTAAACTGGAAGACACAGAAAAATTCCATTTCCTTCTTATTAAGGAATTACTCAAACAGCTTCTTCTTTGGTCTCCATCAGGTGACTTTCCAAATTTTTGCTTGATTTGAATATTTCCTATTTTCATAATCTTATTATAAAGCTGCAAAATACTCGTTTCCTTTGTTGTGCTGACATTCATAACTTTCCCGTTCTTTTTTATAGCCATCACAGTTGCCCTTACAGCGTCACCTACATAAAGAAAATCCCGTGTTTGTTTACCATTTCCATAAATTATTGATTGAAGGTTTTTTATTGCATTATCAATAAATATAGCGACAACCCCTGCTTCACCCTTTGCATTTTGACGCGGTCCATACACATTTGAATAACGCATAATTGTGTAATCAAGACCGTATTGTAATTTGAAATATTCCAAGTACTTTTCTACCGCTAATTTTCCTATTCCATAGGGCGAAACAGGCACTTCAGGAAACAATTCTGTAGCAGGAGTGCCTTTTGTCTCCCCATAAATAGCCCCTCCGGTTGATGCAAAGACCATTTTCTTTACTTTATTATCAGCAGATTGCTGAATAATATTTATTGATCCAACAATATTTGTAGTTGCATCTGCAACAGGATTATCAATTGATTTTTGAATATCTATCTGGCCGGCTAAATGAAATACATAGTCAAATTTTTCCTTTCGGAAGATCCCATTTATTCTATTGGAATCTATGCTAAATCTGTACAGTTTAGCCTTTGAATTAACATTCCTTGCATACCCGGAAGATAAATTGTCGATAATAACAACCCTATGCTTTTTTGCTAAAAGATCGTCCACAATATGAGAGCCAATAAACCCGGCTCCACCAGTTACAAGAATTTTTGCCATTATTTTCTATTTCCTTAATGCTCTTTTTAAAACCGCAGCTTTATCAGTTCTTTCCCAGGTAAAATCTTTATCATTTCTGCCAAAGTGCCCATAGGCTGCAGTTTTCTTATATATTGGTCTTAACAATTTTAGATGATTAATGATTCCTGCTGGAGTCATTGGAAAATTCTTTTTCACAAGTTGCACAATTTTTGACTCCGGGATCTTTCCTGTACCTTTTGTGTCCACCAAGACACTAATTGGTTTTGCATAGCCGATCACATAAGCCAGCTGTACTTCACATTTGGTGGCGAGCCCGGCAGCTACAATATTTTTTGCAATGTAGCGCGCCATATACGAAGCGGATCGGTCAACTTTTGACGGGTCCTTTCCTGAAAACGCTCCTCCGCCATGACTGCCATGACCGCCATAAGTATCGACAATAATTTTTCTTCCTGTGAGACCTGCATCAGCCGGCGGACCACATTTCACAAACTTGCCAGTCGCATTTACAAAGAATCTTGTTTTCGAATCAATGTATTTTCCACACACAGGCTTAATAACCTTGCTAATAACATCATGCTCAAGCTTCTTAGAAGAAATATTTTCATTATGACTAGTTGCGATGATTACAGTATCAATCCTTTTCGGTTTTCCCTTTTCATACTCAACAGCTACTGCGGATTTTCCATCAGGTCTTAAATAAGGCAGTGTCTTGTTTTTTCGAAGCGCAGATAACCGGTAAGCTAATTTGTGGGCAAGTGCAATTGGGAGAGGCATATACTCTCGGGTTTCATTCGTTGCATAACCAAACATCAATCCTTGGTCACCCGCACCCTGTTCTTTAAATTTTCCTTTTCCGCTATCAACCCCCTGAGCAATATCAGCGCTTTGCTCATTTATGGTAACCATTACTCCGCAGTCCTCCCAATGAAATCCTATAGAATGGTCATCATAACCAATATCTTTGATAGTCTTTCTAGCAATATCAGCTACATCGACATAGCCTTTTGTACGAATTTCTCCTCCCACAATTACCAAGCCAGTAGTAGCAAATGTTTCAATTCCTGCGTGTGAAGATTTGTCCTGCTTTAATAATTCATCAAGAATTGCATCAGAAATCTGGTCACACACCTTATCAGGATGACCCTCGGTAACTGATTCCGAAGTAAAAATGTAGCTTTTGGTATTTTTTGATGTTGGTGACATAAACAATTTTTATTTAAGTTTATTAATATCGAAGTTTACAAGATGACTTCGTCCTTTCATATGTTCGATGGTTTCTTTTAGTCCACTCGACAATGGCACAACAGGAAACCATCCTAATTTTGCTTTAGCTAGAGTAATATCGGGAACGCCTTGTTTTGATGTAAATGGCAAAGCTTCTTTAAAAACTACTTTTGATTCAGATTGGGTCAACTTTACTATTTCATTCGCAATATCTACTATTTTATGCTCCTGAGGATTACCTATATTAAGAATTCCAGAAAATTTTGATCTCATTGTCCTTACAATTGCTTCAATAAGATCATTGATATAGCAAAAAGTGCTGGTTGCATTTTCATCACCATATATTTCAATATCTCTATTCTCAATGGCAGAAACAACAAAATCGGGAATCATGCGACCATCATCCATGCGCATTCGAGGACCAAAAGTATTAAACACCCTTAGAATCTTATTCTCCATCTCATATGCTCTTTTATAGTTTACAACCATACTCTCCGCAAAACGCCTGCCTTCATTATAGCAACTCCTCGGACCAACGGGATTAATAAATCCCCAATAGTCTTCTTGAAATGGAGCCTTTTCTAAAGGTTCACCATACACTGAGGAACTAGAAACATGCAGAAATTTAGCTTTATACTTCACGGCCAATTCTAGCATGTTACGGGTACCATGAGAGTTTGTCAACAAAGTTTCAATTGGAATTCGATTGTATTCTTTTGGTGAGGTAGGGCAGGCAAGGTGAAAGATTTTTTGAACACCTTGAAATTCTACTTTGAACTTTTTTAGTCCTGGAAGTTTTTCAAGCTCTATTGGTTCGATTATGTCATGGTGAATAAATTCAAAGTTGGGGTTTTCCAATAGACTGTCAATATTTTGCTCTTGACCGGTAATAAAATTATCAATACAAATAACTTTGTATTTTTTTACCAATTCATCACATAAATGAGAGCCAATAAACCCCGCTCCGCCTGTAACGAGAACATTTTCCTTGTCAAATATTGGTGTCTCGGTCATTGTTTTGCAAGTTATATTTATTAGTTATGGAATTCCACCTTATCTTCAGTAATTCAGTGAATGTATTTATGTAATGTGAAAAACCAGATACTTTTGTGCCAAAATCGTTGATCCAACGAACAGGGATTTCCTTGATTCTGAAACCCATTTTCTTGGCTAACCATAAAATTTCAAAATCAAAACCCCATCGATTAATAGTTTGTTTTTCAAAAACAGCCAAGGATTTTTTGTTAAATAGTTTGAATCCACACTGTGTATCCTGAATTCCCGGAAGCAGCATGAATTGAATTACCTTATTCCCTACTCTTCCCAAAAACTCTTTGAACCATGGCTGATGAATCTCGATATTTGAATCTTTCATTGCCCGCGAGCCTATTATGATATCAAAATTTTCGATGTGTTTTGAAAATTTTTCTAGCTCCTCAATTGGCGTTGACAAGTCCGCATCAGAAAAAAGAACATATTCGTACCGAGCTACCAGCATACCTTTTTTTACTGCATATCCCTTACCTCTATTTTCATTAACCAATATTATGCGAAAACGGTCCGTGGCCATCTCTTTTACAACATCTTGGGTTTTATCACTACTTCCGTCATCAACTATTATAATTTCATACTCCGCACAAACATCATTTAGATAGCTGACAATTTTTTTAAGAGATTCTTTAATTCTCTTTTCTTCGTTATAGACCGGAATAACAAGGGATAGTGTCTTAAATAGGGGTACTTTTTTCATATCTGATCAACATGATTATAACTTAAACTTCAGGATTTTGCAACTCACTACTTTGGGTCTTTTGCTCCGGTCGAAAGGTCCAGATTTTGTTGATGATAAAGTTCCAGAACAATACTACGCAAGCTGCTAATACCTTTGCCCATAAATCATAAAATACAGCTTGCGTAACCAAAAGATAAAGAATTGTTTCGTTTAAGGAAAGACCTACCGCGCTCACTAGCAAGAATTTTGGATACTGAATATGAATTTTCCTATTACCGTCTTTAAATGTCCAATTTTTGTTAAATATATAGCTAGAGGTGGCAGCAAAAACAAACGCAATAAAATTAGCCCAAAGATAATGCCCTTCCCAAAATTCTGATGAACGAGTTAAACCGAAGTATATTCCAAAATCGACAAACGTATTTGCAGTACCAACAATTGCAAATTTTACAAATTGCTCGATATAGGGACGTTTTTTGACTTGCTCGTTATTTCTAATATTTTCAATTATAGTGCGCATCGCTAATTTTATTCCACTCCAGATAATAAAGTTTTTGCTGTTTTCCTCTCTCCGTCACGAAGGTATTCTACATCGACCTGTTCTTCCGGATCAAAACTTTGAATAATTACCGACAGATTTTCCGTCTTTGATATTTCCTTTCCATTAATCGAAGTAATTATATCGTTTGCTTCAAGTCCCATTACTTCAGCCGGACTTCCAACCTCCACGGCTGAAACTGACAAAGAGGCATTGTCGTATAGTAGAGCACCAACAGAGTTGCTACCAACTATTTCACTGTCTAATTGAGTTGTTCTACTTAGGTCTATATACGTTACACCAAAGAATGTTCTGTTTACTGTGTTGTCTTGAAGTATTTTCGGAATAGTTTGTTGGACATATCCTCCGGGTAGAATTTGATTTAGCTCATTCAGTTCGTTTGCAATCGCAATTCCCACAATTTTTCCATTCGTAGTAACCAGTGGTGAACCTAAAAATCCGTCTGGAAGGGATTTATTGATAAGGATTGAATCTGAAAGTTTTTCTGAAGAATAAACAATATCGCTTACTTTCTCATCTTGATAGTAAAGTAAGTCCCGAATTGTAGAGGAATCACTCTCATACATTCCGTTAGTTTTATTTGCCAAAGTTAATAATTTTTGTCCGATTCGCAATTCTACAGGGTCAATAAATTCGGCTACTGAAAGGTTAGAAGCATCAATCCTGAAGAATACGAGATCAGTCGCAGAGTCCTGTATAATTTTTTCAGCTGTGAATATTTTCTTTTCAGACGTTACAACCACATATTCTTTTTGTGGGTTCGATAATACCTGATTCGTTGTTACTAATAATCCGTCGTCAGTCAAAATCAAGGCATTGCCTAATGCTTCGCCAGATTGATAGTTTTGGTCTAAGACATCGTCTAGTACTGCGTTCTTTTTTTCAAATACAGTTACAACGGCTGACTGAATTTGATCCAATGTCTCCAATATTTCAAATTCCTGCGCTTCTATTGTTTTTCCGTTCTTCTGAAGAATAATACTACTATCAGTAGGATACGTGCTTACATATAAAGAGCTAATAACGGGAAGGTTAGGATACGAAACTGATAGTGCATTGATTATGGTTTCTCCTAAAATTCCTGCCAAAAACCCGGCCAGAGTTGCCAATACAAGTATCAGGATTCCGTTGTGATGCCGAACCGGCGGTTTATCAAAAGACTTTTGAATATCTTGTTTGTATATCTCATCAACAACATTCTCTTTTTTTCGTAGCTTGGGTGACGTAGGCACAGGTTTTGTTTTCATGCTAATTTCATTAAAAAATTATTTATAGCTGAATTAAGTCCAGCGTGCTGACAAAGCAACAACAAGAAAAATTGACAAACTAATGATTATATACCTTCTAAAGACTTTACGATCTAGACTTTTTAGCAGCCAATATCTAAAAATTCCCACAAGAAAATAGTAACTAAGCGCTACAACGAGGCCATTTACCAGATAACTAGAGGGCAGAAAGACAGTTGCATAAAACATTTCAGATACAAGTAATGCCAGTATTCCAGTCACTATATAGTTGCCTTTCAGCACAATTTTATTAATCCATAACATCTGAATAATTAGAACATACGTAACAATAAAAACGAAAATTGTCGATATTGCTCCTGAGGTTCCCAGAAACAATATACTACTATGGAAAAAAGCTCCCATACAAAATACTGTGACTAAATTTAGATAAGCAGAAACATTTTCCAAAGCATATGGCTGATATCTAACTGGCTGATACAAAAATAGAAAAGTGTTTTCTATGAAGTTCCACAAAAGGAATAAAACAAACACAATAAACAACTGCGTATAGAACATGCCTTCGATAAAAAAAATAATGACATAAGCAGCACCAACCAAAAAAGCAGGTGGAATAAGAAACTGCCATACCTCCTGTAGTTCAATTTTCTTCCATGCTAAGCCTATGACTGTTAATACAACCGTCGCTTCAAGAAAAAGAATAATAAAAAAGAACCAATTAGGTTTTAAAACGAATAATTCAAAAAATCCTAGAATTAGTAATAATGAAGCAATAGAGCTGATTCGACGAACTATGATCATTCCATTAAAACCAGTTATTGTATTCGTTAGTTAGCTGTGCTGTTTTAGATTCAAAACTCTTCCTTATCCATATTTGACGATCCCCGTTTTTACCTGGTGCTACATAGGCAATCTCACCGCTATTATTCCAGCGGACATTTGAAGCAGATACACTGAGGGGTAATGCGGATTTATCCTCGAGAGAAATATACATCGTTTCTAGTAATTGTTCATTAGAAGATATAGTGAGTAGAAGCTGTTCTTCTGTAGGATGTTTTAAGAGCCGATACACAGTTCCGTCTTTTGGCTGTATTCTAATTTGAAATTCTTCTAGATAATCCTCTCCTCTCAGACTGGTAGAAACAATACTTAAATTCTCTCCATTAACATCTAGAAAAAATATTCGTTTATTGGCACCTACAAATACGGGGGCTACTCCTCCAACGAATATTGTTTTGGGATCGTCTAGTTCACCATTTTCGGCAATTATTCTAATATTCATCTCACTTTTAATTATGCTCGGCAATGAGTTATGGGTATAAATAATCGCAGTACTATCACTAGACCAAGAAAAGTCATTCACAAACGATGCCACCCGCTCTTTGGAACTATTTCGTGTATTTATAATATACAATTCTTTTTTTTCTTCATCTTCCTCAAGATATGCCAGCAAAAGACCATCGGGAGAGAAATTCATTTTTAGGGGAGTAGCTTTGGTTATTGATAATAATTTCTTTTCGTAGTTTTCCAGAGAATAGGTCCATATTCCAAAAAAACCATCTTCTTCCGAAAAAAAAGCCAGTTTACTGGCATTTGGTGTCAATGTAGGACCAAACTCATTAACACGAGTGTTGGTAACGCGTTGCATTAGTTGAGTATCGGTATTTTGAAGATACACCTCCTGATTCTCATCTTTATCAGAAATGTATGAAATTACGCTCTTTGAAGGCCTGACATTATTTACAGTACTTGTGATAGAAGACAACACATTTCCAGAATCCTGCTGGTTTGCAACAATATATAGCCCCCCGCCAATGAGGACAATGACAACGAGAACAAAAATCAAGTAAAAATATTTCATTCAGATATTTTTTCTTTTAAAACCAAGCGTATTGATCTTTAATTTCTTCTAATCTTTTCTTAACATCCAAAACATCAGTTTCATTAAAACCTAGATCAGAAATTATTGCCAATTTATTAGTAACACTCACAAGTTCCAAGTGCAGGTTTTGATATACTTCAGGAACCTTATGCTTTAATAATCTCTGTTCAATATTATTTAGCTCACCTTGGTATTCACTTACTGAGGAATTCATTTTGTCAGAATCTGAAAAAAATTCTAATTCCAAAACAATATTCTTGATAGACGTTTGGTAATTACCAGCCAGTTCTTCAGAAATAACCACAGGTTCATCATAAACTGATACGGTTGCAGAAAGTACCGTACCCTGTTCAGTAGCAACTGGATTCACAATCGCCTCGTTAAAACTGACTAGGATATAAAGCACAACTAGAAACGCAGCAAAAGGATATGTAAATTTCCTGAAAAGCTTCAACATTTTTTGTGTGATTAATACTCTAAAGTAATCCCCTCTTTTGAAAATAAAAAACCGTTCCAACAATCAACGATATCATAAGCCCCATAATGCCCCATAATGCCCCTGGACTTCCCGCGAAGGGTAAGCCCGCAACATTCATTCCATATATGCTGGCAATAAGTGTAAGTGGCAACAGGGAAACGGAAATTACAGTAAGCACTTTCATTACTTCGTTTATTTTATGTGAAATTAGTGCTTCGTTGGTATCACTCAATCCACGCACAATTTCCCTATAGTTTTCTAAAAGCATCCAAATTCTTTCAATATGATCGTGAATATCATCAAAGTAAATATCAGATTCTGTTCCCAGGAATTTTCTTTTCAGATGGACTAATGTATCGATTAGAAATCTTTGTGGTTCTACAATCCTTCGAAAATTAAGAATATTGCGCCTTTCCATTGCCAATTCCTTTACCACGTCAATTGTCTTGTCGCTGTAAATATCCTCCTCAATTTCTCTTAGGTTTTCTCCAATTTTATCCACCAGGGAAAACGCCTTTTTAAAGATTGGGTTTATTAGGTTATACAACAAAAAACCGGGGCTCCTATTCATAAACTGATCTTTGGCTTCACTATTTTTCTTCATATAATTTATCATCCCCTCTACTGCATCAAATTCGCCCTTGTGTAGAGTTACTAAAAAACCATCCCCAATAAAGACATTTAACCTACGATAAATCATTCTCTGTTCCTTTGGATCATAGTCAGGAAAATGGAATACTATGAAAAGATAATCATCATAAATATCCAGTTTTGGTGACTCCGTTACTGAGAGACAGTCACGCAAATCAAAAGAATGAAAACCATACTTGGATTTCAGATACTTTGTATCCTTTTCAAACGGCTGGGTGATATTTGTCCACTCCAAACCATTGTACTCTATCGTTGTTCGCGACATAAGTCTTTATTAATTAGCCTATTTTACTTTTGATATTTTAACACAAAATGCTAAATAAATAAAGTGCTTTTAAAATATACAAAAAGACCGGTTGTAGGTCATACCGGCCTTTTTGCTTTTCGACGAGTTACTGTCGTTTTAGAAATGCATGCCTCCATGGCGCATTCCTCCACCCTTACCAAATCCCATTTCTAGCATCATTCCATTCTTTTCTTCATGCTGTTCACGGAATTGATCTGCCTGTTCTTGGGTTAGAAATCCGGAATCGATCTTGGCTTGTAACATCTCCTCAAAATGGCTGTTCATTGCCTCTTGAATATCAGTATATGTTACGCCCTGCTCTTCAGCTATCTCGATAAAGGTCTTGCCTTCATCTAATTTCGCTTGAAGCTCTCCCGTGGTTAGATTCAATATCTCTGCTTTATGCTCAATCATTTCTTCGTGACCACGTCTTGCACCTCGATCTCTTCCGAAAGGGCACCCTTCATCAACATCATCTGCTGCGATGGCAGACTCGGATACCGTTAACTGTGTATCAGTTATTGCTGCATCTTGGGCCATTGTAAACCCGATTCCAACGGTACCAAGAGCAATTGCTGAAACAAGGGCGGTTAAAAGCATTTTTTTCATTGCTTTTTTGTCCTTTCTTAATTTTTAAATGTTCTCGACCTTTCATCTGTTACTACGTTTGCCCACAATAATTTATTTCATTTTATTCATTACTAATGGCTTGTACCGGGGATATTTTAGAAGCTCGAGTCGCTGGAATAATAGACACAATAACAGCAATAACAATTAGTAGTACAGTGTATACACCGAACATCTGCCAATCAATACCTGCAAAGGTTCCAGCGCTTGTGTGCTGAACAACTGCAAATGTTTCTTCAACTGTATTTTTAATAAAGCTATCAAACCATAGCTGTACTGGTTTTGAAATTAGTAGTACAAAACTTACCCCCAGTATTGAACCTAATAGATAACCTATCAATGTATACATTATTGCTTGTGACATGAACAATTGCTTAATATCTCGTTTTGTTGCACCTATGGCCCTAAACACACCAATTTCCTTTTTACTATCAGATACAAATTTACCCATAGTAAGAATTATAATAATCGCAGATAAAATGATAAATGATATCGTAAGAATTGATGTGACATTGTTCAGTGTTGATTGTAGTTCAGAAAACACTTCCAAATCATTTAGATCCTGATAGGCAAATCCCAAATCATTTAAATCCTTTACAACCTGATTTCTGCTTTCTGTATTACTAATTTTTATCAGCATAGTGTCAGATGATTTTACTGCCTCATCAAAAACCGAAGCATTAGGATAAATACCAATTACAGTTCCTGAACCACCAAATATTCTGGAACGAAAAGCATCTGTATCGCCTTCTTCTCTTTCCGTTTCAATAACCA
Organism: Patescibacteria group bacterium; assembly: GCA_018825385.1. Classification (GTDB taxonomy): domain Bacteria; phylum Patescibacteriota; class Patescibacteriia; order UM-FILTER-42-10; family UM-FILTER-42-10; genus JAHJEX01. The sequence continues at coordinate 10,729 of JAHJEX010000045.1, forward strand.
ATCCTGGTATAGAATAGCTGGCTTGAATTTCTTGCTGAGTGTCTTGATTTAATGCATTAGGTCCGCCAACTGAACGCATCATGCTACCCACACCACCAATTCCACCAATAGTTGCATTACCGCCTCCATTCAGTTCTAGCCCGTCATAGGTAAGGCCGGTATAAGTAGAATTTAATTCATCGGTGGAAATTTCTGCATCATTTCGAGAATCAATTTGGTTTTGAATATAATTCTTTACCAGCAAAGACGCAAATTGATCAGGGATATATGTAGAAAAATTTGTATCATTTTCCAGAATTCCCACCACTTTGAACGTGTATGCCAGAGGTGTTTTAATTTCCTGATAATCCCAATATTTACCAATTGCATCAGCCCTTTCTTGTTCTGCTGTCTGAATTTGTTCATCAGTTAATTTTCTGAATAGAATCCCGCTCCCAGTGAACTCTTGCTCAAAGGACTGAACATCTCCCAGTCCGCCAAACTCAATCATTATCTCAGAGCCAACTAATTCATCCTTTTCATATGTTACCGCTTCAGTTTTGAAGGGAAGATTATTCTGAATATTTTCAATATTTTCTTCCATCCCTCTCGATGGTCTTGCCTGGGTAAAATCGATAGCAACCTCATCCCTCCCAGCCCAATCTTCATATTGATAGGTTAATGAATTTGCATTCAGGATAATTGGAATCGGTTCACCGGTAATGTAATGGAAATCTTCTTCAGTATAAAGTGCGGCTAAATCTTCATTAATGCCCTTAATGCTATTTAGCGTTATTGCATTGCCAGTATAAATATCTTCAGTGATTACACGGTCAATTGGTACTGCAACATTCAAAGAAGCTGCTTCAACATTATCAATTGTTTTTACCGTTTCTAAATCTCCTGTTTTATAATCGCTAGATCCCCCACGAATCATTCTTACAAAATCCTCATTTTGTCCTGGTCCACCAGCAGTCTGTACAGAGCTTAATTCAATAAGTCGACTCTGCTCTTTGGCAGTGCCAAGTATTACATCTTCTGATGCCGTCATTATATTCGCCGATTGACTGGATATCAAAACACCCAGAGTCATTAATAAAGTTATCGGAATAATCAGGAAAAGAGATTTTCCCCGATATAATTTTAATTTCTTTAGATTAATTTTGTTAATATAACTGAATTTCATCTTACTTATTACCTTTCTGTATTACACTGCCTTTATCAAGATGCAATACATGCTGATATCGATGACTCATTTGCTCATCGTGCGTAATCATTAAAACACTTACCCCAGATTCTGAAATTTTATCCAAAACATCTAAAACATTTTTTGCATTTTCTTTGTCTAGGTTTCCCGTAGGCTCGTCAGCCATAATAATTTTTGGCTTATTCGCCAATGCGCGTGCAATGGCAACACGCTGCATTTCACCACCTGACATTTTCTTAGGCGTGTGGTTTATCCTATTGGATAAACCAACCTGTTCCAGCAATTTCTCCGCACGCAAGTATGCAGCATTAGAATCCTTGCCGGAAACGATCAGCGGTAGGGCAACATTTTCCTTTGCTGTTAAATAATCTTGCAGATGAAAAAATTGAAACACAAAACCAATTGTCTTATTTCTGAAATGTGACAATTCATTATCATTAAAATCTTTTAAAGATTTACCGTCCACAAAAACCTCACCTGATGTCGGATAATCCAATCCGCCCAATAGCTGTAATAATGTAGTTTTACCAGAGCCGGATGTCCCAATAATTGCAATACTTTCTTTTTCCGGTAATTCTATGCTGACATTATCAAGGGCTGTAGTAGTTGAATCACCATCCCTGTATTTTCTGGTCAATCCTTTTGCTTCAATTATGTTTGACATAATACATTGTTTGTTAAATTTTTTATTGAATTGCTATTTGGATAAAAAAAGCTGCATTCTTCATTTAATTAATACGCAAGGTTAGCCAAATTTATTTCATTCTTCTAAAGTTCGGTTTACTTTGAAAATGAATAGCGCCATTAGGTGCAAAACCGAATTGCCAGGGCATTATTTGGTCCGCGACAAATGTTTCTGTATCTTCAGGCATGCCGATGATCCTAACATATTCACCTTCCATTATTATTACGGCCGGATGAATTCTATAATCCTCGCCAGGTCGAACAACCCAATACTGTCCTTCGAGATCTTCGATGCTGAAAATCCCTACCCCGCCTAGGATTTGTTGTATTTCGCCAGCAACAAATCCTTTCTCCGGATGCATCCAAATTTCCTCTCTGCTGTGCATAAGTTTTTCCATACCTGGCACACTCTCCATAAATCTATCAACGCGAGGGGCGAATCCAACTGAGTAAATAACTGTACCAACAATAACACTAGCAAGAACAGCTCCAATCACTACGCCGTATGTGTTATATTTATACCCTTTCTTTGTATGACGCGTATTATAATATGCCAATAGCACAAACAGTCCTAATACAACAATCCAGACATATGGCAATGTTGTTAAGGCATGACCAATCGGACTCCTTTGCAAAAACTTCAGCGTATCCCAGTCGTTGTTTACCATTCGGAAAATTATGGCAGCAACAGCATTGCTTCCAATTATTACAGAAACAACAGCAAGAGACCACAAACCAACCTGTTCCAGCCGAAACTGCCACTTCGGCTTAGGAGCAATTTTTTCTTTTTCTATTTTATCTAATGTCTTCTTTGATGAATTTGTCATATTAAAATTCGGTTCCCTGTTTTTGAACGACTTGTTTAAACTGTTTTTTTGCTCTGCTTAATAATGTACCTATTGTTCCTACCGGTTTCTTTAGAATATCTGATATTTCCTGGTAGTCTTTATCTTCCAGATATTTAAGTACAATTACTTCCTGATACTTTTTATCCATTTGAGAAAGCACTTTTTGAATCTTTTCGTTTGATAATGTCTCATCAATCAATTCGTGCGGATCATTATCATCCTTAATCATATGCAGAATTAATTCTCCATCTTCACCGCCAATTGACTGAGGCCTACTTTGGACTTTTCGGTAATGACTAATTACATGATTTCTGCAAATTCGGTAAATCCAGGAAGAGAATTTAAGATCTAAGTCAAAATTGTTAAGGTTACGATACACTTTTATAAATACGTCTTGCAGAATATCCTCCAGGTCTTGATCGTTAACTCCTGATATCCGCCTGATAAATCTGGTCAGTTTAGCTTCGTACCTTTGCATCAAACACAAATACCACCCTTGATCAGAAAGTGTTAATTCTACTAGTTCCTCGTCTGATTTGAGATTACAATCTCTGATTACAGCCATTATTATTAATACGCTAATGTGTATGAATTTCTTTCATTGTATCAAGGTGTGATATTCTTGACAAAATGATCAAATAGCATATAGTAGCCAATCGTAAGCAATTAAGTATTTGGAAGTGTTATCAGTAAAAATATATTTACAATGGAATAATTCTTGTAGATATTTTTGTCCAGGATATCCACTTTTTTTGTATTTAGCATTTAGACGGGAAGAATCGGAAGATTATAATATATATCTCGGTTCCCCTCTACTAAGATGTTTTATCTAAGGAGAGGCGTTATTTGAAAACTTACTCATATCAAGTTTTTTCGTTTGAGCTACTTTCTGTTTTGAGTTTCAGCCATGCTGGCATCGCGGTCGTTCGCTTGGAAAGTACAACGTACAATCCGATCGATAACTAGTTCCTTGACCCATCCGGGTCACCCGAGGATACAGAGAGGGCATTGCCCAGGCAATGTTCCCCTGCCCCTCGGTTTTTTTATTGATTTGATATATACTATATATACAGCAATAATAGGAAAAATATGTTCTCACGATCCATTATTAGATCAATTGGCCATTACAAAATCAATGTAATAATTAAGGTACTAATTATTTCTGATTTTCTTATCTGGTCTTCTTATCAACTATTTGCACCAATTTTTGCAATTTTTGTAACAGATAAAATAGAAAATGGCTCTATAGAAATAGTCGGTATTGCTTCCGCAATATATTTGATCACCAAATCATTATGTGAGATTCCAGTAGGAATGAAGATTGATAAATCAAAATCAGAGAAAGATGATCTTTATACTGCTGTGTTTGGAACAATTCTGACAGCAATTGCATATTTAACCTACATTGGAATAAATAGTATTCAGGAACTCTACCTAGTACAAGCATTGTTAGGAGTCGGATCGGCTTTTGCTTTCCCAGGTTGGTATTCAATATTTACGCGCCATGTTGACAGAGGGAAAGAAGCATATGAATGGAGCCTATACGATGTATTACTAGGAATAGGAATGGCATTTGCTGCTGCTCTAGGTGGTTTTTTGGCAAACAGCTACGGTTTCAATACTTTGTTCATAATTATCGGAGTATCAACGTTTTTTGGTGCAATGCTATTATTAGCAATTAAAAAGAAAATATACAATAAATAATTGCCTCAGAAAAACTCACCGTTTAACTAATTTAATAAAAAAAATACCCTTCTATAATTGGAGTGGTATTTTTTCATATCTAATTTTACAATACTATGTTACTCCACTGGTATTTTCTAATACACTTAATGTAAAGATAACGATTGCCCATGCCAACAGAATAATTACTAATCCGATAATTGCACCAGTCATCATTTTTTTTGCTTTCTCAACCCTTTCCTCACTTCCTCCACCTGCAGTAATAAATATGAATCCGGCATATAAAATCATTATAACTGCAACCAATCCAAGTAATCCCAACACCCATTGAATAATAGAAACAATCGTCTCCTGAAGGTCTGCTGATCCTAAACCTAGTGTATCTGAGGGATTATAAAAAGAAACAGCTAAAGTAAGTGCCGGCCAAAGCATAAACATAATTCCACTAATGGCACAAAGTGCTTTTTTCATAATTCTTATATAAATGATTATTTGTAATAATTATAGCACTTGTGGAAAATAAAAAAACCCCCTTTGTCTAGAAACAACGCAGGGGGCGGGCGAGGAGGCGGACGCGCGGTCCTTAACGATTGAAACAGCATGTCTCGAGGAGGGAAGAATTCCCATTGCCAGCAGACTGCCAGCGGAATCTCGATTAACCAACGGTTTTCATCAACTTCTTCTTCTGCTTCTGACTTCTCGTCTTGCTCAACTTCATCGGACTAACCGGTGGCTGCTGTCTGGCGCAAGTGACCGCGCGCCGTACTGAATCGCATATATATGTGCTGACTTTAATGATACTATGCGTATAAAAATAGTCAAGAGAGCCGGCAATATTTCCCTTTTCTTAGTGAATTTATACAAAAACCGCTCTTATGTAAGAAGCGGTTTTTTATTTGGATACTATAGCAATCTAGGCCGGTTGCTTTTTCCTTGTAAACAGCCTTACAAACGGTTTTTTTACTCTATCGGTGATGTAGATAAGGATAGGTAGCACAACCAGATTACCAATCGTAGAGAATATCAGTCCACCAATAATTGCAGTTCCCAGACCGGTCCAAAACGGATCAGCCATAGTTAGAGGAAGTACACCAGCAATGGTTGTGATAGATGTAGAGAAGATCGGCTTAAAGCGCACCTTGCCGGTATATACCAATGCTTCTGCAATCGACCAATCTGGATTCTTCTTGCGTTGCCGGTTAAAGTAATCCACAAACACAATAGCATCATTCACCACAATTCCTACCAGCGCTATAATCCCCAATCCTGAAATCATATCGATAGAGCTTCCTACTAAAAGCAAGCCAGGAAAAACACCAATCAAAGCCATAGGGATAGCCATAAGTATTAATGCCGGTTGAATGTAGGAATTAAACTGGAACACTAGTATAAGGTAGACAGCAATTAGAGCAATGATAAATACATTCATCAGACTACTCATGTCACCTTCTATCTCCGAAGCAAATCCTCCATAGCCCACCCCATCACTTTCTAGTCCAAGCGATTCTAGTTTTTCTGCTGAGAGATATTCTTTTATATCCGTCTCTAATTTTCCGGCAACTCCAGAGCGATCATCTTCAGCTACATCCAGATCAATCTGATACATAATTGTTCGCTCACCATCTATAAAGTCAATAGACTCAGCCTCTTCTACTTTGCTGACTGTTGCGATCTGATCCAGCGTTACCACTCCCCCTACCGCTGTAGGGATTAGCAGTTTTTCAAGCTTCTCTACAGAATTTGTTGATTCCTCACTAAAGGTCAAAACCACATCGTCCTGAACGCCATCTTCTCTCACAACAATCTTGGATATATCAGACTCGCTAAACACGCTATTAACTATCATGGAAGTTGTAAGTGGAGTAATTCCCAGTTGACGTACCTTGTCTTTGTCAAAGGAAATATCAACAGAAGGAACCAACTTATCTGTAATGTCGTTGGAAATTCTTTTAATCTCATATTCCCCTGCTTCACTTTTCCCACGAACAAACTTATCAACATCATCTACTGCGCTTTCTAGTATCCCGGCATCAGAGTTTTTTATTTCCAAGATAACATCATACATTGTTCCCGAAGGGCCGTAACTAATTGCATTAACACTAATGTAGGTTCCCTCTGGAGCTTTATCTCTTACATACTGAAGCTCATCGTCTATATCCTCAACAATAGTATAAACAGTTGTTTCTTTATCGTCTGATCTTGCTCCTGGCTCAGTAATAAGTACCATATTTGTGTTATCAAAAATGTATGATCCTTCAAAATAAGGCACTTCAATCCCCTCTTTCACAATATCAGACATTATCTCTCTTCTGACATCCGTGGGCGTGCCAGCGGGATAGTTAACACTCACTGTAAAAGACCAAGTATCCGTAATTGGAAATTGTGATCCTGGTATCTTTCCACTCCCAGCAATCGCCAAACTACCACCCAAAGCCGCGACCAAAATAACTAAAATGGCTATTTTTAATGACCATTTTCGGTGCACTTTTTCCATCAGTTTCCCGTATCCACTCACAACACTGTCAATCATTCTCTGACCATATAAAACAATAATAGGAATAATTAGCATTTTCTGCCAAGGACGCAGTTTTCTGTTTGCTCTTTCTTCTTCAGTTTCCTGTTTAAGGATCCATTTACCCAGTAGCGGAGTTATACTGATCGCTAGGAAATAAGACACTATCATCATTATAATAATAGTGTACGGAATATACTTCATAATTTCACCCATTATTCCACCCATGTTAGCGGCTGGAATAAATACCACAATCGTAGTAAGTGTTGCCGCTGTTACCGCTGGACCCAAATCACGAATAGCAAGCACTGCTGCTTTTGCTTTCGTCTCTCCGTACTTTTGTATCCGATGAACAATCCCTTCAGCTATAACAATAGCGTTATCCACTAAAATACCTAGCGTTAAGATCATAGCAAAAAGAGTCAGAGTATTTAGTGAATAACCAATCTGGTTCAGAACAAACAAAGTAATAAGAAATGTGAAAGGAATTATCAAGCCAACAACTAATCCTATGCGTATATCAATAAAGAACATAAACACAATCAGAATAGCAATGAGTCCGATCAATCCATTTTTCAAAAGCGAATTTATTTGCGACTCTACTGAGATCGCAGAATCCATCACTAGATTTATGCTCATGCTTTCATCCAATATGCCTTTTTCATAAACATCCTCTAGCGCTACTTCAACATCATTTTTCAGCTGGATTATATCTCCATCATCAGTTTTGCCTACCATCAAATAAACAACTTCATCGTTGAACTTTGGCTCACCATTTTCTATATATCCAGCCATGGTCAAAGCATCAAAGTCAGAAGCTTGTCTTTTAACTTCTGCAATATCAGATAGTTTTACACCGGCAGACAAAACTATGTTTTTAATGTCATCAACACTGGTGCTTGGATTTTCTATGTTGATTTGGTTTGTTATTCCTGTTTCCTCATCTACTATGCTTCCTCCGGGCAAAAGAGATAAATTTGCTCCAACTGCACCTTTTACTGTCTGAACATCCATCCCTTTCTGAATCATTTTTACAGCATCCAGCTCAATCCGCACATCGAAATCAGAGCTAGGAGCAAGGTCAATATTTTTAATCTCATCTGAAGAGTTCTGAATGTATTCTTTCAGCTTCGGTGCTGCAGATAAAACATCATCAAGTGACTCAGTATCGCTAGAAAGTACATACGCCATAGATACTGACATTGCATCTTCTGTGAACACCCTGGTATCAACATTTTCCGGAAGGCTTAAAGCATCAATTTGTTCCTTAAACTCTTTTATCGTCTCATTTATTACTGATTCATTAAACGATTTTATTTCAACCCAGGAAATACCATAGTTTGGATACGCAGTTGAGCGAATCCGCACAGTTTGTTCATGATTATTTACAGTATCCTCAATCGGACCCAATACTTCTGTAGCAATCGCTTCCGGTCCGGCACCAGGGTAAACGACTGAAACAAATACAAAATTAAGTGGTACAGGAGGGAAATCCTGTCTCTGATTTTGATCCGTTGCCCAAAAACCCATGAGAATCATGGCAATCAGGAAGATAATAGTTATCTTATATTTACTAATAAAAAATCTTGACCATTTGGCAAGAAAGTTCAATTTCTCCTCTTTTTCTTTTTGGTAGTATTCCATAAGTATAGTTTTAATTTGACCTAAATTAGGTAAAAAAATGGCTTAAAGCCATTTGTAAATTCTAACAGATTTTTGCAATAATGCAACATTTGCAATAAAAAAACCACTTAGGACAGTAAGTGGTGGGCGGATATGTCCGCCTAGGAGAATGCGATGCCGGTCGCGCGGACCTGCTCGGCAATCCTCTGTTGGAGAAAAGCGGAAAACCGCTGGTAGATGACTCCCAGTATGTATTTTTCAAGAGTATCGTGCCTTGTTCTGTTCTGAACGGCAAACTGTTCCAGCGCCATTTGGAAGCGGGCATATTCCAGCATCAGGATCGGGTTGCCCGGGGAGGTTTCGTGCCACTCTCTTCCGTGGCCGATTATAGCCCGGATCGGAGTATTGACGAACCAGTAACCCATTACGTCCTGATTGGGTGCTGAGTTGAGGATGAAGTCCGAAATGTTTTTTTTCCCAACACGCCCTGCCAAGAAATTGCTGGATAGATCTCTAAGCTCAATATTGATGCCGCCAGCATCAACAGGTTTTTCGAACGGTCTCCGAATGCTGTAACTGACGCCCCATACATCGTTAGGTTGTCCCTTGTTACGAGCCATTACACAGATGGTAGTTTTTCTCGCATGACAAAACACTCTTGGGGAGTCGTCCCTGCCTAAATGCTCGTGCGCCACACGAATAAACAGGATCTTGGTCGACATCTCCAGCACATCACTGGGTTCGAATCTACTTCTCTTCAGCATCACAGTTCCTCCAATCGCCTATGGGCATGCCCAATCAGCTATGGAAAAGTACAAAACTCTAAAAGCCATTCAACCTATGGAGATTCCAATCAGTTGTGACTTTTCGAATAAACCATACACTGTCCTGTATGGTTTATGACTTTATTATATTTTGTTTACATTGTCAACAATACAGTACTACTGATGCACGTCCATCCAGTTTTCTTCCATTACTACCCGGTCAAAATGTTTTTGCAGTTGCGGTGACACCTTTACATCATGCTTCACCTTTTGTACCCCCCATTCAAACGCCTCTAGAAATAAATACGGCTGAATATGAAACTGTACGCGAGCGATTCCGGACTCAATATCAAATTTTAACAGCTCCGGAGGAGAAACAATAGCTCCGGTATAGCCTTTTTCCACCATAGCAAATGTCACGTTAAAGTTGCGCACTTTGCCAAGTTGATCCCGGCTCATTATTCTATTCTTGATAAAAGATTTGGCAAACTCTCTAAACATCGGAGCGCTGTCCGCTTTCAGCCGCATATATAACTGAAAATTGTTGTGTTCTATTCCGTTGCGCAAAAGCCGTGCCGCCGCATATTCCAAAGGCCTTAGCCCCATATAGTTTCTATAAAACAGAATATAATCACTGTATTTAACATAGTCTTTTCCGCTGGAAAGCATCGTCATTTTTTTCACTGCAATATGCGCCAGAAGAATCGCTGAAAAATATGGCATCTGATGAATCGGCGGATTTGGAAAAGTTATCAGCTTTCCGGTCAAAAGTAAAATCTGCCGGCGCAATAAATACAGCGGCGAATACGAAATAGGCAGATCAGTGCCGGCCGAATACAGCTTGGCATATTCTTCCTCCCCTTTCGTCGGGTCGAAAAAATACAGCGCTAATTTTTCTTGCAAATCCATATGTTAATCGTACCATAATTTATTATACGGATGAAATATTCTGTATCCCCTTTTTTTATTTAACTCTTTTTCTATATAACTTTTTTTGACCTCAATGCCTTTGGCATTGAGTGGGGTCATGCCCTCATAAGCCCGTGTATCAAACCACCACACGCCTAAGTTCCTTTGATACATTGGTTGCTTTAGAATATCCGCATGAGTAGGAACACTGTACTCTAACATTCCCATTTCCTTGCTTGGTAGCAATTGCCATTTTTTAAAAAAATCCTTTGGGATTACTTCCAGAATAAACAAACATATTTTAACTGGTTTATTGTAACCGTATTTTTCCTTTACATAGTTTTTGAATTTTATATACGTTTTTCTGTTTGCTGGCTTATTAGGGGTAGTCCAACTCCATTTCTTTTCAATTGTACAATCCAAATTTCTATAGCCGGATAGAAACAGCTCATTCTTTTTTATTCCCGGAAACTGTTTTCGAATTAGGCCTAATACCAGCATATCCCACTGCACTACAACCACACTGTCCCACCTTAGCCTTCTGCCCTTCTTCATATACCATTCTAGAATCATCAAGTCACCATGAATCCATTTCCAGTTCTTTGGCTTATTGGAGTATGTGGATACATAGAAATTATTAAAATATTTTCCCAGCTTTTTTCTATACTTTTCTTCATCCTTTTTACTCCCACCATAAAGACCAAATATCTTGATATTCGGATTATGTTTCCTTATCAGTTGCAATCTGTTTTCACAGATTTCAGGTTCTTTATAAAACCAGAATAGAACGGCTAGTTGCATGGTGGGTCATATTTTTTCAATCAATTAGCTGCCTTAAAGTCATTAATATTTTCCATACAATCATCTTTACTAAATTTTGAACCTTCATTGAAACTAAACATATCACAAAAAGTTAAATCATTTACCTCCCGACTTATTTCTTCCAAACAGCTATCTCTCATAACATCGTTGCTTAGTGAATTATTGTAAATACTTAGAGCATCACAGACCAAAATTACAGCTTCGAAATCCACTGGTTCTGCTGACATTAATTCATCCAACCGGTCTAATTCATCTAGCAACTTTTGTTTAAGTAAATCGTTTGGATCATGTCCATTGAGTACTTCTTCTAAATCACTATGGTTATCATTATCTGTGTCTGATTTAGTATCATCCGTTGAATAAAACTTTTCTAAAAATGCATTTAGGCCATCCTCATCCTTGTCGGTCTTTATTAAATCAGAATAATAATCATAAGCATCTCGGCTATAATTATTGCAGAATACCACATCATCTCCAGTAGGAGTTTTCGGAACAACATTATCACGCAAATCAGGATGAAAATAACTCACATCATCTGGATATTTATATAAGTAACAAAGTGATAGATCATTAAGATTGTTAAATTTTGTGTAGTCCAGGTTTTCCCTAACAGTATTTGTATCAGTTTCAGAATTTGTGATACTCACATTTATATTTTTACCAATTACTAAATCTTTTGATTCTTTATTGGAAATAATAAAATAGTACACTGCAGTCCCAACCCCAATGATTATGACAGCAATTATTGCTACTAAAATAGCAGATTTAAATTTCATATTGAAGCATATTAATATTTAAAACTTAATTAAAGTATATCATAATTTTATAAAAAAAACTCTTTCGGGTTGGGAAAGAGTAGTGAGACATGGGGAAGGCATGAGTCGACTGATCATTTCGGGTTCTTATAAGACCAGAATAAAACGGCTAGTTGCATACCCATATTATAACATTTGTCAGTAAAATAAAAAACTTTCGGCCTTTTGCAACCTTGGAGGGGAGACTAATCAGTCTCCCCTCCGTTTTTAGAGTTCTAAAGTCACCTTGAATTTAATTCGTTTTGCAAAACATCATAAAACTAATCTTCCCGCCCTAATGAGTAAAAGCGAGGGGAATCATAAGTAGATAGTCTATTTATAATTTCAACAATTACGCCTTCTATATTTTCACAAACATCTTTATTCGAAAATCTTACAATTCTATTCCCGAACTTACTGATCCACTTACTCCTTGTCCTATCATACTTTATTGCTTTTTCTTCGTAATGCGAATCCCCATCTACTTCTATAATAAATCTATGCTTTGGGCAATAAAAATCCACAATGTAATTTCCAATACTTACCTGCCTTCTAAATTTATATCCTTTCAATCTCTTATTTCTCAAGCGCTCCCATAGGACTTGCTCCGGATAAGTCATGTTTTTACGCAAATATCTTCTTCTGCGTTTTATTTGTGATCTATTATAAATCTTTGTCATAAATTTTAGGACCCCACCTTAGTCCTCCCCTTATTAAGGGGAGGAACCTTATGTTCCACTCTTTACGTAAAGCAAGACTAGCGAGCTCATCTTCCCCCCCTCTTACAAAAAGAATAGTTTTCGATTTCATATTCCCCTCCTTACAAAGGAGGGGCTAGGGGAGGTAGAACAAAAATTTAAACATAAAAGCTCCCCGCGTGAGGAAGCCCAATATGCGTATATTAAGCTAACTGTACTTTAAAGTCAACTGCTTAATTCAAACTAATGCCAAGCTTTCTTAAATCCTTTCTTATTTCCTTGTAGTTTGGAAAGAATATATAAACCAAATCCCAAAACTTCTTTGAATGGTTCATCTCCTTTAAATGGCACAACTCATGCACTATTATATAGTCTGCCGTTCGCAGTGGAAGATGAACTATTTTGTAATTAAAATTGAGGTTTCCTTTACTGGAGCAACTCCCCCACATAGTTTTCTGATTCCTTATACTAATCCTGTTGTATTTGCATTTGTATGTTTCATTGAAATACTCTACCCGTTCAGTGGCCAGCTTGCGGGCAACTTCTTTATACTTTCGGTAATCATCCTTGCCGTACCTTGTCCTTTTTTGTCCTTCGCGCTGTTTGAAAAGTGCCAGTTTCTTCAAAAGCCATTTGGACTTCTCTTTCACAAACCGTTCCGCCACTTTTTCCCGAACAAAAAAGGGCATACTCACCACCACTGTTCCGTCGTGACTAACCGAAAGGCGCACGTTGCGCGCCTTTTTGCTTTTCTTCAGCGTATAGATCAGCGTTTCGTTTCCAATAGCTATTTGTTTTTGCATTATTAGGATTTGTGATCCAAATATTTTATTAAATAGTGATGGATAGCCGGTGGTAATAATTCTATTTTCTTAATCTTCTTGACATTAAGCCAAGCGAATTTAATATGATCCTCTTGTGCTTTGATTTCTTCTGGACCCTTTATTTTTAAGAAAACTTCATGCACAAGATTTATTTCGTGATGTTCCTTACCACGCCATTTATAAGTATTTTCAAATAGTTTTAGGAAATTCATGGATTCTACTTCAACTCCAGCTTCTTCTTTAATTTCTCTCTTTAAGCATTCCTCCAAAGTTTCACCAAACTCCAAATGTCCACCGGGCAAAAAATGAACTGGCACTTTATCATTCGAACCACACATCAAAAGCTTATTATTGAAAACAATAATTGCTCTTAATACAATTTCAATATGTTTATGATTTTTTTCCATATCAGCATTATAGCACTATATTGTATGAATAAAAAAACTCCGTTTGATGTTCACGGAGTTTGATAAGAACCATTTTATATTCAGCAAATAATTACCCACTAACTTTTGTCAAACCGCCATCATAGTATAGAGATTGCTTACATTCTGGACAAACTACTATGATAGTTCTTTGGCTTCCAAGCCTATAGGGCAACAATTTGAAATCACCAGTGGAGGTAATTATGAAATCACAACCACAGAAGCAGCGAATCTTACTACCAATCCATCCCGCAGGACTAGCGCGGTGATCTCTGCCTTTTTTCACTATTCTAGCCATTTTAATCACCTCCTCTCAAAGAACGAGTTTTTGTTTTGTCTGCCACCTTATCACCATTATATTATCAAGTCAATATACCCACCAGGCAAAAACCCCATTTCTGGGAAAAACAAACTGTCATTCTCGGGCTTGACCCGAGAATCTATGCCTGTTTATCCCCTCGACTATGGTTCTACTAGATCACCACTTACGCTCAGAAAATATTTCCTGAGCGAATCCCACCATGGCGGGATGAGTCGAAGGCTCCTTTGTAAATAGAAGCAGGCGATACGCCGGCGTATTGCCTGCGCTTTTTATCCCCTTGCCTCTTTTATAAAATCACTTTGAAGCTTATTTACTTTCTTCTTCCCAAATTCCTTCAGTTCATCTGCATCACTTTGCGATCTGATTATAAATTCTCTGTTAAGTCCAACAACATCTTTATTCACCTCCAGTGCAGTATTGTTTATTCCGGTTAACTTTATTCCGGAAAGCGAACGCACTCTCGATAGAGCAACATACCCCATCCCCCGCTCAAAAGCCCGACTCAGATCTATCTCCGCCGTTTCCAAACTCATTCCCTGACTTTTATGAACACTAATCGCCCAGGCCAAGCGCAAAGGCACTTGCTCTACGCGCGCAATAGTTTCCCCCTCCTCCTCAATCCCCCAGCTTTCCGGTTCCGCTATTATCCGCTTGCCACTACTGGTCTCAATAATCGGCCAGCCTTCTTCCTTGCCAAAACCAACAACCTTGCCCAGCGTTCCGTTTACATATTCTTTGTTAAAATTGTTTTTGACAAACATAACCGAGGCTCCCAGCTTCAAAGTTATTTCCTCCGGTGCCAGACATCCTTTTTTCAAAGTTTCTACAACGTTTGGTGACCCTGTAGAATTCATTTCAAACTTCACCGGTTTACCAATTAGTTTTGCCAATTCACGATTGTTTATCGCATCCACATCGGCATTGTGCGTATTCAGTTTTGTGGGAACTATTTCATCACCAATATCTACATTTAGTCGGGACATAAGAGTGCTTATCGTATCCGCTGTTACTTTGTCATCTCTAATATCATTCAATATCTTTGAAAACTCTTTGTCTGACTGCCTAAACTGTTCATCCAAATAACAAATCTTCAGATCCATTTCCTCCCAAACAGATGACTCCGTAGCAAACTTGTTTTCACCTTCATCAGAAGCTTTATTAATTGGTGGCAGTTGAAAGAAATCACCGGACAATATAATCTGCATCCCCCCAAACGGAATGTTCTGTTTCTTGCCCAATCGGCATATTTCATCCACCAGATCCAGCTGTCTGTGTCCTAACATAGATATCTCATCTATTATCAAAACTCTGGTACCGGCAATTCTCTTCTTGATGTGAGCTTTTCTCAGAACCTTCTTTATTTCAGGTTTAGTCATTTCTGAACTTATTCCCATCCCCGCCCAAGAATGAATAGTCCTGCCTTCCATATGGGTAGCCGCGATGCCGGTAGAAGCAGTAACACCCACCTCTACATTGCTTTTTCTCAAGTATTCTATATATTTGTTTAACAAAAAAGTTTTGCCACTCCCGGCAAATCCTGTTAGAAACACATTGTGTCCCATTTTCAATATATCCAGCGCGTCCGATTGCTTCACTTTTGTTTTTGAACTATCTATTTATATGCGTGAAGGTATTATAGCATTGGAAGGGTAAATAAAAAAATCTGTGATAATACAGATATTTCCTGATTCAATCTAATAATTCAATATTTCCTGAGCGAAGCCAAAGGCGAAGTCGAAGGATGTGTGGGCAATCACGGAAAGAATAACAGTACCCATTGCGAGGAATCCTACTTCAGTAGGACGATGACGCAATCTCGATACTCTTTTCAAGTAGGTGTTTTATTCCGCCCTCACACCAATGAGTCTATATAATGTTTCTCTTTTTTTGCCCATTCAGGGTACAAAAAAACCGTTCTCTCGAGAGCGATGCTTTTTAATAAATCAATCTTTTCTTAAACTATATATTCAAAATCTCTTTTCTATAAATTTTTTTTGATCTTCAATAAAAACTCCCGCATTTGCATCTTTCCAATTGAAATATTTAAATGTTTCAATTGCAACATCCAGAGAAAACTCCTTATATTGGGAAATTAAATCATCAGTCTTATATTGTTTTGTCATTTCTATAGGCTCAAATTTACAAGTATATGCCATTGATAGATGTCTCATAAACATATTCCAAAAGAAGAGTGTCCTACCGCTGGTATTCCCGAGAGTAATGGAAATTTCAATTTCATCAGAGTATTCTACTTTTTCTGCAATTCGTGATGCAAAAAGATAAATTTCAGTAAATGAATACAAGCCATTAATGATTTCAAAGAATCTATCGCCAAGTCTTACAGGATCAGAAAGTCTAAACTCCCTCTTAATTTCCATAATTTTTTCATTTTTTATTTCAAGGTCTTCTCTTATACAAAAATAATGTGTGAACTGAGCACTTTGGTCTAACTCCCAATATTCAATTTTTCCACCTTCTGGCCAATTTGAAAATGACGCAACACTACTTGTACTGCTTCTAAATATCCCCTCCTGAGAATCAACGTGCGGATAATCCCAGCCGCGTAATCTAACTTGATTGTCTTTAATCAACTTCTCGCATTCTTCGAGACTATTGATTCGTGTTTTCTTATATTCACCAGGGCGAATTACAACCCTCCAGTATCCATGTTTTCTTATTTTTTCTAGTAGTTCTTCTTTCATAAAATTAAAAGGTTTTATAACGAGTAGCACTTTTCTTTTTTCCACTTAACAACTTACCCTTACTGGTTATAGGTGTACGTAATGATCTACATATTTTTTTAAGCTGTTCGTTTGTCAGTTCTTCTCTATGAGACATCAACCATAGTAATAGTTCATCCCATTCGTCTTGAGTCTCAATCATTTTTGTCTCAATTGGAGTAGTCGTTGTTCTATAATACAAAGCACCATGAACAATTCTAGCAGTTTTATTTCTTGATTTATAATGTGTTGTACTTATTACTGGGAATGGTTGCTTAATATCTTGCACTTTAATTACTATAAATCTTCTTTCTTCCTCTTTTATCATTACCAATCCCCCATGAATGATAATGTTTAATTTTTGATTTGCTTTGGGATTAATAAATCGTGCAATATCGTCCTTATTGTCAAAAGATTTATACTGTTTGAGTGTTAGTCCTTTTCTTGCGTAACTCCTTCCTCCACTTCTCTCTTGTTTAATACCGATAATGATATTCCCACCTCCTTCAAGATTAGCCATTGCAAAACAAGTCTTCGCAATTTCGTGTCTACGCATAGCAGAACTACTTGAAGTTCCCCAAAAAAACGGGGGTTTAAATTCCCAGTTTCTTTCTTCATCACCATATGCTATGTATCCTTTCATGTCCTGAGTAAGGGAAATCATTTTGTAAAATTTATTTTGTTGTTCCTACTTAGATTATCCATTATATTGCTAATTGAAATTAGCTTTTCAGAAATACTCACACCCCCACCATACTCCAATCTTAGCCAAAAATCAAGAAAACCGCCTTTTTTATGCAAGTTGGTAATAGCCACGAGAAACAAAATCTAAATATCCTTTATCCCGCAAAAATTGAAGCTGTTGTCGAATTTTGTCCTTAATGTGTTTATTGTTTGGATGAAGCTTACTTAATTCTTTTTCAAAGCCATATACTTCATTAAGTGTGAAATCTTTCTTGCCAATTTTCTCAATACAGTAGATCACATCAAGCAACCAACCTCTTTCCAAAACCTCTTCGGTATCTCTAAGAAACAATGTCTTCTTCCACTCAGAAAGCACTTTCTCTTTTGGTTTAATTACTTTGTTCCTAACTAAATATATCCTTCCAGTCTGTGGTATATTTTTAAGAATAATATTGCAGCCAACCCAACCAGAACGGCTCGCTGTTGGCGCAAGCGGTTTTCTTTTTTCAATTATTTGTGGAATAAAAAAATGTTTGGGAATAACCATAAAATTAATTATCTCCAGTTTTGACAAATCATAGTTTAATAAAAAGAAATTGGGATTAGTACTGCTAGTCAATCTTTCAATCATAGTACGATATGCCCCATCAACAATCTTTGTCCCTACATTATTTTGCTTGCTCTTTAATTCATAATCTTCATGACAATTGACACAGAAAAAATCAGCAACGGGCTGATTGTTTGGATATTTATCAATATAATTTTTCCCACAATTCGGACAATAGACAGAATCATCAACCCACTGTTCAGTTAAGACACGCGCCTTCTGCGATGCACTCTTGTAATCTCTAGCAATATTCTCATTAAGTTTAAGTTCCATAGTTTCATATTACGCTATATCAACATTAAATCAAATAAAAACGACCAACGAGAAAACCCCAAAACCTGCCCCCACACCAATAATTTATATTCAATAAATATCGGTAATTTACTTATTGGTGTGGGGCTGATCAATTAAACCTGTTTCTAGTTTAAATATAATTCTGTTTATAAGCAAATTGTACCTACAGAATGAGGAGCGGGGACACAGAAGAAAAATAGAAAGAAACAAGAGAAGACCCCCGGAACCACACACGGACTGTTACTACAGTATCGGGATTGCTTCGCCCTTCGACTTCGCTCAGGACTCGCAATGGGTGCTGATATCCTACCGGAATAAAACACTTCCTTCGACTCTCTTTGTTCGCTCAGGAAATATTGTGGATCTCCGGGTCAAGCCCGAAGATGACATGAGACTAGCTCAGGAAATATTGTGAATTATTTTGTTTTCTATTCTATTCAGTATAAATCAAACTATACTGAGATGTAATTTCGCCGTCACTGATAACAGTTTCATAATCAGCACTATAGCCTCCCGTCTCTGCATCCTCTACATAGAATGGTGCTGAATCAAATATTGCCAGGGTATCTCTATTTATGAGCATTTCATAATCAAAATTATCGCTATCATAATAGTTGCCATACAAATGATAGAATGTGCTAGTTGTGTGCCACGGATCATATTGAGCATCGCAACCCTCATACAATTCTATACCAAGAATGCGATCAGCAGCTATCGCTAAAATATCTGGATCTTGATCGGTATTGCAGAATGCCGCGGACAAAGCTCCAGTACCATTACCAGTTTTTAAATTAGCCAGCTTAGCATGGTTAGTAATATAGTAATATGCATCGCCAGCAGCAACTACTTCAGCTCTTGATTTTGGCAGACTGTCATTCACCTTCATAAAATATATTACTGCGATTGGATATGTTTCCGTCATGTCAAACTTTATCCCAATCTGACCGGTTATCTTGCCATCTGTAGAAGTAATATCAATTGTTGTACCATCATACTGCTTTAGATCAGCATATGGATCAGCTGTAGCATTTGTATTAACAGCTGTTTCATTCGTATTTGCCGGTTGATTAGTGGTGTTTGTAGTATCTTTTCCGGAAAAAAGAAAATAGGCTCCAATTGCTAGGCCTATTATTACCACAACCACAACTATTGTAATCATCGGCGATTTTTTCGTATCATCCGCCATAGTTTTATGGTTAATAGTCTTGTTACATTCATTATAGCTTATTCCAGCTAAAACCAAAAACCCCCCAGCCTTGGCGTCGAGACAGGCCATTTTTGGGGAGGTAATAGATTGTCATTCTCGGACGCCAACACAGGAGGCGATCTGGGAATCCATGACTTTTTTACGAACTATGTTTTTTGGCCGCCTAACTGCTGTAAGGAAGTGCTGCAGTTTTTTATTTATATTAGAATAATAATATCTAACCATTCCGCCCTACAAACTAGAATATAGCATTTGCTACGTACCCCACCTCCCCTCGGAATAATGTTTTTAAAAGTAACAATGTCACTCTCCCCTCCTTGGCAAGGAGGGGAAGGTAATGTCGGGTTCTTAGATTGAATAATGATTTTCAGGGGAGGTAATAGATTGTCATTCTCGGACGCCGACGCAGGAGGCGATCCGGGAATCCATGACTTTTTTACGAACTTTGTTTTTTGAATCTCCGGATCCAGTCCGAAGATGACATGTAACATGCTCAAATCAAAAAACCCCGCGAATTACTTCATGGGGTTTTTATTTATACAGTATTATTCGACTATTCTTTATCAAACATATCTCTCATTCTTTGATGCAGTTCTTCAATAGCAGCCAGTTTTTCGTTCAGTATTTCTCTATCCTGCTCTGCATTACCGGTTATCTCCCCTATCTCAGATTCTATCTGTACTAGGCTGCTTTCAACTTCAGTTACTATTTCTGAGACTTCCGGTTTGTTTTCAAATATTTCCAGGAGGCCGCGAACACTAATTGCTGCTTCATTTATTTTTGCGTAAATATGCGTCGTCATTTCACTATCTGATATTCCCTCTTTGGATCCTCCTCCGTCAAATAAGTTCATAATCTATTCCTAAATTATTATTTATTTCTCCAGATATTAGTGTGGGAGTTACTTTTTTTTCTTGACCGCTTTCTTCACAGCTTTTTTAGCAACTTTCTTTGTTGCAGGTTTTTTTGTTGTTTCCTTTTTTTCTACTGTTTTCTTTGCCTGTCCCCGACTTGATCGGGGATCAATTTCCATTTTTGACATTTCTTTCCCAACCACCGCTTTTTCTATGAATCCGATAACTCTGTCCAGTTTGTTGTTTAAAGATGTTAGCTGTTCGGATATCTGCTTGTTACCTACGCCATCACTTGGTGCTTTTTTTGGTCTTCCACCATCTCGAAATCCTCCCGGACGGTCTTCTTTACTGAAACAGTCACTGCAGAAAATAGGTTTTCCGCTGGTTGGTTTGAACGGTACTTCTGCTTTTCCACCACATTTATCACAAATAGCAGTATACATACCGCGATCACTTGATCTGCCAAATCCTCGGTCATTGGATCTTCCATAACCTCGATCGTTGGATCTGCTAAAGTTACGCCCTCCTGATCCTCCGCTATGACTGTTTCCTTTTTCGCCAAAACAGTTACTGCATAGAACAGGTTTTCCGCCAGATGGTCGGAAGGGCACTTCGCATTTATTTCCACACTCATCACAAGTAGCTGGAAACATTGGTTTTTTGTCGTACATATATATTTGTATTAGTCTATAATTATTTAATCGAGCTTTAGTAATATAAAAATATTGGTTTGGGGATCAATAAATCTCTTTAACTCTCCCAACTACTCCTGATTCTAATCTCACTTTTATTCCGTGCGGGTGATTAACTGAATTGGTCAAAATATCTTTCACAATACCCTCTGTAAGTTCTCCTGTTTTTTGATCCTCTTTTTTCACTACAGCTACATGCAAACCCTCTGATATGTTTTCTCTATTGTTTCCATTCATATTTATCTATATCTTAACATTTATCCCACTTAAAACCGGGGTGTTTTTGTTCAAATTTCTTTGCAGACTGCTTGGTAATGACGTGCCAGGGAACATTGGCACTAGCACCAACAATTCCAGCTAAAGCACATCGACAAAGGGTAGGATCAACTTTAGCTAGCAATTCATCAAAAACTTCATAAGGATCACGATCTAAAAATTCTTCTTTTGAGCTGATTCCGATCTTTCTAAGTTTTCCAGCAGTTACTTTGCCAATATTAGGCAATGATTCAAGCGGACTATTTTTCGGAGACATTTTCTTATTCATATACCTATCCTACTACTAAATAACCCATAAATCAATCCATCGACTTAGTTTCCCGATGTATGTCGGGACACACTACAGGTCGCTAAGGACCAATCAAAAAACCCTTTGTAAAGGGTCCCAATTTACTTCCGACGAGTGACGCGTAAATCCTTTTAGCCTCTCTATGATTTGGGCTGGACGCTATAACGTTTAAACTCTATCCTGAAAAACTGATAATTACTGGTTTCTGTTCACAATATCTTCGCAACAACGCGTTTATATGCGTGTCTGTATTACTTTCTGAAGCGCGACACAAAACCATTAAATACTTGAACGGGTATGATAGCATGCATACCACACCCTGTCAAGGGTCGGTCTACCTCCTCTCGGAATAATGTTTTTAAAAATAACAATGTCACTCTCCCCTCCTTGACAAGGAGGGGAAGACAATGTCGGATTCTTAGATTGAATAATGATTTTCAGGGGAGGCAATAGATTGTCATTCTCAGACGCCGACGCAGGAGACGATCTTGGAATCTACTCTTCTACTGGATCTCAGGAGCAAGTCCGAAGATGACAGTTCCTCAAGCTTAGAAAACGAAACAATCCCGTTACTCAATATGAAACCGCTTTCACTAAGTATCGGGATTGCGTCGTCATCCCACAAAAGCGGGATTCCTCGCAATGGGTGCTGTTTTTCTGACCTAACCCCAAAACTTAATAAGTAATCCTTCGACAAAGTTTATCCGGGCTTATGCCGGGACTCAGGAAATAAACCGGATTGTGTGTGTGGGCTACTTCCGTCTTCTCCTTCCTTGTCCACGGTTTCCGCGCGGGCGACTGCGGGAATAACTGCGTCTGGTATTACGGGAATTAAATTTAGTCTTTGCCGGCTCTTTAGGGTAGGCACTTCCCTCTCCCAAAACAATCTGGGTTCGGATCAGCTTTTCTATATCTCTTATATCCCGGTGTTGATCAGGCGTAGCAAACGAAATTGCCTTACCTTTTTTGCCCGCTCTTGCCGTTCTACCAATACGATGAACATAGTCATCTGGTGAACCCGGCAAATCATAATTTACTACTACTTCTATATTGTTGACGTCTATTCCCCGAGCGGCTATATCAGTTGCCACCAAAATCCGATGCTTGCCATTTTTAAATCCTTCAATAGCAGCCCGCCTTTGTGCCAAAGTTCGATTTGAATGGATTTCAGCAGCAGTATGGTTCATGCGGCGAATATCAATGGCAAGTTTTTTAGCTCCCCATTTTGTTCGGGAAAAAACCAAAATGGAACCGCTGTATTTATCGAGTACGGTCTTTAACATTGCTGTTTTATTATTTGCTGCAAGAAAAACCACTTCCTGATCAATTTCTTTAACGGTGGTTCCGGGCTGTGCTATTTCAACACGCAGGGGTAAATGCATATGCCGATTTGCAATCGCAAGTATGGACTGCGGCATGGTCGCAGAATATAACAGTGTTTGTCTCGTCTTGGGGGTACGGATAAGGATTTTTTCAATCTGCGGAGCAAATCCCATGTCCAGCATTCGGTCTGCCTCATCTAGAGTCAGAACACCAACTTCATTTAGCAGTTTCAGATTATGTGAAAGATGATCGATTAATCTCCCGGGCGTTGCAATAATAATGTGCGGATTGTTTCTCAGCGCACGGGTTTGCATCCCCATTGAAGCACCACCAATAACTACTACAATCTTTAATCCTAATGGTCTGCCGAATCGCATCAGCATCTCATCTGCCTGAGCAGCCAGTTCACGCGTTGGAACCAAAATCAGACCTCGCGTTTTTTTGCGCGCAATGTTTTGGATCATAGGAAGTCCAAAGGCCAAAGTTTTTCCTGTTCCGGTCTGGGCAATCCCGATCAGGTCCTTTCCTTCAATTGCCAAAGGAATAGTCTTTGCCTGAATTGGCGTCGGTACTGTAAACCTATTTTTATCCAATATTTGAAGTAGCTTTGGTGCCAGTCCAAGTCCATAGAAATTTGATGTTGATTCCTGATTCATAACTTTAAATAGTAAAGAATAAAAGCAAAGTGCAGTTTTCAAGTTTTTATCATGGTCGATGCTCTTTACAAATGTACCCTACCACGAAACCCCAATAAACACTAACCGGATTACCGATTAACAAATAAAAAAACCCGCGATCATGTTGATGCAGGTTAATGTCAGCCGAAGCCAACCGCCAAAGCAATAATGGCAAAAAGTGCAAGGATTCCCAGCGTTACAACGCCAATGATTTTGGCTATGCGGTTCATGAGCCACCACCTTCTAATTTAGGAAAGAAAAATACCCTTCCTATTTCCACCCTAACACCATATTTACCATTCATCAAGAGAAGAAAAAAACTCCCAAATCTGCCGAAACAAATGGGAGGGAGCGGAACGCTCGAAAGATCAGTGTTGGCCGCGACGATCGATGGGATGCCCAAACGGCATTGTGCTGCCCTTGCAGGCTTGGGGATCATCGGTGCGGATGCCGAACGGCATGGTGCTTTCCATGATGACCATACTGCCGTCATCGAGAAGATCAAAGAGCGAGATGCCAGACCGCACTTCCTCGATCGGAAACTTGACCGCTTGCCACCCGTTGCGGATGGCAATGGTGCCGTCGTAGCAATCGAAGAAAACCTCCAGGTACTTCCAGAAGAGCTCTCTGATCGCGTCAAGCCGATTGTCCAGATGCTCCATCTCGGAGGTGAACTGACAATCCGTTCTGTGACCGCGTCCCGTCGCTGGACACGCAGTATGGTGTTCTGCGTGGAGCTCTTCCATCTTTCGGACGAGTACCATTTGGACCATGAATAGCTTCTGCAGTTCATCGGGAATCGGCCCGAGTACCTCTTCATCGCCACCGGCTTCCTTGTCAGGTAGCTGGCGGTCATCTTCAGTGATCTCCTGCTGGAGATCGAGAATCCATTGCGGAATTGGAAGCATCGCCGTTCCTTTCGCTTGTAGTAACAAGATGTACTGCGAAATGACTTCTTTCTGCAGAAGTTCGAACAACCTTAGCACGTGTTTGCAGGTTTGTCAACCCCGGTTTTTATCCTAAATATGGATAGAGTTCAAGAAATTGTATATAATGTAGGAAGTATTTATCATTAAATAAAGCAAACAATATGGCAGATGCCGATAGGACCAGAGCAATTCGTATTGAATGCGGAGAAATTTCCGCTGATTTACGGCAAATTCGTTTCGATGTAGCCGGTGAAACAGATCAAGCAAAGAAAGATGAAATGAAGAATAAAATGGGACCGCTGCAAGATAAGCTAGCAGCGCTGATTCAGGAAGTAGAGGATAATAAACTGGACTTCCCACAAAATGAGCTGGAAAATTTCAAAGACGCAATCAGACTTAACAAAACAGCATAACATTACACAAGTCAGTAAAAGTCGAAGTAGATCGATATGAAACAATAACTAGAATTGATCCTACCGATTGGTATAACTAGGGAGTAAAAGCGAAACCCGCTAGCTGCGGGTTTTTTGTTTTACAGTCATTTTTATACAAGATATCACTCTACTCCAACAGTCATTTCGAGCGAAGCCGAGAAATCTATAGACTTCCCCGCCTCGACTTGGTTGTTCGTCGAGGCGAGGCGGATCCACTGTGGTCGAAGTGACGAACTATTTTGCTTGAAATGGCAGTTTTGAATGGTAAAAGTAACATATGTTCAATTTAGAAACTTTTTGCTAATATTAGAATGTTATTAACAAAAATATTATGACAAAAAAGTATTTATACATTGGCGCTGTTCTAGGCGTATTTTTATTAATACCCTCAATTGCATTTAGTGCCGATGATTGTAAAAGTGGATATGAATATCAAAGAATGAGTGGTGTGGGTTGTGTGCAGATAGACTGCAATAATATTCCAGATGCACACTATAGTTATACTCAACACTGCATTTGTGGGTCCTCGGGTAGTATCTATGAAGACGCTTCTGACCCAAACAAGGAATGTTATAGAGAACCATCATACACAGCATGCCCAAGTTGTCTTTATGCTTGCGTTCATGCTGATGAATCCTGTCCGGGAGAAGAACGCGATAATTATGTTGAGGATGACCAGATAAACACTAACGATAGCAATACAAATTCCAGCTCGAATGTGAACCAAAGTACAAACACAAACTCCACACCAAATCAAAATATAAATGTATCTACTGCTGGTACTAACATGTCTCTCTCTACAACAGGAAATATAGATTATAACAGTTGTGATTATATTTGCAGCAAGTTCACGAGGGGTAAGAAGAATGCTGTTGTAACTTTAGCTGAAGGTACTCCCCCTAACTGCAAATGCCAGATTGATATTAAAGACGATTTAAACAGATTAAATCAAACGATAAATGTTGACGGAAATGATGAAACAACATTTACTTTTGATCCTGAGACTGAACGACTAATTAAAAAGACAAAAATTAATAGAAAAGATGAAAGTGAAAAAATTCGAATCAGGCTAGGTTATAAGTACACACAAGAACAAATAGACAAATTACTTGCATCAGACAAAGTTGATGAATGGTTTAATAAGCAGATAAAAAGTATTAAAACTGCAACAAGTAAGTGGGACCCCCAATACTGGTGGCAACATATGGTAGCTATTTGGGATCATGGCTTCAATGGCAATAGTGCTGATTTTGTAGATACTTATGAATTTGGAAGATGCGGTGATTCTATGTTGTGGCTTGAACGTGATCTTACTGGACATCTAGATCTATCTGACGATAAAACAAAAGTAGGACAAAAACATGAAGCAATACTTTCTATCACTGGAGAAAGCTATGGTAATATGTTGAATCATACTTCCATTCTTGTTCGTCCTCAAGGTATATCAAATGTCGCATGGGAAGATTTAGTAAAAACTCTTAAAACACAATCGGGTGGTACAAAAGGAAACTCTGGTATAGCAAATAGTAATTTGAAAAATATTGCACCCGAGATTATGGATGCAAAAGTTCTTGATCCCTACAAAAAAGAAATTACCACTGTGCGAGAATTCATTAAGGGTTGGTCATATATAAGAATTAGTTAACTATAAACATATGAAAAAAAGGAAAAAGATTGGAATATCCATAGTCATAATAGTTATACTAATCCTGGTTGGTGGATATTTAAAACTAAGTTGGGTACCAAATGATATTACTAAGGTCACTCAAATTGATTCAGAAGAACATTGGGGAACTATTACTGGATCACTTGGATATCCTAGTGAAATGATTCCTGGAATGGGAGTATGTGCTGAAAGCACAGATAAAGAAGATTTATTCTGCACATATGAAATGCTTGAGGATGAGGACTTTACCTATAGTCTTGGATATGAAATCAAAGTACCACCTGGATCTTATTATGTATATGCACACTTAGTTGATGAGGATAATAAAAATATCGGATATACCAATGAAGATAAGGCTTACTACTCAAAATTTGTTACTTGTGGGATGGATATAGAATGCACATCACACAAGGCAGTAAAAGTCGAAGTAGAAAGATATGAGACAGTTACCAGAATTGATCCTATCGATTGGTATAATTAAAACTAATTATAATCAAAACCCGCATAACGCGGGTTTTTTGTTTCATTATTCTAGTAGTTGTCATTTCGAGCGATGCCCTGCAAAGCAGAGCGGAGTCGAGAAATCCATAGACTTCTCCGCTTCGGTCGAAGTGACAAAAATAGAATCGGAATGCTAAATATTTCAATGTAATCACATTTCTCTTTTATTATCCAGATCTAGATTTTTCAGTGTTGGTACTATTATATTTTGAAATCTAAACTTCTCGCAGTTTTATAGAACAAATCTTTATTCTCTAACCATTTTGCTGTTGTAGTATTGCCAGTTAATGTGTAAAAATTATCATCTCTTAAATATACCGCCAGGAAAACCGTAATATCAACTTCCTGCTGGGTCATGGTAATAACGTTAAACTTGACTGGTAGCCCATCAACCGTATCATCACTTGATGCAATTACTTTAGCCGATGGAACAGATGTTTTCATTCCGTCTACTAAAGAATCGTTGATTACTGCTAATGAGTTTTCGTTGGCTATATCATACGTAATGGCTATGTAACTATTAAAATCGATATTTTTCGCTGCGCTGCCTTCTGGATGAACATCATTGGCATTATGAAAACTAACAAGTGTCCCCGTCACCTGGCTCTGCACCCAATCGGATGGTTTAAGAAGATCAAAATACTCACCAGTGTAGGTATTTTCTTGCATTGCAGCAATATTGGTATCACTCTCGATATTGACTTGATTGGTGTTTTCTGATTCGGTTCCCTGGGTGACAAAGTATATTACTACTATTACGCCAACGATTACAATCGCAATGATAATTGGTAGTTTTTTCATACATTTTCGATTAATGATGAATTATTTTTGATAGTTCCATCTTACCTCATTTAGTGCCAGAAATCAAAAACATGCCCTCTATAAAAAGTTTGGCGAGATTTTATTTCAGTAAAAAAACCTCGCCAGATAATAGGAGAGGTTGGGTGTCATTGGGGAGCGATGCGGATCTTATTGATCTCTGCTACCAAACTGTTGCCGCGTTCGATCCTCACGTTGCCGACCACCATAGCAGAGTGGTGCTTGGTAATTTCTGCAATCACCGTCACATTATCTGGTGGATCAACAGCCTGCCGAAAAGTGACGTTACCGAAACCGCGGAAAAACGGGATGATCGGAGCGGTTTCCTGATCCACATTTTGCCACGTCGGGCCGTATGCCACTACCCCCAGCATTTGTGCGGCCAGTTCGACCAACAGCACTCCGGGGAAAACCGGGTTACCGGGGAAATGGCCTTCGCAGTGGCCCCTCCTGACTGCAAAACCGGTCATTCCGCCAGTCGGACGTCCGTCCTCATCCAACGCGACAATGACGGGATTTTGAAGCAGGAACCAGCGGCCGGTGTGCGGTAACATCTGCGAAATCTGGAGGAACGGTACTGTACAGGATCCTGTCCGCAATTTTTCTGCCATAGCAATCCTTTCGAACTTTTGCGTTATACTCGTACCGAACGGTCAAGTGGACTCCCATCCCGGGTGAGAGCCATCATGAAGGGAATCGGGTGAAAGAAAATAATGGCGAGAATCTGATGGATCATGCCGAGGATGAACACACAGACTCCAAGAACCAGTATGAACAGATATTTGAAAGGACTTAGCACCATGCTCACCTCCAATTAGTTCAGGGAGTACCGAAACCATGCACGGAATGTATCGTAGTTGATTTTATTGTTTTAGTGCTTTTTTGTCAACCACCACACTTTTTATAAAGTAGGATGGTCAATCAAAAATTCCCATTTTTCTTTTCTATGTTTAGGGATTTTTTGCAATTTTTATTTACTTCTTTTTACTAAAGTAAAATATTGTTCCGATTAATAAACCTATAGCAAGCACTCCAATTATCGCCATACCAATAACAAGCGTGCCATTACTGCTCGGTTCAGTCTTTTCAGAAGAAGGGTCAATAACCGTATCAATTTCCGGAAGCACAGGAATCGCTTCAGCGGGTGTATTGGCAGTTTCATATTGAATTTTTTCCAGTACTTCTTGTTCATTCTCAGATTCCGAAAGGAGTTTTGTACCATCACAAGTGCTTGTATACATCTTTCCATCTTCGGTAATTGTTGCATATATCAAATATTCTTTTCCTTCCGTAAAACTGTATCCGCACATACTAGATCCTACGGATGTACCTACCGTTACTATTCTTGGATCATTATCATTTCCCTTCCAGGAATCGTAGACCACAAATTCAGCATCTTTATAAACTTGCTCACTTCCCTCTCTATCAAAAAAAGAAGCCACAATCCCTGAAAAAACCACATCAGCCTTGGAATATGCATCACTAGTATCAAGAAGTTCACACTTACAAGCCAGAGCTTGGCTGCTAAAGCCGATTGATAAAAAAAATAGGATAAATATGAATAATATTTTTTTCATGTTTTTTTTTGATATAGTTCTTTCATTAATTTCTCTATCAAGGCGGGACAGGATCGCTTAGCTTTTTCTGTTTTTAGTCTCTTTGGTATTTCATTCATATAGTATCCTTCAAATATTGTTAGCCAGTCTGTTTCTTTATATTTCTGCTTTAAGTGATCGATATCCAGTTTACCTAAGCTATCCGCATCAACCAAAATTTCCTCATCTTCCAGTTTTGATTCATGATTATCAGCGGCTACTGCCAGCCTCACCACCTTATCAATGGCATCCTGCGAATAACCGTGGGCGCCCATTATTTCAGTAATGAACGGCTTGGTATTTTTAGCCGCTTCCTTTTCTGATGCCAGCAATTCCTGAAAAAATATTTTTTGATTTGGTAATATGTCCCACCAACCAACATCATGCAAATACCCTGCCACAATCAGTAATTCTAAATCATCACGTCCCGCTCCCAGCTCTTTCACCCAATGAACCACCCGCTGACAGTGCTCCCAGTCTCCGGCACGGCATTTTAGCAGATGGGGTTTTACATATTCCTTAAATTCCTCCTCGTTAAATTCCATACTTTTACAGATTAAACAATCCTCCCCAACCGTCAACAGTCGGTCTGGCATTAGCAGGATAGGTACCTTTTAGATATGAATTTCCTCCTTTTATTTCATATTCCTCCATCTTGAACCCTGGAATTTTATTCATTAGTGCGTTTACATTTTCTTCAAAGAAGTCTTCACCCTGCTGCAAATATTTTTCCGGAACATTGAATATCCCGAACTTACCTTCAACAAAATTCAATGACACTTGATTAACTCCCACCTGATCAACAGTCAGTTTAATGTAAACTGGTGCTTTGACATATTTTTGCATCATCGCAGAAATTTCCATTGTCCCATCCCCTTTTTTCACTTGCACATTATCAAAAATAGGATTTTCACCTTCAAACCTCTCTAACCAAGATGTGATCTCTTCAGAACTGAATGCGGCATCTACATCTATTTCTCCCGTAAAAATTTCAGAAGGGTCAGCAGTATAGCTAACATAGTCTCCTGATATCTTCATGGGAATTTTTTCCGATATGCTTGCCACCGCTTCCGGACTGGTCTTTATGCCCAGATCCCTAGGCTTGTTTGTGCCCATTATCGATGAAATTCCCGGCACATCATAAAGTCCTGTCGCCGCAAATCCAATTACTGATAGAACTAGAACGATCACCAGAACGATAAAAAAAGTCCTTAGCCGATGCTTCTTTTTTGGCTGGTCAATTTTCTCTGCTTTTTCTCTTGGTAAAAAAGCATCTTCCGAATTCTCGTGCTTTTCTTTCACTTTTTCTTGATTTGAACTTTTTTCTTCCATGCTGCGTTTTGTTAATAAATAAATTACTAATATGTCATATCGCTCATACTCATTTTAGTATGTTCTCTGTTATGAGTAAACAGGTCGATCACTGTTTTGATTGCTATTAGAATTGTTGCAGTAAATACCGAGTATCCCAATCCCGCTATTACAAATGCGCTAATCAATATGATAAAATGCATAGATATTACTCGACCATAAGGTTTAAATAACTGTTGCGCCGCAGAAACTTTTTTATATTCTCCGTTTTGAATATAATTCTTCCGATAAGATATGCCATGACTTACAATTAGCATCAACAAAGCAAATAATATTCCCAAAAATGAAACATCAGGCCATGCTATTTCTGACCAGGGAATCGTTCCCTGATTTACCAAGGATGTGCCAGATAGAGAAGTAATTCCAAAAATCGTAAAAACAAAAACTCCATGGACCAATGCAAAAATCCCAAAATGGAAAACAAAAAATATCACAAATCCTAATTTAGCAACACTTTTTACCTGTTTCCCGCCTATTTTCAGACCCTCCGCTGAGATTCCATCTGCCCTCAACATTTTCAGAACATTATAAAATCCGATCACGATATTTTCCAACCAATACAAAAGCATAATCGAAAACAGACTCCACTCAAAAAACATCACGCCAACAAGCGGAATAAAATTTACGCTCAGTAACGTCTTTGCGGAAGTGGAGCTAATACTAAATCTGCCGGATTTTTTAATTTGCTCCCTTCTTTTGTTTTGCATTATTTCTTTGAGATTTTGTACCACTGACAATAAATAAAATACCAATCAGAGTTATCGGCAATGTCAAAACCATACCTGCCAACAATTCTCCGCTATTTGCAGTCATTATCATATAAAAGACACCCAGTGTAATAAACAACAGCCCCCCTATTTGCTCCCATTTCCAGGCAATCATCACTATGCCAATAAGCACAAATGTCGGCAACAAATGTATGATGAATGCCGCTATTGATTCCCAAAAGTCATAGCCCTCCCAAAACACATCTAGAGCAAACAAGCTGATAAATACAACCATTGCAATAGATAGTGTTCTGGGAGTCCAGTATATAATTTTTTGTTTCATAATTTTTTTAATGCTGGTGTTCGCTGTCATGCTCGTGGCTGTGATCGTCAGAATTATCGCTTTTGTGATCATGGCCATCATCCATTACTTGATCCGGATTATGTTCATCCGGTTCCATTGGTTTTGGCGGTGCTGGCGCCTCTTTAGTTTCTTTCTTAAATCCCATAAAGAATACAATCAATCCGAGAACCGCTAGTACAATTCCGCCAAAATATTTTACAGTAGTATCTTCTATGGTTACAAAGATCCAAACTGCTATAGCGACCAAAATAATACCAACTGATATTTTCCCTGCTTTCATGTCATCACCTCCCTTCTGTGTAAATAAATTTTATAGGGAAGACTTTTATTTTTATCGAAGAACCTGAAAATCCGCGCAGTTTTCTGTTGCCCAGTTAATATAGTCACTGGAACATATCCAACTGCGCTCTTTTGGAATAATCGGCATGCAGTTTACGCTTGCCATACAATCATATTCACCTTCTTCTGGCATTTCGGTTACTTTTGTATTTGTATTATTATTCGCTTCAGTTGATTCCACTGTGCCGGAATATTGTTTAATTTTTCCTGAACCGGAAATACTTTGGGAGAGATTGGGTGAACCAATGTATTGAACCTCGCCACTTCCGCTGATAGTTATATCCAGTTCTTCTGAAGCGTTCAATACCCCTTCGCCGGAACCGCTGACCTTTATACTGGCTGTTTTTGAAACAAGGTTTTTTGCGTTATAGTCTCCCGAACCGCTAATTATTATGTCTTGATCAGTTGCTTCTCCAGAAAGTAAAAATTCTCCGGACCCTGAAATATTTATGTCTAGATTTTCCACATCCAATACCATATCCGCTTTTCCACTTCCGCTGATTTGAATTGCAAAGTCATCTGCTTCCAGACTGTTAGAATTAATTTCTCCTGAACCGGAAATCCCCACATGTTTTAAATCATCAACTGTCAGATTGTAGGTGATTTTTCTCGTAGGCCAGATTGTCCAGAAAAACCATGGATTTTTTAATCGCAACATCAAAGTATTATTTTCAACAACAGTTTCAATATATTCCATCACATTATCTTCTGCTTCAACCTCTAAAGACTCCTCTCCGGATTGAACGATGTTTAGAACACCAGTTCCACTTATTTGCACCTGGTTAAAGTTAGAGATTTCGCGATTTTCTGAAATTAAATTACCAGAACCCCTACCAAATGCATACGAAGAGGCAAAAAGTAAGATTATTAAAACGCCTATAACTGATACTGCTATTCGCCAAAACGATGATTTTTTCTTTTCAGTTGCTGACTTGTTTTCGCCCGCTTCTGATGATTCTTCCTCCTCTGGATGCAGTCCCACAGTCCTTAGTATTGGGAACCCTACTATCCATATTACTAAAGCAATAATCACGCCCACCAATACATCATAAACACTGGTAATAGCACCAATAATTATAGCGATTACGGCAATTCCGTTTAATATGGACTTTATACCCTTTTTTTGGTCATTGGTCATTTTTACCTTTATCTGAATTGTGGATAACGTCTATTTCTATTATACACTATGAATGGAGAATAAAAAAAATAACCCCCGCCCCATCTCACAAACTGAAACGGTTTGGGGGCCGAGATGCGCTACAACAACCAGAGACGGTGGAACCTTGCGAGACGCCGCCGGAATACGTCCAGCGATGCTGTGGTGCCGGAATCGATACCGGTCTATGCAGCGGTGCGGACGGCTATCCGCCGGCTAGGTTCGCGAGTCAGAACGAGGTTCTGGGCCCACATGGTGGGTTCCTCGCCTAATCAGCCAATCAGCTGGTGTTGAGCCACATCTCTATCCTAATCAGAAGCTAAAATAACATTACACCATCAAAAACATTCTGGCAATAGAAACTGCTCGTTTGGAAAGGAAAAATTATTTTACCACTGATAATTTGCAAAAATCCAGTCTATCAGTTCCGACGTTTCCTGCCAGCGCGCCCAGTCAGAATCGGTTCCTAGTACCACTGTGATAATTTCATCGCCATCTTCATTTTTTACTCTAGAAGCAAAATTGTATTTAGATTCATCTAAGTAGCCTGTTTTGCAAGATAAAAAGTAATAGCCCGAGTCCAGAAGCTTGTTGGTATTTCTAATATTATGAACACTGCCAACATTGATCGTAGTAAAAGAATAAGCAGGAGCAGTTGTCGCTTGTAAAATCTCAAATCTGTCCGTTACAGTCTGCATAAATTTTGCATAGTCCGTAACAGTTGATCTGTTATCCAGACTCAGACCGGAAGGATCACCAAATACTGTATTCGCTAATCCCAAATCAGCTGCTTTCTTATTCATGGCAGCTACGAATTCATCTCTGGTCATGCCGGTTGACCTGGCTATCGCATTGGCGGCATTGTTTGCAGAACCTACCAGCATTGAATAAAAGAGATCCCGAACAGTCATGGTTTCCCCGTCCGACACATACAATTTTCCGCCGATTGCATTATCTTCAGATGAATATGCAAAAACTTCATCAAAATCAGGTTCAGTTTCCAAAAATACCAATGCGGTCATCATTTTTGTTAAACTGGCTATCCACCACTCTTTATCTGCATTTAGTTCGTATAAAACTTTTCCGGTGCGCTCATCTATAGCGATTGCGGTTTCCGCCTGAATACTAGGATCACCGGCACCAGTAATTTTTACCGGTTCATCCAAAACACCGGTTGTTTCAAACACCGCCACAATAGACCATGGGAAATGTATTGCCGCTTTGGCAATATTATTTTCATAATCAATCTGTGTAGGAATAGCCTGCCATTCACTGGTTACTCTGTTCCAAAAGTGAATCCTTTTTTTATAATTATTTTCTGATTCAAATTCCAAAGAAATAAACACTGGATTTTCAAGTACCTGAGGATCTTGAACTCTAATATCATAAACATATGTTGGACTTATTATCTCTTTTGTTGAAGGAATCTCATTAACAGCAATTGATGTTTCTTTTATCTTCACCCATGCGCCTTCTTCAAAAATTCCTCCGCGAATTCCCACAAGAAAATCATAATGCTTGCTTGGCACAGTGTATCCGACCGCCATAGTTGCCTCGTCTACATAACGTGCGCGGTTTAAGGTTTCAGCGGCATCGGCAGGATTTGAAAATAACAGAAATAATATTTCCGCTACAAAAATGGTTAAAATTGTGTAATTTTTGTTTTTCATTTTTTTAGAATAATTGCCAGAAAAATATACCAATCATCAAAAGGCCGATAATAAACTTGATCAGGGTGCCACTCAAAAAACCAACAAATGTTCCTAGCCCTGCTTTAAACGCGCTACGGTGATCTTTGCCACTAATCAATTCTCCTAGTGTTGCACCGATTATCGGACCGATAATTAATCCGACCAAACCGCCGGTAACGATACCAATCATCATACCTAAAATTGAGCCAGCTATCCCCCACCTACCAGCACCAAATTTTTTCGCACCGTAGAGATTTGCTAAATAGTCAACTATAAATGAAAAGATGGTTAATAAAGTAAATACCGCAATTACTAACCATCCTACCTCCCGAAAATCAGTAAAAATTGCATAGATTAAAGCACCCAACCAAATAAACAGAATCCCTGGTAATACAGGAATTACAATTCCAACCAAACCAACTGTAAAAAACAGTATAGCTACCACTAGTATAATTAACAGTCCCCAACCCATAGTGTTTACATTATTTACTTATAACCATTATATCAAAATACACTAAAATAGGCACTTTTTTGCATATCTCTTGGCAGGGCATTTTTCCAAAAATGCGACTGCCTTGACGTTCGGTTTTTGTTCGGGTATACTACTTATGCTAGGAAAAATACCTGTGGATAACTCAGTTAGAGTAATTAGCAATAAGTTACTAATAAATAAAGGGAGCTAATAACCAACCACTAGTTACCAAATTACTAACCCCTAAAATAATGACTGAAAACATTACCAAAAAGCAGAAAGAAATACTGGACTATATTACAGAATTTATTTCTGTAAATGGATATTCTCCCAGTTATCGCGAGATAGCTGAATACTTTGGGCTTGCCTCCCCTGCTACCATTTTTGAACATATCAGAGGTTTAGAGGATAAGGGCTTTATTAAGGCAGAAGATAGGAAAGCTCGATCTATTAAAATACATAAAAAAGAAAAGAGAGAAATGCCCGCCATACCCGCTTTGGAACTGCCGCTGGTAGGTACTATCACTGCCGGTGAACCAATAGAAGCAATAGAAGAAAGAGAAACCATTTCTATACCAGTAGGATTAGCAGATAGCATTAACTCCTTCGTACTAAAAGTCAAAGGAGAATCTATGATTGATGAAGGGATATTTGACGGAGATTATGTGGTGTGCGAGAGAAATTATTATCCAAAAAACGGAGATGTGGTAGTTGCGCTTTTAAACAACGAATATGCCACACTGAAAAAATACTTCAGAGAAAAAACCAGAATCCGTCTCCAGCCGGCTAATCCTAAAATGAAGCCTATCTTTTCCAAGAACCCGGTTATTCAGGGAATAGTAAAGGCCATCTTTAGAAAATATTAAAAAATAATAATTAAACACAAAAATCATGTTCAAAACAATCAACGAAACCGTAAAAGTAACCAGCTCCTTCTTTCGGGACAGAGTAATACCGGAAAAATTTGAATGGAACGGCCGGCAACATGTCATAAAAAATTCCAAACTGGTGCATGCAGCAAGAAAAGGAGAAGGTAAAATGTTTTTCTTTGACGTAAAAGACGGAAGAGACTTTTTCAAACTTTCTTTTGACACTAAAAGCCTGGAATGGGAACTAAATCAGATTTTCATACAAAAATAATTCGATGTACGAAACGATCAACGAGACAATCGAAGTTTTGGTTCGTTTTGGGACAAAGACTGTTGCCCCTACAATCTTTCGCTGGCGCAATAAAGTATATAAAGTGAAAAAAGTTAATTTAGCTCACAGTGGCAAGGTAGGTGAAGAAGAATGGTACTACTTCTCCGTTTCCGACGATGCTAACTATTTTAAACTAGCTTTCAACAGCACCACCCTAAAATGGTATTTGGATGAACTGTATATAGACGGATAATATAAATAAATTATTTTCTAACAGCTACTTTTGTAATCTTCGGACTTGATCGGTGAATCCATAAATAACAGTAGATTCCCGTTCCCCGATCAGGTCGGGGACAAGTTCCGCGGGAATGACAAATCAATAGAATGAAATAATAATGATATTCCCTGAGTAAGTCCCGAGTTTAATCGAGGGACGCATCGAAGGGGTACACTAATATGGAAAATGGAATAGGAATTGGAAGATTGACTTAATAGAAAATGTAAATCCAAAATGGAATGATTTATATGAAGTTTAGTAAAAAATTATAGATTCCCGGGTCAAGCCCGAGAATGACAACTTAACAACCTCTTGTAATCTTCGGACTTGCCTGCCCCACTGCCTAACAGCAGTTAGGCGGCCGGAGATCCAAATATCAAATATATAATAATATTCCCTGAGTAAGTCCCAATTTTAATCGAGGGACGCATCGAAGGGGTACACTAATATGAAAAAATGGAAATGGCATGTTTATATTATAAAATGTGAGGATAACAGTTATTATACTGGATTAACTTGGCAAATAGACAACCGTTGGACACAACATTTGTCAGGCCTAGGATCAAAATATACTTTAAAACACAAACCTAAATATTTAGCCTATTCGGAGGAATATGAGAACTTAGAAGAAGCAAGATTAAGGGAAAAACAGATTAAAGGCTGGACAAGACAAAAGAAAGAAAAGTTGATTGCAGGTGAATGGGTAAAACTATAATATAAGCCTTCGATTC
>JAHJEX010000046.1 GCA_018825385.1 Patescibacteria group bacterium
AAGAAAAAATCACCGCTTTTGGGCGAAAGAGCAATAATCGGTTCGAACTTGCCATTGCCTTTCTAAAAGACGCCAACCAAGCCGAAAAATACGCTCAACAAGAAAATCCCGAACGGATTCGGGATTTTCTCAAAAAGATTGGTTCGAACTTCCGCATTGCCGACCGCACTTTGGTTTTGGATTTCAAAAATGCCTTCAAAATTGCGGAAAAATACCATGCCGAGGCGCTTTGCGCCGAGGCTGTTTCTTACGATTTCACAAAAAGTGAAAATTGGCGGAGGCGGAAGGATTCGAACCCTCGAAACCATTTCTGGCTTATCAGTTTTCGAAACTGACCCGTTCAACCACTCCGGCACGCCTCCGTATTAAAACTAAGATTATGACATTTGGTTTTTCCGCCCAAGGCGGACCCGCCTCTGGCGGGCGAAACCAGCGCATCACCGCTGTCAGCGGGACCCCGCCATTGGCGGTGGTTCAACCACTCTGCCAACCCACCCAGTTTCAAAATAAACTTTTCTATTTGCCGTCAGTACGGTGTTATTTTACCATAATTCAGGGCATAAAAAAATCCGTCTTCCGCTCGGGAGACAGATGATAGGCAGAGTATTATTATTCTCCGTGATTGATCCAGTTAATGATTTTTCTGGCGTTTTCTGCGGCGTCTCCCTGTGACGTGTCGATCAGTAGCTTCTTTTGAACCAGACTTTGATTAAAGGCTTTTCGATATCGATCGCGTTTGTCGATCAATATTGCGTCAGCCCTATCACAATGACCAGATTTCCCCCGTTGAAGCTCTTTTGACCGAGTAAGAAGCGTTTCATTATTTACATCGAGTAGTACCAACACTACATTTCTTTCGTTCAGTTTTGCCTCGAAATCGGAATAGTCCTGCTGAATGCCAAGGTACAGTTCGGTGTAAACAACATCTGTTAGATGAAGACGCTGGAAAATGATTTCTTCTGTCTGATGAGTGTCGATGACAGGAAGAAAGCTTTCGGAACGTTCTCTGAAGTAATTAGCAAGTGTTTGGTTCTCTTGACCAGACAACTCGCCACGGTAGTAGCCATGGAAGGTGATTAGGGTTGAATTCTTCATCATACCTTCCAGAGCACTGGCGATACTTGATTTTCCAGAGAAGTTCCCCCCTTCAATAATGATTGTTACTGATTTCATTGGTTCTTCTTCTTTTTTGGTTGGAAGGTACGATTTTGCGAGATCAAATACCTTGATCTCATTCACTGGGTTTGTATCTTGAATCATTTTCTTTGCTTTGTCAAACGGGAACCAATCAATTTGGTCGTGTTCCTGATCATGTGTTTTATCAAGCTTTTCTGATTCAGGAATCTCAGATAAAAAGTAATGAGTTTTCTTAAGAATAGTTTTTCCTTTTCTTTCGAAATCGGCTTCAATCCAACCAAGATACCTTTTTAACTTTACATCAAACCCTGTTTCCTCCAGCATTTCTCTTTTGGCCGTATCTTCAATCTTTTCGCTTTTTTCCCGAGTTCCTTTAGGAAGATGCCATTCATTGGTTCCTGTCTTGTGAATTAACAAAACATAAACTTGACCATCTTTAATTTGATAAGGAAAAGCTCCTGCAGAAATATGTAATTTGTTTTCACTCATATAAAGAAATTATCATACATCCCAAACGTAGTCAAAATCTGATATAATTTAAAAACTATAAACATTAAAATTAAATGATGATTTACATTATTGATTTCGACCATACCCTCTGTAATACCACTGCTCTTAAAGAGGCTCTACAGGAGGGCGTAAGTAAGTTCGGGGTAGATGAACAGATATTTGCTGCTACGTATAATAGAACGGTAGAGACTATCCCGGATGAGTATGACTATGATACTTCCCGTCATGCGGAAATAATTTCGAAAGAAACTTCCGGAGATCCAAAGGAGATAAAGAATAAACTGGATAGCATAATCGGTCGGATGGATGAATTTCTCTTCAAAGATTCACTCTCTTTTCTGAATTGGTTAAAAGATTATGGAAAGATAGTCATTTTAACTTGGGGCAATCCTAAATGGCAGCAGACTAAAATAGAAAATAGCAGCATCAAAAAGCTAGCTGATCAGTGTCTTTACACAGGAAAAGAGAAAAGTACACTTCAGTTGGGATTCCCGGAACCGGAAGAAGAATGGGTTTTTGTTAATGACAACCCTAAGGAAATTAAGCAAACGATGAAACTGTTTCCGAAAAGCACTCATTTAAGAATGAAGCGACCGGAAGGAAAAAAATTTGATCCAGAAATTGATCAATTAAATGTTCCTACCTTTACTGAATTGGCCGTGCTAAAAAAATATCTCCAAAAAAATAATAAAAAAAACGCCACGATTAGGGTGACGTAGAAAAAGAACCATTGGTATCAAATTTGACTACACTGCGAACAGCGTCAGCCAATTGCTCGACCTTGTCCCATGAAGGGACGCTTGATCCCCCGATCTTTGTGCAGACCAGGCGGGCATGTGCAGCACCTTGCAGAGCAGCGGTTCGAACGGAGTTATGCCCTTTCAGAAATGAGATCAGCATTCCAGATATGACCGCGTCACCAGCTCCGGTTGGATCGATGATTGTACCATCGAACGGTAGTTCCGGAATACGGAAAGCATCTTCTGGAGTGGCGATCCATAAACCGCGCTTGCCGTTTGAGACACTGACAAGTTCTAGTCCGTGTTCTCGACAAAATCCCTGCAATTCCTGCAGTGTCATTCCTTTGCCAAGCAACTCCTGGCTCTCGATGGCTGACAAAAACAGGTAGTTGGCCATAGGTAACAGTTCCCGCGCCTTGCCGGATTTGACTAGCGAAGCATGTGGAGCGAAAACCATCCGACCCTCTCCGTCTTTTCCGTGTTCGATGAAAGTTCTGGCTAGGGGCAGTTCATCTTCCATAATCCCGGTCATCACCAGAAATTCCGGCTCTTGGTTGCGAAGATGCCCGCAAATCTTTTCGACGGCCTCGGGAACGCGGTCTTGGAGGATAGGGGGCTTGTGAGCAAGGATTCGTCCGCCCGGGCCATCAACAGGGCACAGGATAGTTGCCCGGGATGAATGGCGATCCCGGAGCGGAAGGCGAATAGCGCTCATGCCGGAAAGGATGTGATCCATTTGTTCGCGATTGAAGTCCAATTTTCCGTCCGGGCTATAGCCAACGGGAACAAACAGCATCGACGCGATGCCGGCTCCCGCAACAGCCTTGTGGATGTTGAATGAACTTCCTCCTCCCCGAACATCGTAGAAATCATGATTTACCCTTGCTGTTACTCCTTCCGGTAAAGATCCTTCAAACACAACATG
This sequence comes from Patescibacteria group bacterium, assembly GCA_018825385.1. Lineage (GTDB taxonomy): Bacteria > Patescibacteriota > Patescibacteriia > UM-FILTER-42-10 > UM-FILTER-42-10 > JAHJEX01. The sequence continues at coordinate 3,313 of JAHJEX010000046.1, forward strand.
TTCTTCCGGGTTCGCTGAGAACCCTACAACAATCCCTGCCAATGTGCTCTCCCTCACTCTTTTATCATTCCGTTGTTGAGCGGGTTGTTAAAGGGCATGTAGGTTATATACATTAGCGACAAATTGTTGTATTGTCAACCTTGAAAGAAGTGCAGAAAAATTCTATTATGTATCTACAATGTCTAATAAAAAAATGACCATAATTACTTTTACTGGCGGTGGGTTAGCCGCTGCTTTAAATGCCACGTTATATGGTGTAATTTCTACTGCCCAGAAAAAAGGGTATAGAATACTTGGGGGTATTGAGGGATGGAAGAGCCTACTAAATGATGGTAAGGTGATTGATCTTACTGATACTAACCTAGATACATTACGGTTGCATGGTGGCACATTTCTTCGATCATCTCGAACCAATCCATTCAAAGAAGACAACGGTATTGAGCAACTAAAAAAGAGAATTGAAGAATTAGATATTGATGCCATTGTGGCAATTGGTGGAGACGATACATTGGGAGCAGCATATGGAGTATCTGAGCAGTTAGATATTCCAGTAATTGGTCTACCAAAAACAGTTGATAATGACTTAGCGGGTACATATTGGACACCTGGCTTCCCAACGACAGCAAGTAAAATTATAAGCATAACTAAACAAGCAAAAGAAGATGCAGCTTATGCACTGAAGCGCGTTTTCTTAGTTGAAACGATTGGTATGAAGGCTGGATGGATACCAGCGGCATCTTGTCTTGCTGATCCAGATTTAATAGTAGTCCCCGAGAAAGAAGTAAAACTTGATTCGTTATTAGAAGCTATTGAGAGCAAATACAAACAAAATGGTGAGTATGCGACAGTGGTAATTGCAGAAGAAGTGCGGTTTGATAAAGATGTTTCAGGTGTTTCTGACAATCAAAATGATAAGTTCAGAGAAAAATCACGTCAAAACTTTATCTCTATCAGTCTGAGAGAGAAAATAAAAAAGGAACTAGGAATTTATGCACAATGCATAATTCCTAGGAATTATTTACAAACAGGCGCGCCGATTAAAATTGATCAGGAATATGCAATTAAGCTTGGAAAATATGCTGTTGAATTATTAGAAAAAGGAGAATCAGGAAAAATGTGTTGTATAAGTAGACCCGACGAATTAAAAAAAGAGTTTTCAGTTGATTCTATTTCTCTTGAAAAAGTTACTGGTAAAGAAAATCATCGGGTTCTTGATAATTCACTATTTGACTTTGAATCTTTTCAAGTTACAGAAAAAATGAGAGAATATGTCAGTTCATTTATTGAAGTAGACGATGTAAATCAAGAATACAAAAACTTGCAAAAACAAATCATAGAGATTTAGAAAAAACTTAGTAATAAAAAAAGGGGAGTCTTACATAGTAAGCTCCCCTGTTGCGTTTGCAGCGCAAAGAGCTTCTTTGATCTGATCGATCAAATCCCCCGGGAGAGGGGTGTCCTGGAAGTGGGAATCCTGAAAGATCTGTTCGAGATCCGAGGGGATCAAGCGGCCTTGGAAGGTCAATTCGCAGGCGAGTTCCCGCAAATCGTAGATCTCCCTAGAATCTAGAGGAGCCAGAACCCTATCCAACGGTTCCCCGTTTTGAAAGCGACATGCCGGCGAGGCCAGCATCTGCTTGCGGGTTGTGGGCATCTCTATGCTACCCAGGAACTGGTCAATCAGGTCTTGGAACTTTCTCCGAAGGTCTGGGCGAATTCGACACAGTTGCACAAGAAATGCCTGAGTCACCCCAAAGTGGGTGAAGTGGCGGAAAATTCCTAGGTCAATAACTTCGGAATCTACCGGCTCAGGGTACTCGAGTGCGGGCTCGCCGTTCAGCCAAAGCTTGGGGGGCCAGAGGTCGACATAGTGAAGTTTCCCGGCTCCGTCCCGCGTGAAATTACGCGGAATCATATCTACGCCACAGCGTAGATTTCCATCTCCTCGAGTTTCCTGGGAGAGAATTGGCCGAAGAGCCGTGTCTGCCATGCCCTGCGATAGGGTAAGTGCCTCTGTCTCCGATGCTGTAGTCATGACATCGTGCACCGTTTGGCCCGTGAAGGGAGATATTTCTAGCAGAAAGTGTCTGCCGTTCATAACGGTCTCGTGAGTGGTGATAGGATCCGGTGTTCGGACACCCAAGACCTTCAGCATCTGCTGATAGCCGTGGATCTCTTCGCACTTTCCCCGAAAATCGTCAACATGACCCTCGTGGGCCGCTGCGATTTTGAAGACAGAAGAGTCTCCACCACCATCATGACCATTGCCCTTCACTCTCAGGACAAGCCGGTTGTAACTACCGGCGATCGTTCCTAGAACTTCATGATCCTGGACTCCTGGAAACTTGAAGGTATCACCTTTCTTCAGGTCGGCGAAGTTGAACACTCTACACTCCTTCCGTGGGGGGTGGAGTCTGCAAAACAAGTGCTTTGCGACAATATATTAATGAGCCTAGGCCCAACTTGTTCTAAACAAGGTGGTTGCACTGAAAAAAGCTTTTCAACACAATGCTCTTGTCTAGTGAATTAGTTTTTAGGCCATTCCTTGATTACGTTCTCGTAGATATCAGGGGTAGCTATATCAAACCATTTTCCAGAAAAAGGATACCCATATAGTTTTCCTTTCTTTGCCAGATCCGGCAGTACATCTTGTTCCAGGCTTACATATCCTGTTGGTGGAATATATTTAAATATGCTTGGTTCCAGAATATACATTCCAGCATTTATCAAATGAGAAAGCCCAGGTTTTTTTTCCGGTTTCTCTTGAAATCGAACGATTTTAGATCCTTGCAGATTTACAACACCATATTCTGCAGGATTTTCCTGAGAGGTTAGTGACATGCTGGCAATTTGATTATGAGATTTATGGAACTCAATAAATTCAATGAAGTTCACTTCTGAAAGCACATCACCATAAATTAACAGGAAGGAATCATTTAGTTTATTTTTTAGTTGTCGCAACGATCCCGCGGTTCCATACTGATGTTTTTCCTTCTCATAAGTGATTTTTACTCCAAACTTTGATCCATCTTTGAAATGGTCTTGTATCATTTCACCTAAGTGCCCAATCAGTACGGTAATATCTTTGATTCTTTGATCACGAAGCGTTTCAATAATATGCTGCAATATTGGTTTGCCATGAACTGGAATCATTGTTTTTGGCATTTCGTATGTCAAAGGGCGCATCTGAACACCTTTACCACCAGCTAAAATCACCGCCTGTCGAATTTTGGGACCCTGTAAATACTTTCCTAAAATATATTCGATGGCATGTGATCGGTTACGGATCTTGGTGCCATCGATGGTTTGATCAAGGAAGGGGAGTAAATCCTTTCTTAGCGTAATTGTGATCCTCGATCGTCCTTTATTTACCATGTTTTTGTTTTGTATTAGCAGTTATCATACAGTGTCATACAAATGATTATATACGAATATATGGCATTTAGTCAAGGTTTGTTTGAAGCAATATAGGAGTAGTTTTGCTAATATTAGTGTAAAATTTATCACCAACTATTTTAATATGGCTAAAATTAGCCAAAAAAAATAGGACATCTGGAGAATGCCCTATGAAACCTGATCACGTTGGAACTTATCCGCCGGAACATGTAGCCCAAAAGTTGGAGGGATTTCCAACTTTACCACAACGAGGTCGGCATTTTGCCGATCTGCATAAACTGATACAAGGTCGGGGTATCGCTGCACAAGGAGTATCAACGCCTCGTTTTTGCGGGTAAGAGGGTCAAAGGCAATGGTTACAGGACGGCCCGCGCGTTTTTCTATGTGATGCCCCACACGATTGCAGGCTTCAGCGAACTGGTATAGCTCTACGGAACCATCAATGTGCTGAGGTGATATACTGCCAAATATCTCTGCAAGCTGGTACAAATCGTCGAGTGTCAGTTTATGAATAATATGCTGAACAAGATATATGAGCTTACGAATTAACTCTGGATGCTGTGGTGTTGTGGGATCACGGGCACTGAGTTGTTTTGCTAAGCGAAGCAAATCATCGCGATCAAGGTGGTTGGTAGTTTTTCCAAAGAGCTTGGGTGCTGGATCGGGAATATTTTTACCTATCCACTTTGCCATTTCACTTCCCCTCTCATATTAAAGTGTGTGTGGCGTTGCCATAGCTTAGCATACTATTGTTTCTAGTCAAGTAATAAATTTGTTGGTAGATACACCCGTTGACCTTATTCACTTTTTTAAAATTAGTTTTTTCAAAAAGAAAAAACACTCCTTCCGGAATGTCTTTTCATAAACTGGCAATGACCTACTTTCCCCAATAAAGAGTATCATCGGCGCTGGCTGGCTTAACTGCCGAGTTCGAGATGGGATCGGGTGTTTCCCAGCCGCTAAAATCACCAGATTTTGTCCCACCAAATGGTGATGAAACATAGATCTGAAGACTTTATGGTGTTTAGAGCTTTCCGCCCGAGGCGGATCCGCCTTTGGCGGAAACTGCCGAGTTCGAGATGGGGCCCGCCCGCCTTCCTGCCCATAAATCTTAGTTAATACCTTGATAATGGGAAGGCAGGTGGGCGGGGAACAGGTGTGACCTCTCCGCTAGAATCACCAGATTCTATTTCACCAACTATGTGATGAAATATATATCTGGAGACTTCGTTGTATTTCAGCCGCCCGCTTCGACTCGTCGAAGACGAGGCGAGAAGGCTGATCACCCAATGGGTGAAACCAGCCTCTAGCGACTAGATCCTTCGCTTTACTCAGGATTTCAATTGCCAGCAATTGTGGCTGGTGTAATCATCAAAACAATACCTACTACTACTGCTAATATTCCAAATACTAGCACTAGTCTAAACGACACTTTGAATTTTGCTAACATTTCTATTCTGTTGTTAGTGATTGATCCCTCATTCCGCTATGCGGAACTCGGGACGATCCCGCTGTTGCGGAATCGATTAGTATTCTTAGTGGTTACGATTAAACATCGGCTGATTAGTACTTCTCGGCTAAACCCATTACTGGGCTTACACCTAAAGCCTATTTACCCGGTCGTCTTCCGGGAGCCTCAAATGAAATCTAATCTTGAAGACGGCTTCACGCTTATATGCTTTCAGCGTTTATCCAAACTAAACGTCGCTACTGAGCAATGCCCTTGGCAGGACAACTCATTCACGAGAGGTTTATCCTTCTCGGTCCTCTCGTACTAGAGAAGGATCTTCTCAAATTTCAACGCCCACGGCAGATAGGAGACCGAACTGTCTCACGACGTTCTGAACCCAGCTCGCGTACCGCTTTAATTGGCGAACAGCCAAACCCTTGGGAGCTTCTTCACCCCCAGGATGCGGTGAGCCGACATCGAGGTGCCAAACTGCGCCGTCGCTGTGGACGCTTGGGCGCAATAAGCCTGTTATCCCCGGAGTAACTTTTATCCGTTGAGCTTCAACCCGACTATCAAGGATTGTCGGATCACTAAGTTCTGCTTTCGCAACTGCGCGACTTGTATGTCTTGCAGTAAAGCTGGCTTATGGCTTTGCCCTATCACTGTCGTTTCCATCGACAGCTAGCCAACCTTTGTAAACGCCTCCGTTACTTTTTAGGAGGCGACCGCCCCAGTCAAACTACCCACCAGACACTGTCTTCCTCGCCGATTCAGGCGAGAGAGTTAGAAATAAAAGCAAATTAGAGTGGTATTTCACTAATGACTCCACCTCAGCTAGCGCCGAGGTTTCAAAGTCTCCCACTTATACTAAACAAATCTAATCGTATTTCAATGCCAAGTTGTAGTAAAGCTTCACGGGGTCTTTTCGTCTTGCCGCGGGTAAACGGCATCTTTACCGTTCCTGCAATTTCGCCGAGTCCCTAGTTGAGACAGTTTCCAAGTCGTTATGCCATTCGTGCAGGTCGGAACTTACCCGACAAGGAATTTCGCTACCTTAGGACGATTATAGTTATCGCCGGCGTTCATCCGCGCTTAAGTTTGGAGCTTGCACCCCGCCCCTTAACGTTCGGACACTGGCCAGGCATCAGCCCCTATACATCACCTTTCGGTTTAGCAGGGACCTATGTTTTTGATAAACAGTCGCTTGGAATCTTTCGCTGCGGCCTCTTCACCCATTGCTGAGCTTTAGAGGCAGGCCTTATCCCGAAGTTACGGCCGCTGTTTTGCCGAGTTCCTAAACTAGGGTTCTCTCGTACACCTTAGTGCATTTCGCACCCGTCTACCTGTGTCGGTTTTGGTACGGACTCGAATAGCCTAGCATTGCAAACCTTTTCTTGACACTCCCTTCACCAGAATCAGGTCCACCTTTCGGTTTTCCTTTCCGTCATCCTCTCAAAAAGAGAGAACAACGACGCACATAGCCAAAGTACGCTCCGACCACGGAAATGTGTCAGTCTGCAATAAACTATTCGAGGTGCTGGAATATTAACCAGCTGTCCATCGACTACGCCTTTCGGCCTCGCCTTAGGACCGACTAACCCTGGGTCGATTTGCGTTGCCCAGGAAACCTTAGACTTACGGTGTTCAGGGTTCTCACCTGAATTTTTGCTACTTATACCAACATTCTCACTTCTGTACGCTCCACCAAACCTCACGGTTCAGCTTCAATGCAAACAGAACGCTCCTCTACCAGTATATTGATACCGAAGTATCAATATAATCCGTAGCTTCGGTACTAGGTTTGAGCCCCGATACATTTTCGGCGCAAAATGACTGGACTAGTGAGCTATTACGCTTTCTTTAAAGGATGGCTGCTTCTAAGCCAACCTCCTAGTTGTACATGTCATGATACTACCTTTCACACTTAACCTAGATTTTGGGACCTTAGCTGACGGTCTGGGCTGTTTCCCTTTCGAGCATGGAGCTTAGCCCCCATGTTCTGACTCTTGTAATCAGACCTCTAGCATTCGGAGTTTGGTTAGGATAGGTAAGCCGAAGCTATCCTACCCCGATCAGTGCTCTACCTCTAGAGGAATATTTACAAGGCTAGTCCTAAAACTATTTCGAGGAGAACCAGCTATTGCCAGGTTCGATTAGCATTTCACCTCTATCCACAACTCATCCCCTCATGTTGTACGATGAGTGGGTTCGGACCTCCACTTCGTCTTCACGAAGCTTCATCCTGGCCATGGATAGCTCACCTGGTTTCGGGTCTAGTGAACATAATCAATAGTTTTTATCCCTCGTTCCTACAAAAGTAGGAAGTAAGGATAAAAACATGTACGCACGGTTAGTGCTCGCTTTCACTGTGACTTCACCCCATAAGGGCTTAATCAAACTATGTCCAGCTAACTCGTTGGTTCATTCTTCAATAGGCACGCCGTCATCCGCCCAACTTTTTGCTCACCAATATGTTCATATTGATGTATCAATTTGTGCAAAAAGTTGGGCAGACTCCGACTCCTTGTAAGCAAATGGTTTCAGAAACTATTTCATCGGCCTCACCGGCCTGCTTTTCACCTTTCCCTCACGGTACTAGTTCACTATCGATCACTAAAAGTATTTAGCCTTACCCCATAGGCGGGGCAGATTCCCATAAGATTTCACGGGTCCCATGGTACTCGAGAACAACTACTATAGAGCATAAAACTCCTTTCGCATACGGGACTGTCACCCTTTGTAGTAGACCTTTCCAGATCTTTTTACTAGGAAAGCTTTATATTATTGACTCTATTTCAAAGTGTAAGCTCCAAACGTAATTATCTCACAACGCTCCCTGAGTATGAAGACTTACATCCCTCTTTAATAATCCAAAAGACTATTAAAGAAACTCAGAAAGTTTGGGCTGTTCCCCTTTCGCTCGCCACTACTAAGGGAATGCGTTTAAAAGTTATGAGTAGTAAGTTGCGGTTGATCCCCCATAGGGGGACAACCTCCCACTCATAACGATTAAACAATTATTTTCTTTTCCTCTGGGTACTAAGATGTTTCAATTCCCCAGGTTACCTTTCATATCCTATGTATTCAGATATGAATGACTTGTGTTTGCACAAGACGGGTTTCCCCATTCGGAAATCTCCGGATCAAAGGTTGCTTATCACCTCCCCGAAGCTTATCGCAGATTGCTACGTCCTTCATCGTCTTTTAGTGTCAAGGCATCCACCATTTGCTCTTGTTTGTTTAATCGTAACCACAAAAAATACTAAGTCATTTTTTATGATTTTTAGAAACGGTATTGTTTCGTTGATTACTATATTCAGTTGTCAATTTACCGGATTTACATACACATAGTATCCAAGAAAGTATATTTTTTGAGTACTATGTATATATAAGGTACGAAATGTTGGTTTCACCCTTCGGCTGACAAAAAAAGTCGCTCTGGGCGACTTACTCTTAACTTCGAGCATAACAATAGACTAGCTATTCATATCGCCTTTGGTTTAAGAATAAGGTTTTCGCTAACATATCGTTTCGGTAAATACTCAGGTGTGGATAAGTTGTTTTTTTAGCATGGTCATTATATGCGAAATCGTAATATATGTCAACCAGGGACACTTTCTTCGAAAGCGCACTGGTCAAGAACAGAGGGTTTCAGCTAAATAGGGGACAAATGGGTTATATTTTCAAATAAATAAAATAGCTAAAATAAGCTAGTTTATTAATATTTGATGAAAATTGTAAGTCTTGCTCTGATTATTGCTCATATTGCTGTATCATTTCTTTCTCATAATAAGGGATATACCTAGGTTTACAATTCCCATTTTCAGTGCATATCATACCACTGGGACAGCCACATGTCTTGCAGGAAGAAACTAATTCGCCATTTGCACACAACTTTGGCTTGGAACTAGAGCACTGTCCTGCAATAGTGCCATCAGAACAAACTTCAGAGCAAGTTGTTACCGAATCAGGGACGAATAAACGTAACAGCTGTGTATTCTGATCTGAAACAATGAGGTGATCTAGTACATTTGTTATGCCGGCAAAACTATTATAACTATCAAAGTATTCTTCGTATGGATATACAGCAAGAAACAGCGCTTGATTTTCTGTTATGAGATAATCATAAATCCTTGGGCCTGATCCATAATTCGGATTAAAATCTGATGAAGCAATATAAAGATGGTTTCCTGATGCTGCTAGCCTTTCACACCAATCAGTTTCAAATTGCCATGCATACGAATACACTTCTGCATTTTTATTAAAGACCTGAACTCGATTATTTGGGTTGTCACAAACAAATAATTGGTTTTCAAAAATTTCAATATCCTTAATCTTGTTGAACTGACCAATATCTGATCCTGGACTTCCAAATGAATACAAGAAGTCAGTGCTGTAGTCATGGTTTATTCTGAATACATGAAAGCTGTATTCATCGCCGACAATGATTAAATTTTCGTGTGTTACCACAGAACTAGGACTAACGAATTCACCGTCTCCTGTTCCTTGAGAACCGAAACTGGAAAGATATGTGACGTTCCCGTCTTGATCAATATTGAATAGTTGAATTCTGTAATTAAATAAATCTACTACTGATAAGATGCTGCCAGATAAGTCTACATCTATAGGATGATTGAATTGACCCGATTCTGATCCAGCATCCCCAAATGTCGTCCAGTGTGAAAGAGTGCCACTTTCCATTTTTAGAAGCTGAATGCGATTATTTATTCTATCAGCGATTGCAACAACATTGTTTTCAGCGTCCATGCCTTCTGGATAGCTGAATTCACCGTCTCCAATTCCGAAGCTACCAAACGCGCCCTCTTCTATAAAACCGGATACCGTTGACAAGACATCATCAGGGTTATTACAACACATGCCTTCGACGGGGTATTCATTCAACCAGTTGCCGCAACATCCAACTTGTGAATAATTAGAGTAGTAGCCAAAATCTTGCATTTCACCCGAAGGGAGCTTAGGTTTCTGCCCGCAAACATATTCTTCAGAACATGCTTGCAAAGCGTTGTCGTTATCATTACAATCTCTAATTTCATTATCAATACATGTTGTTGGGCAATTATCTGGTTTTGTTTCTGATAGCCCCCACCAGCAGTAACCATCTTCATCACTGTCATTGCATTCTATTTCATACTGTTGTCCTGAAGAAGGAATAGTTATTTCACCTAAAATCGAATAATACCTATGTGTATCTAGCTCAGAGATTACAAAGTTTCCATAACCATTTTCTCCCCAGCCGTCTCCCCAGCTGTTTTTAATAATCCAATACGATTTTCCGACAAGCGGATCGTCCTCAGGAATTGTCAGGCCACAATGGCCCATTGAATCTGATTCATCAAAGTAACATCCTGGAGCAATATCTCCAAAGCCAGATAATACTAAGCCATGTGCCCAACTGGAAAAACGCATAGCGATAGGACCTTTTTCAACAATTTCGTCCTTTATTATCAAATCAAAGGTTTCATTACTAGAAGGCTTTTTAGTAGAGTAATCTTCTATTTTCCATACTCTTGATTCCCAGTCAGAGCATAAGTCTTCGCAACTTCCTTCTTCTCCTTGAATGCTAGGATAGCAATCTTCATCCGCTATTCCGGTCTGAGTAGCGTAGTTTAACGCAGAAGGAATGGTACCTCCGCCACATCCACCAATAGCACAGGCAAGTACCTGTTGTTCTGATAAATTGGGGTTTATATTTTGGTTGAAATAGAGGTTAGTGTAAGACTCGATTGCACCTACTCCACTGTATGCCCAGCAGGAGCCACAATTCTGTGTTTTTACATCTGTAAGCCAGTTTGTGCCATGTCGATTACGCCAGTCAAATGAAAATGGGTCTGATGTACTTGAAATAGATGTCCCACCTCCAAACTGATTTCTTTCTACTTCTGATCGCAGATCAATATACCCTCCTATATAGTATTCGATACCTTTCAATGAGGGCAGGGTATTATTTATTCCTTCAAGATTACCAGTTAAATCCCTTTTTTTACTAAAGGTAAGTGTAGCAAGCTCAGTTTCTCCCGCAATCCAATATTGGCCCGTCTCCCTATTTTTTAGATTGATTGCATTAATGGTGGAGGATATCTGTTTTTGCTTGAGTTCAATAGAAAAGTTATTATAGCCTATTGTTTTTATTTCTTTTGAGAGATTTGCTTCATATGGAATTATCTCAATATCATCTAAAAAAAGCTGAGCATTATATAGCTCGACTTTTAAAGAAGGATTTACGCTTTTTTCAACGGCACAAGTTTCTTCACAAGAATTAGAAAACAGAATATTTCCTACATCTGGATATTCAATTCCTGCTACAAGTCGATCATCATTGTTTTGGTCGCTTAAAATTACTCTAACATATGAATCAACTTCATTTAACCTTACTTGACCACTAATTGAAATCCCGTAAATCGATGGTATGTCAAGAGGTACTATCTCATTGTTTTCAAAAGTCTTACCAATTTTTGCTTTACTTGTTTTACCGTTTGATTTTAGTATGAATGATCTATCGCCATCGTATATATTTGATTGCTGTTTGTAGCTGTATTGATAATCCAATGGCAGTTTATTGGTTTTTGGATTACTTCCTGGCAATCCCAGCATGGCAAATGCGAATACTAAAGAAGTCATAACAGAAACAACGTAGATTTTTAAATATATCCCCGTCTTACTTTTTATATTAGTTTTTACTGAATATGGCATGAGTTTAGCTTAGGTTCTTAATGTTAATGTACCATATTTTGAATAAAAAATGGCACCGATTAGGGGTGCCTAAGGGAGTAAAATGGCTTAGGTTAGCCCTAGACACTCATTTTATCCTGCTGGAACTGCATGAGAGTAATGCTGGTGAGCATCTCGAAGATCTTGAGATAGCGTGAGGTGGTGCTTTCCAGCACGCCCAAGGGGACTTCCAGTTCGTCCACGAACGCCAGCTCGTTGGAGACAGTGGGGTTGAGCCTGTTGATGCCGATGATCGGCTCGCCACTTTCGGAGAATGGTGTTTTAACCTCACGACCCCAGTCGCGAACCGGTTCTTTGTCAAAACCGGAAGGAGAGCGTCGCTCTTCGGCTGCCGCTGTCCAGTCGTCATGGAGCCAGAAGCGGGAGGAATCGGGCGTCAACACCTCGTCGGCGACGGTCTTGTTCAGACCAACCTCGAACTTGGTGTCGGCGATGATAATACCCCGCGCCAGAGCATATGCCGCCGCCGTCGAATACATGGAGAGGGCAAGAACCCTGAAGTCGCTCGAGATCGAGTCGGCTGGGATGTCCTCGTCATGACCTTCGGCGGCCTTGGTGGTCGGGGTGAAGATTGGCTGGGCCAATCTCGACCCATCATGGTAACCGTCGGGAAGTGGGATTCCGCAGATCTGCTTTTTCGCCTGGTAGGTTCTCCATCCGGATCCGGTCAGATAACCGCGGACGATCAGTTCCGTCGGAAGCATTTCCAGCTTCTTGACGATCAGCGCCCTGCGCTGCAGGGAGAGATTTTCACGAAGCGCTTCGGGGAGGTACTTGTCGATATCACCGTAGGATGCCACTAAATGGTGACCGAACTGCTGGAGCACTTTGGTGAGCCAGAAGACGGTCATGGCCGTCAGTACTTCTCCCTTCCGAGCGACTTGCGCATTCAGCACGAAGTCGAAAATGCTGATTCGGTCAGTGGCTATAACCAACATCAGTTCCGGATGATCGGGTAAGGTGAAGGAGTCCCTTACCTTTCCTGAATGGATTCGTAGCAATCCACCTTTGACCAACGCACTGGTCAGTTCCGATTCAGCCATGGCTTGTGGCAAGTGGGCATTCATCATGTACCTCTTTCATTGCACGTGAACAGTTGGGGGGTGGGTGGCTGCGATCTGTTAAATGAAACAAAAAGAGCGACTGAACTGCCCTTTTGTTTTTCTTTTGCGCCTCACGACAGGCATAGTTTCGTATCTTAAAATATTCTCTAAAAAAAAGCAAGTGGATAATTTGCTTTAATTAATACAATAAAAAAAGGAGCCGTTTCTGGTAAACGTTACTCCTCTAATTCTCTTTCATCTTCTGTCTCATTTGGGGGTTCGTCGTCCGGCAATTCATCTTCAGGATCACTATCATTCTCTTCTGCAAGATTATCGCCTGCTTCTTCATCGTCCGGGCTGTCATCATCTTCTTCATCTTCAGGATCATCGTGATCCAGAAGCATGGGAACCAGCACTCCTAATTCTTTGAGCCGCTTGGTTATTTTTCCCCATTGAAGCTGATGAAGTTTCATACCGGCTGCTCTGGCGATCTTGAAGGCTTTGGCTGTCAGACCGTCGGCTCGGTCCAGTAGGACGGAAAACAGCATTATGAGTAGTTCACAATCGGTTTCTGAGCTACGCTCAATGGCTTCTCCTGGAAGCAGTCCGCCGAAATTGATTGTGTTGAGTACAGCGAGCATCCGTTGATCGAGGTCGAACTCGATATCCAGTGCTTCAAGAGAAACCATGAATGCTGTGTACATTTTGGCTCTGTGAGGCAACCTGGTTTTTTTATTGCCGTCTTGACATGATCCCAGAGTAGGGACGGGAGCAGAAATCTCTCTGGAATCATCAACAATCAGGCAACATCTATCTGCTCCATCTGAATGCAGATAACGCATGCCACAGACAAAGCATTTGAACTGGCCGTCAATTCTCCCTTCATTTTCGGCTTTAGCAAGCTGTTGTTCGAACTTAACGTATGTTCCATCTCTTTCTAGCACCGGGTTACTACCTCGCTTTTTTTTCATTCGAAACTCCCTCCAAAAAGACAATCCTCCCTGAGTCATAGACATAAGATGTATAACGAGCTGCATGAATGATCAAAGTCCTTTATCTTACGATATTGCTTTTGAAAAATCAAGTAGAAAAAAAGCTGACGTATGAATTAGTCAGCTTGTGCATCTGGAAGAGCGATAACTGTGACGGTCAGTTTGGGATCGATATGGCTGCGACCAATAGTTCCTTGTCTCCACGTTCCGCCACTGGAGACAACTTCACGAGTGTAATTGTCGGCGACTTTCTGAAAGGTAATTTCCAGAAAAATGCCCTGGCCCAATTCGTCTACAAACCGGAAGATGGCATTCAAAGGGAGATTTCCGAAAGTGCAGGTGTCATTGCAAGAGAGATTCATGCTTCACCCCCTCCTCACATCTGGTGAAAAAATAAATCATTAGTTTTGCATCTTAATTGAATAAATAAATAATTGCAAGGATAAAAAAACTGGCAGTGTGAGGGGCTGCCAGTGTAGGACATAGTAGCTGAACAGAGTCAGCTCGAGACCTCTTGATCTGGGGTCTCTTTGACCACATGCAGGTCGGGCTCGGTCGCTAGACCGTATGATCCATGGTGGGTGGTGGGTGCCAGCTTGGACTTGAAGACCAAGATGCCGTAGAGAGCGGTGCCGGCGAATACGCCGAGCCTGTAGTCCACCAGGAACAGCAGCCCGCCAACTACGAGACTGAGCAGCCACCTCCAGAAGATCCCCTTCCGGTTCTCGCCCAGACGGGCGAAGAGAGTGAAGATAGCGACGCCCAGGATTGCACCCGGGATCCAGTGCAACCAGACGCCCAGCATGACGCCAAACGCAGCGCCGAATGTAAGGGCTGCAACGATGAACATGAAGCACCTCCTATCTATTATCCACCAAACATCGGTGAATAAAGTATTTTATCTTATCTGTAGGAGCACTTTTTGTCAATAAAAAAACAACTCAACAGAGTCATTTTTTTGAAATAGAATTAATCTAGATAAGTTCGAAAAGTTTACCAAGAAAGAAGAAATAGATTACTAAATACATGGCCCCCTCATACATGTGTATCTTTCTAGAAATACCAGAAATAACAAATAAAATAGTTGCCGCAGTCATTACCGGGATACCAAGCGAAAAAGTTTGCGCATCAACATGTAATGTTTTAAACAAACCTGGTACGCCGACAACCAGAAGAATATTAAAAATATTTGAACCAAAGATATTTCCCAAAGCAATCTCCGCTTTTTTCTGCCACGCTGCCTTGACTGATACCAGTAGTTCGGGAAGTGAAGTACCAAACGCAACTGCAACTAATGAGATAACACCAGCACCTATATCTAATATTTCAGCAAGTTCTATTACTGAATCAACAAGGTACTTAGCACCAAAAATCAGACCGGCTATACCAAGTGCAAGGATAAAGAAATCTTTTGGAACTAGTTTTGGTCTGGCAACTTCTCTCTTTTTCGGATGGGTTATGTGTTTGCGCCGATCAGTCCTGGTGGGTAGTTTTTCTATTTCCTCTTCTTCATCTCCATCACGATGGCGGATAGTATAAAATATGTAAATTCCAAAAAGAAGCATAAGTAGGATTGATTCTCCTAATGTCACTGAGCGATCCCAAATTATCCCAAGAAACAAGACTGTAGAAATTGCTAACAGCGGCAGATCAAGATCTATTAAATTCTTTGTTACAGATAATCGACCACCGATCACGGCAGATAGCCCAATTATTAAAAGAATATTCGCAATGTTAGAGCCAACTGCGTTTGCAGTTACGATCTCAGTTACTCCTTCAAAGGTAGCAACCAAAGATGAAACAATTTC
>JAHJEX010000005.1 GCA_018825385.1 Patescibacteria group bacterium
TCATTAAAACTTGCTATAAACAAGCCTCTTTTTCTACATTTTTTCCACTTCTTATTAACTTATTCCTATGGCCTTGCTTTTTAGGGAGGTTTTTGCTAATATGAGGCATGTTATTCAGGCGCCGTTAGCTCAGCTGGTAGATCCGCCAGCTGGCGGACTTATAAGCTGATAATCATGTTTCACACTTACGCAATTCATAACAGAAAACATGACAAGATATACGTTGGGCATACTTCTGATTTGAAAAGAAGACTGGAAAGACATAATGGCAAAATAAAAAGGAAAAATTCGTCTTATACAGCTAAATTTAGTGGAAAATGGGTGATTATATATAGTGAGGATTTCGAAACAAGAGCAGAGGCAATACATAGAGAAGGAGAACTAAAAAGCTATCAGGGAAGAGAATTCATTAAAAACCTAATAAAATGACTTGGGACGTTAGCTCAGCTGGTAGAGCAGCAGCCTTTTAAGCTGATGGTCGGGGGTTCGATTCCCTCACGTCCCACCATAGGATAACACATCACCGAGTATATCTCGGTTTTTTATTTATATTAGATATCTGATATACTTAGATCAGTTATTAATCTGTAAATATATGAAAAAAGTAGTTATATTGCTAATAGTTCTATTGCTACCTACAGCAGTGTTGGCAGAACCGATGCTTCGTCCTGCAGACGAAAATACCAACGAGGAGGTAATAATAGATTCAGAAGATGTTACAAATACGAATGAGTCGGAAGAGGTAACGGTAATAAGTGTTAATATTGATTTACCTGATCTTAAGTGGGTGCCTTCTACCCCACTCTATTTTTTGAAAACGTGGTGGGAAGAGGCCAGAGGTTGGTTTATGATTAGTGCTGTGAAGAAAGCAGAATATAGGATAGAGCTGGCGAATAGGAGACTTGAAGAAATAGAAGTATTAGTTCAGAAGAAAAAGACAGAAGTAATAAGTGAAACTACAGCTCGATTCAATGAGCAAATAGCGAAAGCAAATAAATATATTGAAAAAGCAAAAGAGAAGGGTAAAGATCTTGAAAATGTGTATCGGTTACTAGAAGAAAATCGAGTGAAACATCAAATCACCTTCAGTCAATTGGATAATATGGTTCCAGATGATGCAAAAGCGATGATTGATCAGGCAAAACAAACATCACAGGACAGCTTTGAATCAGCTCAAGAGAGAATTAAGGAAAAGGCTAAAGAGGGTGTGACAGAGGGGATAGATAGTCTGCAGGAAAAACTTGAAGATGCATTAGAATAATTATGAAATCAATCAATAAAATACTAGTTTATATTTTCCTTGTTAGTTTGGTAGTACTAGTTGGTATAGAATTGAGTATAAACTATGACGCTTTTGATCGAAGAGTCGCTTTGTCGGCTACGGCAATTTTTGCCGGGGTTACTTTTTTGGTAGTTGATAAGGTTGTCAGAAAAAAGCATCAGCTTTCTTTGCCGTGGTTTGTGGCACTTGCAGTAGTATTTAGTGTATGGCTGGATGCGATAGGCAATTTTTGGTATTTGTATACAAAATTTTCTTGGTGGGATGATTTAGCACATTTTGCCGGATCATTGTCAGTTGCAGTATTGGTCTATAGTATATTTTTAATTCTAAGGGAAAAGAAAACAATAACCCTAAGTAATTTTCATTTTTCAACCTATGTTTTTTCAGTAGCTGTACTGGTAACGATATTCTATGAATTAACGGAGTATTTCGGAGATTTGCTATTTGAAATGCAGAGAGTTGGAGCCAGATATGATACCTCTTCTGATTTAACTTATGATGTACTTGGTGCTTTAGTAGTCGTTTTGGTGGGAAACAGGATATCAAAAAAAAGCAATCAGTCTTAAAAACCTGGGATTTATCAATACAGGCAAAGGAGCCTGTATTTTGCTATATTGATGTTTGCAATTGTCGAAAAAAAATGCTATAGTAGGTACTGAATTATGGAAAAAGTTACTATTAAAGAAGTTTCAAAACACTTAGGACAGGACATTCAACTACAGTCCTGGGTTTTTAATTTTCGCTCCTCAGGCAAGATATTCTTCCTGCAGCTTAGAGATGGTACTGGGCGTTTGCAGGCGGTAATAAGCAAGAATGATGTGTCAGAGGACGTTTGGAAGGTGTGCGAAGAAATAACTATGGAATCAAGTGTTATAGTCACAGGCGTAGTAAATGAGGAAAAACGCTCTCCATTTGGTTTTGAAATGCAGGTAAAAGACATTAAAGTTTTGCAAGTTGCAGAAGAATACCCCATTGCGAAGAAAGAACATGGCATTGACTTTCTATTGGATAACAGACATCTATGGTTACGCTCTGAGAGGCAGGCAACCATTATGCGGGTGCGTGACGAAATCATATGGCTGATGAGAGAGTTTTTTAGGAATGAAGGATTCGTTCTTACCGATAGTCCAATACTTACTCCAACTTCCTGTGAAGGAACTACTACTTTATTTTCAACAGAATACTTTGACGAAACTGCTTACCTTTCTCAGTCGGGTCAGCTTTATCTAGAAGCTTGTGCAATGGCATTGGGAAAAGTTTATGACTTTGGTCCAACTTTTCGTGCAGAGAAATCTAAGACTCGAAGGCACATGATGGAATTTTGGATGCTAGATGCTGAAGCCGCATTTATGCAACATGATGAAAATTTGAAAGTCCAGGAGAAACTGGTGTCTTATGTAGTCGTGAATATTTTGAAGTCAAAGAAAAAAGAGTTGAAACTTCTAGGAAGGGATACAAAATTTTTAGAAAAAGTTAAAGCACCATTTCCACGTATGAAATATTCTGAGGCTATAAATAAATTGCATAACTTGGGTTCAGATATTAAAGAAGGGGAGGACCTAGGCGCAGACGATGAAACAATGCTTATGAAAGAATTTGATCAGCCGGTATTTGTAACTCATTATCCTACAAAAATCAAGGCATTCTATATGCAGCCGGATCCTGAAAATCCGAATCAGGTTTTATGCGATGATCTGCTGGCGCCCGAAGGCTATGGTGAAATAATTGGCGGTTCAGAAAGGATTTGGGATCTTAAATTATTGGAACAAAGAATAAAAGAGCATAAATTGTCACAAAAAGATTTTGAATGGTACGTTGATTTGCGCCGTTACGGTTCTGTACCACATGCCGGTTTTGGTATTGGGCTAGAGCGTACTGTTGCTTGGATATGCGGGCTTGATCATGTTCGTGAAACAATACCTTTCCCGAGATTATTAAATAGACTTAAACCTTAGAATATGAAACGAATTTTAATAACAGAAACAGCGAACCATGTCGGCAAAAAAGTAAAACTTAACGGCTGGGTTCAGTCAGCACGAAGAATGGGTAAAATGGTTTTTATTGATTTAAGGGATGTTTCGGGAATTGTGCAGGTAGTTTTTCTTCCCGGGAATGACAAAATGCTAAATAAGGCGAAAGAGCTTCGCCCAGAGTTTGTGGTAGAAATAATCGGTCATGTAAATGAACGACCGGAAAAACTGGTAAATAAAAATATGCCGACTGGGAAAATTGAAATAGAAGCTTTGGAATTGAATATCCTTTCTGAATCGAAAACTCCACCTTTTGAAATAGTAGAAACTGAAAAAGAAGAGGTTACGGAAGAGATCCGCTATAAGTATCGATATTTGGATCTGCGGAGAGAGTCGAATCAAAATATGGTAATTATGAGATCCAAGTTTAATAAATACATTAGAGATTTTTTGCATGAGGAAGGGTTTATTGAAATAGAGACGCCAATTATCGGTAAATCTACCCCAGAGGGCGCTAGGGACTATCTGGTACCTTCTAGAGTGTACCCAGGCAAGTTCTATGCTCTGCCTCAATCTCCACAACAGTATAAGCAGTTGTTGATGGTCGCTGGCTTTGAAAAATATTTTCAAATTGCTCCATGTTTTCGGGATGAGGATTCTAGGTCTGATCGTGCTCCTGACCAGTTTTTTCAACTGGATATGGAAATGTCTTTTATGAATCAGGAAGAGATACTAAATTTAACTGAAAGACTGTTTACCAAGCTAGTTACGAATCTATTCCCAGAAAAAAAGGTTACCTATTCTCCATGGCCACGCATTACATATCAGGAAGCAATGGAAAAATATAAAACTGACAAGCCGGATATTCGTATCAATAAAAATGATAGCAATGAACTAGCTTTTTGCTTTATTGTAGACTGGCCATATTTTGAACCGGAACTAAAAGATGGAAAGCATATACCGTTTCATCATATTTTTACAGCCCCGCGAACAGAGGATATACCGTTACTGGAATATGAACCGTTAAAAGCACGTTCATGGCAACACGATCTAGTGTTAAATGGATATGAAGTAGGTGGCGGGAGTTTGAGGATCCATGATCACAAGATTCAGGAAAAGATTTTGGAACTGGTTGGTATTTCCAAAGAAGAGGCTAAAGAACAGTTTGGGCATCTTTTAGAGGCCTTCCAATACGGTGTTCCTCCGCATGGTGGGATTGCTCCGGGGATTGACCGCCTATTGATGATTCTGCTCAACCGAGCCAATGTCCGCGAGGTGGTGGCTTTTCCGAAAACGGGTGATAATAGAGATTTATTAATGAATTCTCCATCAGAGGTTAGTGAACAACAGTTGAAGGATCTGCATATTAAATTGGATTTAAAAAAGTGATCAATGAGAGTATCTCAACTTCAAAAGTATATACTGCTTAACCTCTTGAACAGCAAGGGGAAAAGCAAGCGAAAACAGCTGTTGAAGTTTTATGAAAAGAAAAAAAATGCTCCGAAAAAGACAGATCAGCAGGGGATAATAACGAAAAGCATTGAAAGACTAATCGACAAAGGGCTAATGATAGGATACGGACGAAGGACGCCTAAAAAATGGTTTATCGAAGAGGTTCAGCTGACTAGGAAGGGCAGGAAAGAAACGAAAAAGCTTTTAGGAGAACAACAACTATTACCATTTAAGAATAAAAAATAATTTACAAAAAAATATGCAATTAAGAAAAACTCTCTATATTTTAACCCTATTCGCTCTAATTCTACCTCAATTGGCAATGGCAGATGGAATGTTGATGCCACTGCCGAATTATTGGGTACAGGAAACGGCCCAAAAAGCAGTTATTTTTTATGACGGTGGAGTGGAAACAATGGTGGTTTCTATAACTTTTCAGGGAGATGCAGAAAATTTTGGCTGGGTAATACCTGCGCCGTCTAAACCAACCATTACCAAAGGATCAGATGAGTTATTTACGTCTCTTGAAGAATTAACTAGAAACTACTTTGTATTTTCTGATGATAGTAATAGGTATGACATCCTATCGCAAGGTGGCTTGGAGGAAAAAACTGTAACAGTTATAGAAACAAAACAGATAGAGTATTACGAAGTTACTACGCTTTCTGCAACTGATAAGGATGCATTAACAGAGTGGTTGAATGACAATGGATATTCATATCCTTCGTCCGCTAGCTACATATTAAATAGTTATATAGAAAATGGATGGTTTTTTGTGGCGATGAAAATCAATACGGAGAGTTTAGAGTGGAACAATGTATCGCAACAGCTAAAAACAGGTCATGCTGTTCCGGTTGCAATCTCTTTTGAAACAGAAAATATAGTTTATCCGCTTAAAATATCGTCAGTAACTAGCAA
>JAHJEX010000047.1 GCA_018825385.1 Patescibacteria group bacterium
CTGACTGGAAACCTGGTCCAAAACCAGAGCTCCTCCTGTTTTAGAGAGGTCGCCTTCTACATACGTATCATAGTTGTTCAGATCAATTTCTCCATCAGTAATCGTCAAGTTTCCATCAATCTGCATTGGCTGAGAAGTAAGGTCCCAATGAGCGGTACCGCCACCGTCATTAATTACCACATGGTAGAAATCATCATTGCCTGGGCTGTCGGTATCGATATTATGGGTACCGGAAGTGCCGTTAAAGGTAACCGTCTCTGTTCCTCTAGTGTAGCTGTCATCATTATCCCACCCACCGCCAATATTGATAGCATAACTGCCAGCGGAATTATCCAGTGTGCCTCCGGTGATGGCGAGATCATTGGCAACATCCAGCGCGCCGGTAAGATCCCAATGCGCGGAACCGGCAGAATCATTGAAAGTAATGTCATAGAAAGTATCAGTTCCTGTGCCGTCGGCATCGATAGTATGGGTTCCAGAAGCGGCATCGAAAGTAACAACCCCGCTTCTGGCTTCAAATGTTGCATCGTTATCCCAGGAGCCGGCAAGGTTGATGCTGTTGTTTTCTCCGGAGACCGTATCGAGCGTCCCGTTCGTGATTGTGAGGTTCCCGTCGACGTCGATGGCGTCTTCCACTTCCACGAGAACGCTCGTCCCGTCGATGACGAGGTGGTAGAGATCCTGTGATCCGCCGTTGAAGATGTTGTCCGTCCCCGACGACGCGTCGAATGTGATCGTGGACTGATCCTCGGTGACGCTACTCCCGGAGTTGAAGCTCACATCGCCCTCCGTCGTGATGAACGTCTCGTCCGTCTCCACGTCATCGGTGAGGTCGAGCGTGCCGGTCACCGACAGGCCAGCAGCACCCAGGTTCATATCGTACCCGTTCGAGTAGAAGTAGTCGCCGCTCGGGACGACGACCCCCTTCGCGGCGATGTCGCTCGCGAGATCCGTTGTGTCCGGGGAGGTGCCGATCTGAACTGTGGAAACCTCAACAGGAGTCGTGTTATTGTCAGTCCAAGTGAGATCGCCGTCCAGAATAATAGAATAAGCGCCTGAAGGTTGGGTCCAGGTTGTGCCATTTGCAAGAGTAAAATCCCCAAAAATGTTTATATTTGCTTCTCCTTGGGTGAATCCGCCGGCAGAGACGGTGAAAGTACCGTCAACATTCATAGCATCTGCTGAAGCAACTGAACCTCCGGAAATTTCAAAATCTTGGAGTGTTTGTGTAGCTGATGTAATAGTTTTTGAGGTCCCATTCATCTTTAATGTGTTTCCGGCAGTTGCTGTATATGTTCCGCTTGTAAAATCAGTATTTCCGGAAACGGTCCAAATACCGGTTCCTGAAGTAGTGGTTTGTGCACCTCCTCCGGAAGTGCCGAAATCCAAATCGCTGGTAACATTTATGGTGGGATTATTAGTAACTCCGGCAAAAGTAACATCCTGAGTGTTGGCGGCTTCAACAATTAAACTTCCAGAAACGGTATGCGTTCCGGAATTAGGCGTGATTATTCGGGCGGAAGTGGCAGAATTATTATATATTTCAACATCACCGCCATAGGTTCTTGTAGGCATAACTGTAGTATTGCCATTAGTACCGTCAAGACGAACAATGCTGGAAAGTGTGCCAGTTGTCGGTACAGTGGTAGTGGAATCAATAGCAAGCCTTCCTACTCCACTGATTGTTCCATCTAATGTAAAAGTTGTGCCGGTCCAAGTTGTGGTTCTACCAGAACCAATAGAGAGAGTGTCACCTGTATCCACATCAACCGTTCCAATAACACTCATATCATCAGTTTGGACTGCCCAAGTACCGTTGCCGGCAGCGGCCCCGCTAAAAGTGACATTGTTATATGCATCACTGCCGGATTCAATAGTGTTATCACCATCAATAGCATCAAAGGTGATAGTGTTACTTTCATGGGTATAGGTACCATTGTTATCCCAATTGCCCGCGACTTCGAGGTTAATACCATTGGTTTCGAACGTACCGTTTGCAGAAATCGTGAAATCATTGTCGATGTCGATCACCTGTGAGGTGGCGAGTGCGTAGACTGTCTTCGCGTTCGTTCCATCGCCGATTGTTAGGTTCCAGAAGTTGAAATCTGCTGCGTCTACTTCTTCAACGAAAATCTGCGAATTTGTACTCGTTCCACCTTCGATTACTTGTACTGTTCCGCCGGTCGGTGTGAAGTTTGACCCGTTTGCGAACATCATAATCCCCTCCGTCGTGTGACCGTTTCCGTAAATTTTGATGGTTCCGCCGCTGATGTTTTCCGTCGCCCCTGCCTGATAATCGAAGATGGGAACACTGCCCGGGTTGTAGTTCGTGTAGCCGGCAGTAATTGACCCGCTCGCCATCGTGATATTTGCACCACTCTGGATCCAAAATATATTACGAATAACCAGGTTATATCCGTTAATATCTAACACGCCCTCGTAATGGTTGAAATACATCGTGTTTAGATCGGACAAGAGCGTCAATTTTGCTGTCGAATTGCCTTTCAAAATGCGAAATTCTCCATTGCCGTTGTAAAATGTATTATTGGCACCAGTTACTGAAATGGTGGTATCAACACTCCCCCGCGGGTAAAAAGTAGGATAACCAGACCCACCAAAAAGCCAAGTGTCGTCACCGGAAATAGTGATGTCGCTCCAAGCGTAGATCATTCCATCGATGAGTGGATCAGTCGGGCTGTCGCTCCCGGAGACCGTGAAGCTCCCGCGGACATCAAATAAATCACTTGCCTGATCCATATCTATGTTGCCGCCTGTCTTTTCGAAGTTACCCCAGACACGCGCATCCTGATTGTTAAAGTTAAAAATACCGTCTGTAATCGTCATATTCCCATCGATGTCGAAATATCCCGCGGTGAGTTGCCACTCTGCGCTCCCCCCACCATCATTGAATACAACGTTGTAGAAGTCATCCTGCGTTATGCCCAGAGGATCAATAGTATGTATTCCGGATGTTGCATCGAACGTAATCGTTTCCGTTCCTCGCATGTAATCGTCGTCGTTGTCCCAGGAACCGCCGACGGTGATCGCATAGCTGCCGGATGAGTTGTCGACGTACCCGCCGGTGACGGTGAAGTCGTTGTCTACGTCGAGCGCTCCGGTGAGATCCCAGTGCGCAGTACCACCTCCGTCATTAAAGATTAGGTCATAAAAAGTATCGGTACCTATTCCGTCTCCATCGATGGTTTTGGTCCCGCTACCTGCATCGAAAGTTACGGTGCCGGCACGGGCCTGAAAGTTACCGCTGTCAATATCCCATGAACCGGATACCGAAAGTGAGTGATTGCTACCACTGAGATCGAGTGTACCGCCGTTGATTGTGACATTATCGGCAACGGTTGTAGCACCACCTAAAATAATTTCACCGGCTGTTGCAGTTAAATCATCACTGATCGTAGCAGCGGCATCAAAAGTCCATTCACCCCCTGATCCATTGAAAGTAATACTTTGAAATGCATCTTCCGCTTCAATCGAAAAGCCAGTTGTAGTTCCGGTAAATGTAGTCGTTTGGCCAGAAGTAACACTAAAGTTTACTGTACCTGCTGTAGTAAAATCACCACCAATCGAAAGAGCGTTTGTGGCCATGGAAAGTGTTCCGCCGGTTTCCAAATAAACATCTCCATCCATTGCGCTTTGGGTGGCAGCAGGAGAGGTGGTGATTGTTCCACCGGGGGCGTATGTCTCATTCGTCTTCACCACGATACGGTGGCCATCCTCGGTCGTGAGGTCGCTGCTTGTCACTGTGTAGATAATGTCATCGTCATTTCCATTGTCGTACGTGTCTAGATCCGTATTCGTGATGCCGGAGTCGGCATTGTCCTGTATTGTAAGCGCGCTCTCCTCGACGACCATGCCAGTGACATCCCCGCTTCCTGAGTAGGCGTTCACCGTGGTACCATTCGGCGCCTGTCCTTCGATCCAAAAAATCATGGCCTCATCACTAGCCGGAGAAGAAACTCCGGCAAAGGAAAAGGTGAATGCGCCATCAGCATCTGCACAGGTTGTATTGTAGGTTGTCCCCTGCACCCGAAGGCTGATCATATCCGTTGAGCCATCGCATTCTGTTAGCGCAGTGGTTGTATTTTCGTTATAAGCGTTGCCGGAAATAGATATGCCGGTAGTATAGGTAACATCCAAATACGGGTCAGAAGTTGTATCAGCATATTCAGTTTGACGCATGGTTGCAAATTTTTGTTGTCCTGTTGATACAGCAAAATTTTCCACTAATCTAAAATCAGTGTCTCCTGTAAGATTTACAGCACTTGCCGGTGAGGAAAGTGATTTCGATTTCCAGCCTGTGGTTTCCGCCCAATCTAGAGTGCTGTGATCTGTGGTACATGAATTCCAATCTGCAGAGTCAAGTGTAGCGCCTATGCAATCCTGCCCACTGTAGTAACGAACAGGAAAAGTTGAATCCATAAACTTTGTTTTAACAAAGCCACTAGCATAGGTATTAACATCTGATGCAATAACAGTTACACCATCACTTATACTTGAAGTATCGAATGAAAGATAACTTCTGTATTCCGCATTCGGACTTAATGCGTCATCATCTCTAATATAAGATTCGGTGGTATTGGTAACAACACCATAGGTAATGCCATAACTTATATAACCATCAACTCCTGATGTGGAATAGAATGTATCAGTTGGATCAAGAATGTTCCACCCATTTTTTAGGCCAGTAACTCGGATTTTTGTGGGTGTAACGGAGACATTAAATCCGGATTCTGCCAGGTCAGAAAAATTCAGTAATAGCTGTTCGTCAATAACTAATGACGTTGGATCAAGATTGGTTATAGTGTGATTATCAGATTCCACTAAAAACTCAATCGCTTCAATTTCTGGTAGTCGGAAAAATATGTGAGACCATTTATTTCCCTGGTCAATCTCCTGTACTTCTAGACGCATCTGCAGTTGTGAGCGGATATCCGGCGAAAGCATATCAACCGGCTGAGTTCTTCCGTCAATTACTACTGCCGGTCTCAATATAAAGGGACGACCATTTACATTAAATGAAACTCTGCTGTCTTCTTCACTCGCAATATCTAGCTGGGTGTCTATTGTTTGCCAGTTATCAGAAGAATCCTGATAGAAGTTTTCCTCAGGAAAAAAACGATCATTAAATTTGCCATTTTTATCTCGGTAGCGAAGCTGTTTCTCATTAACCACCTCAACACGATTTAATGTGTTGCTATCCGAATATGAGCGGTGGTCTTTATCTGCAATACCGCCTGATTCCACTTGCCATGGTCTTTGTTCTCCCCAGCCTACTGCCTCAGCTAATGGATCTGGGTTTTTATCCTTTTTTCTATAATCAACAAAATTTGCCGGCCCTAGCCGGAAATGATAATCAACCAATGTTGGTGATTCGAATTTGTATGATAATGTATATGCCTTTCCTTTTTTCCAGTCAACCTGCCAACTGATAACATTATTTGCTTCGTCTGAAGTACGAATTGCACCGCCTTGATTAATTTCTAGAACCTCAATCAGATTAGGAACCCATTCAGTAACGGTGCCGAAATAGTCATCCTTTGGTATTACTTCCAAAAACATTTCATACTCGGCAACCGGATAAACTCTGCTTGGCCCAATGCGAGTGATATCAAATGGCACATTTTTATCTACTGAAAAACTTTCAGTAATATTGTAGGATTCTCCATCAATAATGCCGGTAAGCGCTAAGGAATAATCTCCCGTAACTAAATCCTCAATGCTGGCGACATAATCAGCGGCAGTTGCTACTATCTTCGGTCCGCAATTGAGTAGGCGTGATATTCCTCCATCGGTTGTGGTTAATGTGGCTGTTTTGCCTTTTGGATTAGTAATTTGAATTGAAAGATCGGCATTACAAACGAAGCTACCTTCGGCGTTATAAGCACTTATGCTGAGGTTGGCTGTCTCATCGGGTTGATAGACAGATTTTGAAGTATTTAGTGACAAAACTCCCCAAGCAAATTCTTCCGTCTTCTCTCCAACTATCCCGTCCTCCTCTATTGCAAAAACAGCTTTGTATACGCCCGGTATATCAAAATTGCCTGGTTGAATATGATACTCTTCTTGTAATGTCCCTTTACTTTCTTTCTTCTCAATCACGGTTTCCGGCTTAGTTACGGATCCGTCAGGGTAAATTAACTGTACCGATTTGACCTCCCGTTTTGTTGTCGGAACACCTAAAAACTTAAACGCGGAATCTTTTTCTACTTCTATAGTGGCAACTGGAGTAGTCTGAGAAGTCATTCCACTTTTTTTCGCAATTGATACTTCTTCAGATTGTCCTCTAGATTTTTTTTCTTCAAAGTATTCAATATCTAAGGCAATCCCATCGACATATACTGTTGTTGCTTCTTCGGTTGGTTCAGATACATACTCAACGCGTACCAGGAAACTGTCATTATTCAAAACTTGTGCTAGGTCGGTGATAGGGTATGACCAGTAGCCTTCTTTAATTTTGTTACTCATTTTGTTGAGCAAGGCAAATGAGTCAAGCGATGTCCAGTTTTCTCCACCGTCAAGGGAATAAGAAAACACTACAATATCTTCATTCCCCTCATATGTATCGGCAGCAAATGAAAGCGTAACTGTACCGCTAATTTCTATGGCTTCCGGTGGAATATTTTCTGCCAATTGAAAACCACTGCAAACTAATTTGGAATTTGCTAATTCGTATTGGGCAACTTCGCCAAGATCTCGTAATGGATTATTTGTATAGAAAGAGGAATTCTTATCAGTAAAATCCTCAACGGACGAAGATCTAAGTAAATCGATATCTTTTACTAGATCAGAGTTTTCCCATCCGGTACATTTTGACGGGAACGTCCGAATGATAACATCACCAGCAACAGATGTTCGATAGATGGGTTCAGGTGACACAATAATCTCTTCATACAAAGCAATGTTGGCAAAGAAAAGGATAACTGCGGACGCAAAAAGCATAATTAACACATATGCCAGTAAAGAGGGGACATTCTTCCTCTGTGATACCCGCACTATTTGGTGGACTAAATCGTGCTTTTTTCTTCTACTGTTCATAGCTACCGTTATTCTTTTTACTAAAAATAAAACGACTAAGATCATCTTGGCTAAAGCGCCATTGTCCGATCTTAATCGCTTTTAACTCACCCGAATCAATGTAGCGATAAATTGTCCTTTCGCTAACACGAAGGATTTCCGTTACTTCCTTAAGGGTAAGTAATTGCTCCATATTTAAAGGGTTTTATTTTGATTTTTGACCTTTTGTTGATTCTATTTTAGCATATAACAACAAAAAAGTCAAGAGAAGGTTTGTGCCTATATGTCTTATATTGACATATTATGTCATAGTTTGACAAGAACAATAGACACTATATTGAAGGTTTTGGCTAATATTAGCCATTATTATATCATTTGTGTTTCGAAAATAAAAAAAAGGATAGAGTTAATTGTGAAATTAACCACTACCCGCGCGAAGAGCGAGGCCCTCGGCTGTGCCTGAAGAACGACATGTGTCTGTGATGGAGCGAGGGATCTGCAAGGCAGACTGCCTGAGGCAGATCGCATCTTCCCTGAGATCGGCGACGAAGTCTGGAACAGCGAGTACGCATATGGACAGATCGTTTCGCTCGATCGGAGTGATGGCCGTCACCCAGTCACACACGATCATAGTGCCGTTGATTGTCCAAACCAGCATTTCCGGCCATCGACCGATCGCGAATTCTATTCCGTGTTTTTTGAGGACATCCTCTACTGTTCCCAGCTCTTTGTCTTCGTCTGACAAGTTAATAACTGGGAACTTGGCTTCCTGATATTGTTGCATAGGTTCCAACCTCCAGAATAAGTATTTACCAAACACTATGTAAAATCAGGGTTCGTGCACCTTAACATGTGGGACTACTAGTGTCAATAAAAAAATGGATGCAAGCTACCGGCTGCATCCCTTGTCTCAGACGAGACATGATAGTTAATTCTTGCGGAGGAATTCTGGCAAGTTGATGATGCCCAACGCCCGGTCAGAGGGTTTGAGAACGTCATCCGCTTCACAGATAACAGAGTCGAAATTTGCACCCCGGCAATAGACAAGCATGAGCTGCTGGGTGGAGGGGTCGAACGCAGTTCCATCTGTTTCTAAAACGGCTCCTGCCGTTTTTCCGCCGTGCTGATCGGTGAGCTGAATCCAGGTGTCCATCGTTGCTTCTCCCGAAAGAGCATGTATGTGCTGGGTTACCCAGCGTTCTAGTAGAAGCACCATAGCACACATTGGTTTATTGGTCAAGAGTATAACATTCCAAATCAGTTATAGTTAAATTAAAAATTTGGGTGTAACAAAAA
Organism: Patescibacteria group bacterium; assembly: GCA_018825385.1. Taxonomy (GTDB): domain Bacteria; phylum Patescibacteriota; class Patescibacteriia; order UM-FILTER-42-10; family UM-FILTER-42-10; genus JAHJEX01. Next base: position 8,329 of record JAHJEX010000047.1, read on the forward strand.
AATGCTCAGCAGAAGCATTTTCTTTTCTATTTTAGTTCTAATCTTTGAATTTAAAAACTTTCCAGGCTATAAGAAATGACAGAACTATCCATCCACCCATAAATGCCAATTGTGTCCAAATATCCTGTAGCACTCCGCCGTTGACAGAGACAGCACGCAACGCTTCTATCATTGGGGTGAGCGGAAGGAATTTAACAATACTGCCAATAACAGCTGGCAATGCCTCTGGGGGGAAAAACACTCCGGAAAAAAACATCATAGGCATAGTTACAATTTGAGAAAGTGATTCAGCGGTTTTAGTATTCTTTGCATATCCTGCAACTGCAAATCCTAAATTCAAGAAAATCAAACTGCCGATAATACAAACTACGTAAATTAAGAAAATGCTTCCGTATATATTCACACCGAATGCTAACTGGGCGACAAGAATTATTAAAGAAATTTGAATCAGATTCAAAAATAAATAAGAAACCACTTCTGCCATCAAAAAATCTCGAACCTTAAGCGGAGTAGCAGAAAGACGTTTGAGTAGTTTTCTTTCTCGATACTGACTTATACCTGTTGAAATCCCAATAACTGCTGACATCATAATGGCCATTGCCAATATACCAGGCATAATGATATCAATATATTTAACATCTTTTGACTGGACACTTTCTGCGGTGTAGCTAAAAATAACCGGCGTATTGGTAATACCCATATTCATCTGGTCAATAAATTTATCAACCACGCCCAACGCTACCTGGTTTACTGTGGTATTAGATTCATCATAGAAAACTTCTATCGGCGAGAAAGCAGGTACTTCCGGTTGCTCATCACCTTCTAATACCATCTGCTCTATCATGTCATGGTCAATTGATGGTAGAGTATTTTCAAAATCTTCTGGTACAACGATAATGATATCAATGTCACCATTCTGAAGCTGTTGCCTTGCTATATCCAGGTTTTCAGGAGGATCTTGTTTTTTTAGAAATTCAATTTCTTCTAAACCTTTTTGGAACTGTTGAGAAAGTTCTGATTCTGCTTTGTCGAACACAACATAGTTGGCATTACCCATCTTGGTGAAGTCAAACAAGCCGAAAATAATTATAAACATCAAGGGAAAAGCTAATGACCAGAAGACCGCCTGTTTATCGCGGAAAGTCATTTTAATATTGGCCCAAATCAGTTTAAACATATTAATCTCGCAGTTTTTTACCAGTTAATTCAAGAAACACGTCTTCTAAATCAGAAGTATCTACTTCTAAATCTTGCATAAAAACGTTATTCTTTTCCGCCCATTTGTATAGTTTTGGTAAAACTTCATTGCTATGAGTTATTCTAAGATGATATGTGTTGTTGGAATTTTTTTCTACCGCCAAAACCCCATTTATTGCCTCTAATGAAGCATGATCGAACTGTTCATCTGTATAAAAATTTATTCTGGCGCTTGATTTAAGATTTCTTATTAGAGCTTTCGGAGTATTAAGAGAAACTATTTTACCTTCATCCATGATGCCTACCCGGTTGCATAAATATTCCGCTTCTTCCATATAGTGAGTGGTAATAACTACTGTTTTCCCCTGTTCGTTGATCTTCTTGATAAATTCCCACATAGATCGGCGAGCCTGAGGATCCAGTCCGGTTGTAGGTTCATCTAAAAAAACTATCTCTGGATCATTAACCAATGCAGCACAGATTGAAAATCTTTGTTGCTGGCCACCGGAAAGCTGTTTAATCATTGCTTTCTTTTTATCTTTCAACTGAACAATGTCCAACAATTTGTCCGGGTCAAGTGCTTTGTTATAAAAAGTGCCAAAAAGCTCCAATATTTCTCCAAGTCGAAGATATTCGTAATAAGCAGAAGATTGAAGTTGAATACCAATTAGATTTTTGACTTTATTAAGATCTTTCTGAGTGCTTATGTCTTTAATAAAGGTTTCACCCCCAGTAAGAGGCTGTAATCCCTCGATAATTTCTAATGTAGTGGTCTTTCCGGCACCATTTGGTCCTAATAAACCAAAAATTTCTCCTTTCTCTACAGAAAAGGAGATTCCATCAACGGCAATCAGATCACCTTTTTTGTCTGGCCGTCTGAATTTTTTAGTTAATTCTTTTACTTCAATTATTGACATAGCTTTATTTCTAGAATCTTAGCAGATATTATAAATTGCATCAATAAAAAATGGCGCTCTATCTTTGGATTAAGATATTGCGCCGGAATGTTGTGCAACATGAGGTGATCGACCTACTTGCCGAAGTTGGCCAGGGTGTTGTGGATGATGCCACCCAGCACGGACGGCATCTTTTCCTGGAACCCGTAGGTCACGCGCACACAGGCGATCGGGATCTTGACGATTCGCGTCAGGTCGATCGGGGTACCGATCACCACGGCGTCGATTGCGTCGTCCTTTACCATCGCTGAGATGGTTGCCTGCAGATCACGGATCTGTTCCACACCATAGCCCATGGCAGGCAAGAGGTGACCGATGTCGGGGTACTTCTCGAAGGTATCCCTCAGGCTCCCAGCCAGGTACGGTCGGGGGTCTATAATTGTGGCACCTGCACTTTGCGCGGCAACGGTGCCGGCACCAGTGGCCATGCCACCGTGAGTGGTGGTGGGACCGTCCTCGATGACCAGTACCCGCTTGCCACGAATCACACCAAAATCTTCAACCGCGATGGGGGAGAGATCCTCTACGACGTGGGCATCGGGGTTATGCTCGTTGATCGCTGCAAGCAGTTGCGCTATAGTCTCGGGATTAGCCGTGCTTCCCTTCCCGATGATCACAACATCGGCCATCAGGAGGTTATCGTACCCCGGGTAGTAGGACAGTTCGTGACCGAGACGCAGAGGGTCGACGATGACGATGTGCAGGTCGGGCTTGTAGAACGGCGTATCGTTGTTCCCGCCGTCCCACAGGATGACGTCGGCTTCCTTCTCGGCCTCGGCCAAAATGGCTCCGTAGTCCACTCCGGAGAACACTACGCCACCCGCGATGATGTGGGGCTCATACTCTTCCATCTCTTCGATGGTACAGTGATGGAGACTGAGATCTTCCAGGGTGGCGAAGCGTTGCACTGCCTGTTCGGCCAGATCGCCATACGGCATCGGATGCCGAATAGAGGCGACCTTGAGGCCAGCTTCTCGTAGCAGGCCTGCGATGTGGCGGGTCGTCTGAGACTTCCCGCAACCGGTGCGTACGGCGCAGACGGCGATCACCGGCTTGGAGCTGGTGATCATCGTACTGCGATGACCCAGGAGCCGGAAGTCGGCACCACGCGTGTTGACTTGGGCGGCCATCTGCATGACGTGCTGGTGGGTGACGTCTGAGTACGCGAATACGCACTCGTCCACGTTACTATTCTGGATCATCAGCATGTCCAGGTCGCCCTGGTCGATGATCGGGATCCCATCCGGGTACAGTTCGCCAGCCAGCTCAGCCGGGTACCGACGACCGTCGATATCCGGTATCTGGGTTGCGGTGAAAGCAACAACTTCGTATTTCTCGTTGTCGCGATACACGCAGTTGAAGTTGTGGAAGTCGCGGCCTGCGGCTCCCAAAATCACAATCCTTCGTCTTGCCATGGGGTTACTCCTCGTCTTTGGGTTACAACACTACACACATTTTAGCGTCCATATAACCATCTATGTAAATCGGGCAAACCCGTCTATTTTCAAGATCAAACCCACCTCATTAAACTTGAGGCAAGTTCGTTACTTTATTAAAATTGGATGAAAATGTCAAGTATCAAAAAACCCCCCTCGCCTCGCTACCACTCCGGCGAAGCGGTAGCCTGATAATAGGCGGGGGGGTTTAATTATAAATAAATTATTAATTTTATGGATTTAGCGCTGAATCCGGTGCCCAAATCTCAATGTTATCTATCCAATACCACCAATCATTTGCTAAACGCCCGCTTCCACCAAAGTAAGTCATCGGCTTATCAATGCGATTAAAACCGCCTGGCGAAGTTTCAACAGTATAGGGTGTTTCGGTATTGCTATAAACTAACTGTCCATCAGAATACCATTCAAAAACACCATCCCAGTTCCATATTCCGTCACTATTAGTATTATGCTTAAAATACCATACCCATTCATGCCATTGACCATCAAAATTAGTAGCTAGAAAATCACTGCCAAAATATGGAGCATATCCTGTTCCGCCACTACTGTCATTATCTGTCCATTGCCAAGAATCATTATCATTTGGCGTTCCCGGGTTACTACTTGGTACCCAAGCAACGCCATTCTGACCAAAGGCATAACCAAATTTAGCCCCGTCAATACCATTGGGGCAGATTGTTGATGGATTATAACAGGCATTATTACCTTGACTATCGGTCAGACTAACACAACACCACACATTAGAGGGATCAAACCTGACATCTGATTTTAAATAAAATTCCGCACCTTCATCTTGTCTAAGACCCATGGTAGCCAAGTTAAGTATAATTCGTTGAGAACGTTTCTCATTATTAAGGTCATCGACCATATTACCTCGCAGCACACCATTTTCGATTTGATAACCAGTAGCTAACCCCCAGGGAGCATTGGAATACTCATCAAGAATTTGTCCATCTTCATAATCTTTTAGATAAAGCAGGTTCCAAGACTGATTACAGCTAGTAGGATTCCAAACATCATTACAACAATAGCCAGTTTGGTAATCATCTCCGCCGCAAGAACATTCAGAACTTATCGCTCCCTCTGAGCAGGTTGACCCACTGGGCTCACCCGAGCAAGAAGTACTCTGCCAGCCATCTTCACAACAATAACCAGTATAGTAGTTGGCTCCATCACAATTACAACCGGCTAAACCAATAGCATTACCAATAGTACAGGCTTGGCAGGCTGCTGCTTGTCCTGAACAGTCTTGGTCAATTGTATCTCCGCAGACATCCAAAGCTCCCGGATGAATAGTGGGGTTATTGTCGTTGCAGTCATTGCCGTTGCATTCATTCTCACTATTTTCAGGCAGGGCATCATAGTTATCTTCATCATTATCACAGATAAGTTGAGGGTCACAATTTTCATCAACTACATCATTACAGTTATCATCGATTCCATTATCACATATTTCAATGGCTCCGGGATTTATATCTGGATTATCATCATTACAATCTGAAGGACCGCAATTATCGCCACTAATATTGTAACCATCTTCATCGTTGTCTGTACAGATTGGCTCTTCTCCATAAAGAGTCTGAATTTCCACTAAGCTTAGTGGCCGATTATATATTCTAAGATCACTTAAATCTCCGCTGAAAAAACGAGGTGAATAGAATTGACTATTTGATACTGTGACTACTCTATCGTTGTCTTGAATAGGCCCTGGGCTAGAGGCAAGCGCACTGTCAGTCAATTGACCATTAAGATGTATTCTCATTTCTACGCCATCATAGGTAGCAACTACATGGGTCCATTGGTTGATGGGAATGACTGTATCACTAATTACTCTCTCTCTATTGTTGTTAACACCTAAATAAAACTCCATTTGATTAGCGCTATTTAAGAAAAGAGTGTAAATAGCATAAGGTGCTGTAGTTCCATATTCTTTAGATAATATTCTGGCATATCTTTGACCTGATCTATCTGGTCTGACCCAAGCAGCCAAAGTAACAGTATCTACATCCAAAATATCTGCATCAGATATTATTAAATAATCATCTGTTCCGTCAAAGTTGTAAGCTCCTTGGCCTGGTCTAGGACCGTTGGTAGAAGTGGGGCAAGACTGAAAAGGGCAATAGACAGGGTTATGATAAATAGAATCATCATCTGTATTACTATCTAAGGGGATCCATAGAGCTAAACTGGAATCACCACAGTCACCACAATCAGCTGGGCAAGTAGAACAGTTTTCGTTACCGTTACAGGTGGCGTCACCGCAAGATGTTGGAGGTACATAACCACCTCCTCCTCCACCTGGATCCTTTTGTATCATTAACCTCGGCGAAGCAATCATTTGCACTATACTACCGCCTATACCAAGCAATACTGCCAGAGAGCTGACCACTAAAAAAGAAACAATAATTTTCTGAGACACTAGCACTTTACTGCGGGCTTTCGTGGTTGTTTCCTTTTTTTCTTTGGGCATAGTATTATATTAAACTTTAATATTTTTAGTATAGCAAAAAACCCCGCCTAATCATAGGCGGGGGTTTAATTGTTATTTAATTGATATTTGCAATTTCTTCAATACTACTTATTACAACTCTCATATAATCAGGACAAGTAGCATAGCAATAAACTGATTTTATACTTAAATCTGACAAAGTAGGATCTGCACTGCTTGGTAAACCACCAATAGTCAAGACATAACTTGTCCCATCTAAAATACTTTTGTCTTCATACCTGTCATCAAGTGACCAGAAATTATTTTGATTGATTAACTCAGTTAATTGTTCCCACTCTGCCGAGTTTATGTTTGTATCACTAGTTGATAAAATTCTGTCTTCACCCTCCTTAAACATTATTTTATATTTTTCATAATTCACATCTCCGGTTCTATCTATTTCTATTTTAAAACCATTGCTATGAAAAGAGTTTTCTTCCAAAGTAATACTATGAATATTCATATTTTGTTTGGCGGGTTGTGCATTATTAGGGAACATGCCAACTTTTATAAAAAACCACCAAGAAAAAAATACTAGCAAGACTATAGCCAGAAATAGAATTAATTTTTTCATACTTTTATAAACTATTATTCACCTTCTAAAACTTCTTGGATAACAAAATCTACAAAATATGGAGCAACTGTGTTATTAGCTAGGTCATTAGGATGACTGTCTGTAGTGTAGCTGCTTATTTCGTATTCCTGTTTAAGAAAATTATACCAAGCACTAGTTTGACTTAACTCTACTACATAACCCCTAAAATCAAAAACCTGAATATTATCATGATTTTGACCATCTTCAAGCCAGGTGTTTAGAAGCCAATAGGAAAAATCTGAGGCACGCGAAGCGTTAGCTACACTATCCCCCAACAATGGTATAAAATCTTTATTCCGCGGCGGTAAAGTCCAGGCCACAAACTCTGTGTCAGGATGAGAATCAAGTACTCCTTTTAAATAATTATAGATAATTTTATAATTACCAACTGTTCTATCATCACTATTTGGATATTCCTCCGTAACGCTTTCCATATAGATATCTGAACTGGGATAACACTGTTTAAACATTACTACATCATATTCAGTCGCCAACTCATTTAAAGTCTCATCATAAACGCCATATTCACCTTCTATCCAACGTCTAAAATAATGCCAAGGCATATTATTCGTGGTTATTTCTTCAGATGGACGCCCATATATATGTGGATATTCGATTCTTTCAATAACATAATCAGTGCCATAAAGTAAATTAAATCGCTCTGTTAGTACGTCCTCATCAATAATAGCTTCATATAAATTTAATCCGGTAGAATGGGTTAACATAACTATTTTCTCATTTCCCTCTGATAAACATTCATGATCTTTAATAATTCCTGCACAGCAATAACCAGTATTTACTGTATCTTCTCCACAAAGACACTGACTAGTCACCTGCCCATGAGTGCAGTATGTACCTCCACAGTTTTCATTTTGTATACCATTACAATTATCATCAACGCCATTGTAGCAAATTTCAGAAACTCCTGGATTTATGTACTGATCATCATCATTACAATCTATGGGGCCACAATCACCTCCGGTAGGACTGTATCCATCTTCATCTTCATCAATACAACTTATTTCTTCCCCGTAAAGTTCTTGTACTTCAGTTAAGTTTAAAGCTCTGTTGTATATTCTTAGATCACTTAAGCTACCATCAAAGAAACGAGGGGCAAAGAATTGACTATTTGATACTAAGATAGCTAAATCGTTATCCTGAATGGGTCCGGGACTAGAAGCAAGATCACTATCAGTTAACTGGCCGTTGAGATATATTTTCATCCCTGTTCCATCATAGGTAGCCACTACATGGATCCATTGGTTAGTAGGAATTACTGTATCACTGGTTAATCTTTCTCTGGTACCGTCAACTCCTACATGAAAGCCTATTTTATTGTCACTGCCCAAAAGCATAATATAGATGGCAATTGGTTCTGTGCTACCATATTCTTTAGCTAATATTCTAGAATACTGTTGACCTGATACATCTGATTTGATCCAGGCAGCTAGAGTGACTGAGTCTACATCTAGAATATCTGCGTCGGATATCACTAGATAATCATCTGTTCCGTCAAAATCGTAGGCTCCTTGATCTGGTTTAGGTCCACTAGTTGGACTAGGACAGGTTTGGGAGCTACAGTAGATAGGATGTTCATAGAAAGAAGCATCATTGGTATCATTATTTAGAGGAAGCCATAGAGCTAAACTGGGATCAAGACAATCTCCACAGTCTGCTGGACAAGTGGAGCAGTCTTCGGTGCCATTACAGGTGGTGTCACCGCAAGATGTTGGAGGTACATAAATACCACCGCCTCCTCCACCTGGTTCTCTTTGTACCATCAGCTTAGGCGAAGCAACCATTTGCACTATGCTACTGCCTATACCAAGCAATACTGCCAGAGAGCTGACCACTAAAAAAGAAACAATGATTTTCTGAGACACTAGTACTTTACTGCGGGCTTTCGTGGTTGTTTCCTTTTTTTCTTTGGGCATACATATATTGTTTAGGAGTTGTGCTATATATAGGTATTATAGCATCTTTTAAGAATAAAATTAAAAACACCCCGACCATAGCCGAGGGGTGTTTTTTAAAACTATATTTTATCTTATTATGTGATTTGGCGCTGAAAATTCTATTGATACAGGCATGGGCTTCTGGTCTCTGTAAATACTTAGTAATCTATCGACTACTTCTGTACTAATTGGACAAAAATGATCCAGAAAAACATTTTTCATTACACTGTCACTAAAAGTAGGTCTATACCAATTGGTAGCCCCACAAACTTCGTAACAACCTACCGTGCTATCCATTTGGCTTCCCCATTTGTCATCACAAGTAAAGCCAGGTGTCTCACTGGCACAATTAGGAAACCAGGGATCAACACTAGCTGGATAACCAGAATTATATTCATCACCCAGACCGGCAAAACTATGACCAAACTCATGCATCATCAAATATGGAGCACTAGATTGCAAATAAGCCATATTGTAATCTGGCTCAGCTCGCGAATAGCTGACGGGTACGGTTTCCTGATCAAATAAAATTACAATCTGATCATTGTTATCTAAATTAAAACCTGGACATTGAGAAACTATATCTATAATCATATCTCTGTCACAAACTGGATTTTGCTGATATGCCATACAACCATCACTAAAATTTAAACTATCAATCCGATAAAAATTCATCTTATCCATATTGTCTGACATCTGGGGAAAATCTTTAAACTCTTGAATAAATATGCTTACGTCTTGAGCAAATTTACTATCCGACCCAACCTCTCCGTACTGATGGACTGGCACAAACACAATATCTAATCTATTTGTTGGATCACCACTGTGCTGCAGTCTAGTACAGTTGTTGGGAATTACAAAGGGAGTATCCTCAATAGGGTCGCTGGGGGCTTGGTTAGACTTAGCATCAGTATAAAATTGATCAGCAGTAGTATAACCGCCGATTGGTTGACTGGTTTTGGGATCTATAGCATCAAAAAATACTATATCATTTCCTGATATACTATTCTGATAAGTAAAAGCCGTAGGCACATAGACACCCCCAAAAATCAATATAAGCAGTGAAATAATAATCTTTTTCATATCATATTATTTTAACGATCCATTGTAGCGTACATATGCAAAAATGTCAAGTACCAACCCCCCCTTACCTTGCTTTTGCTTTGGTGAAGTGGGCGTCTAAATCGCAGGTGAGATCTAGATAACAAATAGCAAGTTACTAATTTTCCCATCCTCCCGTAGCCCAATCGTAGGGCGCCACCCAATCATAATCACCACAAGTCCAACCCGGACTGCTAGGGTGTTGCCCCGGACCATCCCATGTTTCAAGATCTTTGATATATAAGACAAAAAATCTACCCCGTGAGGTATCGCAATTATAAGCGCCCGGATCATGATATAGAAAATAAGAATAACAATACTCATGGGGAATCGCATCGTTATATAGTGGATCGACCGGTAGTGTAGGCATAATATTTTCAGTCACCAATCCTGGTATATAGTTATATCCTCCTGGGGAAAAACCGTGGCCCGGGACTCCACAATTGAATTGAAAGCCATGGACCGGGTATTCACCAAATTGTTCATGATATATTTCTAGAGCCAACAAAATTTGCCTTACATCCGCTAGTCTTTTAGTATCCCGCGCTTCAGCTCGGACATTTTGTAGCGCAACGACAGCAATAGAAGAAAGTAGGCCGATGATAGCAATCACTACTAGAAGCTCTAATAATGTAAATCCTTTTTGATGGGAGTGCTTTTTTTTGTTAATTGTCATTGATAATAGTATCTAATTCTTTGATATTGTGAATGATATAGTCAGGTTGAGTTGTTTTCAGCTTATCTTCTGTATGAATTCCCCAAATTACAGCAGCTGTTTTCATATTAGCACATTTTCCTGATTCTACTTCATGAGTTGTATCGCCAATAAAAATTGATTCTTCCGGGTTGAAATTGTATTTATCAACTATTTCTTTGATTACTGAAGACTTGTCATGAACAAAGGTATATACATCCTTGAACACTCCTTCCAGTCCGTATCTTTTAATTTCTTTTTGAACATGATCTGTTGGGTCACCACTTAAAACAACTATTTGCTTACCATTATCTTTTGCTTTTTTGAGAACTTGTACAATCCCTGGATAGGCATTTGGTTCTGGTTGCTGTTCAATTGCCTTGGCATATTCTTCTTTTTCCAATTCATGTGATAGATTTGGCATAAACTTATTATAAAACAACATGTAGGGTTGTTCCCATTGCCGCTGAAATTCTTCAAAAG
>JAHJEX010000048.1 GCA_018825385.1 Patescibacteria group bacterium
AACTTTATGCTTTTTATAACATATACGAAGTACATATAATTGAAGTTTACAGGGATTCCTCGCCAAAGGCGAGTGCGCCTCGGGCGCAGAACCCCCGAAGGCTAAAGCCAACAGATTTATGCCGCCTTTGGCGGCACCCCGCCATAGGCGGTGGCAGTCCGTCCCGTTTACATGGCCAATCGAATTACGGAGACCGCGGAGCTTGCCCCGCTGAAAAGCGGGGGTACCGACCCATGTATGATTTTAACTTTTAAATAGCTTTTTAAATGCTTCTCCTCCCTTATACTTCTTTATTTGTAGTTCTCTTTTACATGCCTCTTGTTTTGAACTATATTCTTCAAGATAAACAACTTTCCAAGGTAGCGAACTTTCAGTTGATCTAACTAATCCTCTATTATGCCTTTCTATTCTAGCATTTATATCCTTTGTATGTCCTATATAGTATTTATTATTCTTATTACTTTGTAAAATATAGACTTGATACATTTTAAAAATTATTAGATTTATGCCGCCTTTGGCGGCACCCCGCCACAAGCGGTGGCAGTCTGTCCCGTTTGCCTGCCCCACAAATGAGCACAAGCGAATTATGCGGGGACCGCGGAGCCTGCCCCGCTGAAAAGCGGGGGTACCGACCCATGCATTTTAACGAACCGAGCAAATCAGACGAACACATATATCTCATAGCAAATTCATTGTCTGAAAAGAATGGTGGGGGCCCAAAAATGCCGAAGGAATTTTTGGGGAGAGGGGCACAAATGCGGAAGGTGGAGTAAACGCAACTTGCTTGCGGATACGTAACCTGAAGCATTTGATGACCCGTGAAGCCCACCATCGGATTCGCCCGTCCTCCGTAGAAGTAGATACTTCTACTTCGGGGGATGAAAACCGATGACCTTTCCCTTACTCCCGTAACATTTTCACTCCGCTCAAATGTACGGGGCAGGCATGGAAGTGCGGCATTCACCCCGCTGCCTCTGGAGCCGTTGACCGGATTCGAACCGGTGACCTACTCCTTACCATGGAGTTGCTCTACCAACTGAGCTACAACGGCAGAAGCAGCGGGGCCAACTGAGCTATCTCGGCATGATATGTACGGCATTTACCCCGCACATCGAGCAATAGCGAGATAGTGTAAGGCCAGCTGCTTGTCCGCTAAAGTCCGAATGGAAATGAGGACGAAGGCGGAAGCTAGGTGGGCAAATTTTAAATGCGCATTTCAGAAATTTGTTTTTCCAACTCTGATAATTTCTGATTATCTGGATTCACCCTTTTTAGAGTCCTAAACGCTTCCTGAGCAGTATATTTGTCTTTATGGAGTATACTGATTTCTATTAAACAGTCAAGGTATCTTGGATTATTTGGATCCATTTTTACCGCTTTTTTAACATACATTATGGCTTTATCCAGATCCCCAATTTCTTTATAGACCATTCCTAAATCATGGTGGGTAGAACTATTTTTTTCGTCCAGTTTCAATGCATGCTGGAGTGCTTCTATTGCATGCTCATAATCTCTTTGCCCCATAAACGTTTTACCTAGATTATCATAAGCAGTGATATTCATGTGATCCATGCTGATAACCTGGATAAATTTCTTTTCTGCCTGAACGTATTCTTCCTCTCTAATTAACTCCTCGCCTTCAGACATCAATGCCAGCACTTTTTGCTGATTAGTGGCGCCTTTATCACTTATCGGCTGTGATTTATCCTGATAGTTTTTTTCCAGTTCTAAGGCTTTATGATAAATGAATCGAAAAAAGTTTCCGACTCCTTTAAGTATTGGTTTCCCAACAATCAATATCCTATCACGCAACCATTCAAACTTCCTTCGTAAACGCATTTCAATAATATCTTCTTTTTTCTGATCTAGTCTTTCTTGTGGCACAGTATCAACATCAATGGTTGCTAAAATAGAAAATTTTCTAAAACTAATCACTAACAGTACTACTGAACTTATTACGACGAGAACAAATGCTGTAATGTCTATAATCATAAAGGTTTGGTAATTCTTTATAGAGAATATCTAACGAATTTACTTATCTCAAGTTCTTTACCCAGTTTATCACTACTTTCTTTTATTAGATCTTCTATTGTCTTTTTATCTTCTTGGAAATATGGTTGTTTCAGTAAACAAACTTCTGAATAATACTTTTGCATTTTACCTTCAACGATTTTTTCCATAACATTTTCAGGTTTGTTCTCAGCTACGAGTTGTTCTTTATAGATTTCCATTTCCTTATTTTTCTCTTCTTCTGGTACATCGGTAGGAGATAGATAAGGAGGGTTCATTGCTGCAATTTGCATTGCGATATTGTGTGCTAATTCTTTATCATCAGCAGACATAACTACAACACTCGCAACCTTCTTATTGGTATGTAAATAACTACCAACAAATTCACCTTCTATAATTTCAAAGGTACCAAGTTGTAGATTCTCTCCTACTTTAACTATAAGATTATTCTTTAACTCATCTTGAGCCCAAGATTTAAATGTGTCTGGGCCATCGGCCAGAAGTTTTTTTGCCAAAGCGTCAGCAGAAGCAATAAAATCTTCATTACGAGCAACAAAATCTGTTTCACAATATAACTCAACTACTGCTAGCTTATTCCCCTCTTCAGCAAAAGAAATAACACCTTCCTTAGCTTCTCGTGACTGTTTTTTCAATGCTATTTTGTCACCTTTTTTTCTTAGAAGCTCAATTGCTTTTTCTATATCACCTTCAGCTTCTTTTAGCATTTCCTTTGCATCCATTACTCCCGCACCTGTTTTTTCTCTTAGCTCTTTTATAAGTTCCAATGTTACTTCAGACATTTTTCAATCTTGTGAATGTTAATTTATATAATTATTTCTTTTCTGCCTGTTTTCCACTTTTGGAAGATTCATCAGAAGTAGCCTTTTCTTTGGCATCGGCTTCTTTTTCGGCTACAGCACCTTTCTCTTTCATATTCTTTCCTTCTGTTACCGCTTCAGCAATCAGGCCAGTAAGTAATTCCAAAGATTTTGTAGCATCATCATTTCCCGGTATTGGATAATTAATAACGGAAGGATTTGTATTTGTATCAGTGATAGCTATTAAAGGAATTTTCTTCTTTATTGATTCCTTCACTGCTGTCTTCTCGTCCTTAATATCTACTACGAACACTGCTGCAGGAAGAACGGACATATTTTTTATTCCTCCTACTAGCTTTTCTAATTTCTCAATCTCCTTCGTGAAGTTTAGCTTTTCCTTCTTAGTGTATTTATCCAATTCTCCGGATTCCTTTTGTTCTTCCAGCTTATTTAGTCTTTTCTGCAATTTGGACACATTACTAAAATTAGTAAAAAGCCCCCCTAACCATCGTTCAGTTATAAAAGGCATGCCAACAGCTTTGGCATGCTTCTTCACAATTTCTTTTGCCTGGCGTTTTGTTCCAACAAATAGAACAGCTCCGCCCTTCATTACTGTATCACAAACAAATTCACGAGCAAGATTAAGCTGCTCTAGTGTTTTTTCCAGGTTAATAATGTTCACCCCGTTTCGGACCGTAAAAATATACGGTTCCATTTTGGGATGCCGACGAGACTTTTGATGGCCAAAATGAACACCATTTTTTAGTAAGTCAAGTAACGCTACTTCTTTCATATATTTGCCTTTCTTTCCTCTACTCTCAACAGTTCACAAACCATTAAATCCGGCTAGCGTATGCCAGCGGACAAGGGTAGGTTTGAGGCTAAAAACGGTGAAATTTAAGTGTCTTTAGCCAAAAAGAGTATGTGAGATTACTAATTTATAAAGCGTACCAATAATAGCCTAAAAGCCTAAATAAAGCAAGACAGATCGCTTTTATAGAAGTGTTTTGCCAAGGGTTTCCTTATTATTTGCATTTTGTTAGGGTTTCTGGTAGGATAAAGCCGAGTTTAAGCAAATTATCATCAAAAAAACATGAAAAAAGATGTTCATCCGACCTACTATCCTGACGCAAAGGTAGCCTGCGCATGTGGTAATACATTTACCACCGGTTCAACCGTAAAGGAAATCAAGGTGGAAATTTGTGCTGCCTGTCACCCATTTTATACTGGTAAACAAAAGTTTGTTGATACTGCCCGAAGAGTTGACCGATTCAAGCGCATTCAGGAAAAGTCAGACGCTCTGAAAGCTAAAGCTAAGCCAAAGAAAGCTAAGTCTAAGAAGAAAGAAACAGTAAAAGCAAAAACTAAGAAATAGCTATTTAAGTCTGCTCTCTATTTTGGTATCATTACGATAGGGAGCATTTTGTTTAAATGGAAGAAAGAATAAAACAACTGACAGATCGTTTTGATGAATTAGAGCGGACCTTACAGGATCCGAATGTTGCTAATGATCACAGAAAGTTGCAATCTGTTTCAAAGGAATATAACGACCTTAAAGAAACAATGACATTAGCAAGAAAACTTGCAGAGTTGAAAAAATCTGTCAAAGAGACAGAAGATTTAATTAATGATGAGAACGAACCAGAATTAAAGCAAATTGCAGAAGAAGAGCAGGAAGATTTGAAACAAAAGTTGATGGAAATAGAAAAGCAATTGTCACTTGCCCTTTTGCCAAAAGATCCTTTGGATGAAAAAGATATTATTGTAGAAATAAGAGCAGGAGCAGGTGGAGATGAAGCCGCATTATTTGCTGTAGATCTATTTAGAATGTATTCTCGCTATGCTGAAAGAAATGGATTTAAAACTCAGTTGATTAGTGTAAACAGAAATGAAATTGGTGGCTTCAAAGAAGTAGTATTTGAAATCAATGGTTCACGAGTTTATAGTGACCTAAAATATGAAAGCGGCGTGCATAGAGTACAGAGAATTCCTGAAACAGAAAAAAGTGGCCGTGTTCACACCTCAACTGCCACAGTAGCAATCCTACCTGAAGCAGAAGATGTTGATATTGAAATCAGTCCTGAAGATTTGCGAGTAGATGTTTATAGATCATCTGGTAACGGTGGCCAGAGTGTAAATACCACCGACTCAGCAGTACGCATCACTCATATACCAACAGATACAGTTGTAACTTGCCAGGATGAAAAGTCGCAAATCAAGAACAAAGATAAGGCAATGAAAGTACTACGAGCACGTCTTTTGAAAGAAAAACAGGATGCAGAAAGCAAGAAACGAGGCGATGCAAGACGCTCTCAAATTGGTACGGGTGATCGTGCAGAAAAAATAAGAACCTATAATTTTCCTCAAGATAGAATCACTGATCACAGAATTAAGCAAAGCTGGCATGAAATCCAGTCAATTCTCGACGGAGAAATAAATAGAATTATCGAAAGCTTGAGAACAGAAGATCATAAAAGACTTCTAGAACATGCAAATAATTAATTGGCGCCTTAAGGCCACGGAACAACTAAAAAAACATTCTATTACTTCTGCCGC
>JAHJEX010000001.1 GCA_018825385.1 Patescibacteria group bacterium
ATATCTTTTTTCATCACTGTTCCCGAATATTTTCACAGATTCTTAGAACAACAAATTCATGCTCAGTATCCGGACGCTCAAATAGAGCCAAAAGAGGATTACAACATATTTACTCCACAAGGCATTGTGCAAGGAGCTTATTTACAATTAAAGAAACAGTATATTTTCCCGATTCAGACATTTCAGAATATGGAAACAGATCCGCTGAATGCCATTACAAATTCACTTTCAAGGTTCCAAGAAAACGAAGGCGGTGCCATTCAAATTCTTATCAGATCTGCTAAGGCGTCGTGGCATGCCTGGCCGGCCAAGGTTGCGTCAGAAATGCAACAAGGGAAAAAGCTTAAAGAAGCATTGAGATCATCATCTAAGGCGGGTGCCAAGGGTTTTGCCGGTGGGGTTATGAAGTCTGTTTTTTCTTCCTCCAAATCGAAAGAAGATGAAATGCTAAATAAAACACAACTTCATCAGCTTTCACCGATGGAAGAAGAGACAATTAAAGTATTAGAACAGAAAACAGCGAAGGCTGGATTTGATGTTAATATCCGCATTGTTGTTTCGGCCAAGCAGAAACAACAAGCTGAAGCATATCTAAGGAATGTTATAGATGCCTTTTCACAGTATGCTGGTTATGAATATGGAAACGGTTTCCGAGCTGTAAAGGTTGGCAATAATCAAAAATTGATAAATGCATTTATTTACCGAAGATTCGTTACCAAAAGGTCTTTTATTCTGAACACTGAAGAGATTGCAAGTTTATACCATTTGCCCTTGCCTTATACTGAAACGCCTAATATAAGATGGTTAAGCGCCAGAAAAGCTGCTCCTCCTAGTAATCTTCCTCAAGAAGGAATAGTTTTGGGAGAAACTGAATACAGAGGAGTGAAATCTCTTATTCGTATTAAAGATAAAGATAGGCAGAGGCACGTTTACATTATTGGACAAACCGGCTCAGGAAAATCATATACAATGGCTAATATGGCTGTACAGGACATACAAAGAGGGGATGGTTGCTGTTTGATTGATCCCCATGGAGGCTTGATCGATGAATATGTTCTTCCGAATATTCCTAAAGAAAGGGTAGAGGATGTTATTTATTTTGATCCTTCTGATATGGAAAGGCCAATGGGGCTAAATCTTCTAGAATATGACAAAAAATATCCGGAGCAAAAGACATTTGTGATAAATGAGATGATAAATATCTTTGACAAGTTGTATAACCTTTCTCAGACTGGCGGACCAATGTTTGAACAATATATGAGAAACGCTATGCTTCTGGTAATGGATGATCCAAACGATACAGCAACACTGCTGGAGATTCCAAGAGTACTGGCGGACAAACAATACAGGACAGAAAAGCTTTCAAGGATTACAAATATAGTCGTAAAACGATTTTGGGAAGAAGAAGCAGAAAAAGCGGGAGGGGAGGCGGCGCTTGCTAATATGGTACCATATATTACAAGTAAGCTAAGTACCTTCATTTCAAATGATTATATGCGTCCAATTATTGCCCAAAAGGAGAGTGGATTCAATTTCAGAAAGGTGATGGATGAAAAAAAGATACTATTGATCAATCTTTCTAAGGGAAGGATTGGTGATATAAACGCAAAGCTTCTAGGGTTGGTAATGGTTGGAAAAATATTGATGGCTTCTTTGAGCCGTGTTGATATTCCCGAGGAAAAAAGACAGCCATTCTATTTATATATCGATGAGTTTCAAAACTATGTAACTGACAGTATAGCAGTAATATTATCTGAGGCCCGTAAATACAAATTATGTTTGACAATGGCTCATCAATACGTGGGCCAGCTGGTAGACAATGGAGATTCCACGATTAAAGATGCTGTGTTTGGCAATGTCGGTACAATCGGTGCATATAGAGTCGGCGTAGAAGACGCTGAACTATTTGCTAAACAGTTTGAACCAATTTTCAATGAATACGATGTTATGAATGTTGATCAATATACATTTAATCTGAAACTTCTGATAGATAACACGCACGCAAGGCCTTTTAATGTGAAAGGAAGAGCGCTCCCAACCGGTAATCCTCAAATGGTTGAAGCAATTAAAGAGCTGTCAAGACTTAAATATGGAAGAGATAGGAATATCGTTGAATCTGAAATAGCAAAGCGTAGTGCAATGAAGCCAGTGGCCTTAAAAACATCACCACCAGCTTCGATATTGTCTAGAAGAATGTCGGCACAATCGGGACCATCTACTTCTAAACCTATTGGACCACCAGCAACAGTGCCACAAGCTCCTCCATCATCCCCACCACCTTCGGTATCTAATCCTAGTCCGTAGTTTTGTTTATATATAATAAGGAATAATAGATTAATGCTTGAGGAATTCCTATACTTGCTGGCCATTTTTTTTATACTGATTGTTTTTGGTACAATGGCGGTTGCCGGTTTCAGAGGAGCGCCTTGGGTTCCTACTAAGAAAAAAGATTTAGATCGATTGATTAAGCTTGCTGATATTCAAGAGGGCGATACTATATATGAACTGGGATCAGGGGATGGTCGGATACTTTTTGAAATCGCGAAACGTTATAGGGTGGATGCGATTGGTGTCGAAATTTCTTTGCTGCCATATTTGTACTCAAAAACTAAATTGTGGCTAATGAACACAATTTTTGTTCAGAAGATGAAGGGCAAGGTAAGCATAGTGTATCGAGACATGTTCCAGCAAAAATTAGAATCAGCAGATATTGTTATTTGTTTTCTGCTGCCAAAAGTTATACGCGAACTGGAGAAGAAGTTCTCTAAGGAACTAAAAAAAAACGCAAAAGTCGTTTCATATGTGTTTCCATTAGAATTACACAATGCCTTAGCTGTAGATAAGCCGGAGAAATCAAATATCTCCATATTTTTGTACCGTTTCTAGTAAAAACTATGTGCTATATTTGGTGGTTTTAGTTTGTATAAAGCTACTTTTGTAGTGAATTTGCTTTGCTTGTAAAAACCCAATATGGTACAATATCCTCAAATGAAATAAAAGCAATATCAAAAAAATAGAAACACAAATAGATACAAAAATATAAAGCGACATAAAAAGGGAAAGCAAAAATAAAATGGTAGACGAAAACAAATTAGCAAAAATTAGACATTTAATTGCTTCAGCTGAGGATGCTATTCGGGCTGCTAAGGCAATGTTGGAGGGAGAATCAGAAGAGGCAATCTCGGACGATATTAACCACCTAGAAAAAGCAAAGTCTGTCGGTTCAATGGAGAATGATGGTCGTGTCGTTGAAGGTGTATTTGATGGTTTAAACATGGTGGGACCGGACGGAAAGCAATACAATGTTCCGGCAAATTATGCATCAAAATCAAAACTTGTAGAAGGGGACGTGTTGAAGTTAACCATTTCTAATGATGGTTCTTTTGTTTTTAAGCAGATTGGGCCTGTTGATAGGAAAAGATTAATAGGTATGCTGACGCAGGATGAAGCAACCGGTGAGTACCAAGTATTGTCCAATGGCAGGAACTACAAGGTGCTTTTGGCCAGTATTACCTATTTTAAAGGCGAAGTTGGTGATGAGATAGTAATACTTGTTCCAATTGATAAGCAAACAGAATGGGCAGCAGTAGAAAACATAGTAAAGGGCGGTGAAAGGCAACCAAATGTTGATAGTGATGTTAGTACCGTAACATTACAAGAGAAAGATACTCCAAGTGTTGAGAAAGAAAAACAGCTGGATGATCTAGAAATATAACTCAATACTGTAAATAGCTTCTAATCCTCAAAAGATCCCAGTTGGGGTCTTTTTTGAAACTTTTAACAGATTGCATAACTTCAGAATTCGCGCTAATATAATAGATGCCCATCTTTAGGGATTTATTTATGTCACAAACACTATATAGAAAATATCGACCGCAGGCTTTTAAAGATCTGGTTGATCAAAACCATATACGTATTACTCTTATGAATGAGTTGGAAAGTGGACGGATTGCCCATGCTTATTTGTTTACCGGCCCTAGGGGTGTGGGAAAGACGACAATGGCCCGTCTATTTGCAAAATCTCTTAACTGCAAAAATCGAAAGAAAGAATCTGCTGAACCGTGTAATGCCTGTAATTCTTGCAAAGATATTGTTAAGGGGAGATTGTTGGACTTGATTGAAATTGATGCTGCTTCTCATACTGGTGTTGATAATGTAAGACAAAATATAATTGATAATTCTAGGGTAGCAACGGTTTCTAGTAAATTCAAAATATTCATTATCGATGAAGTACACATGCTTTCTATTTCAGCATTTAACGCGTTGCTGAAAACTTTGGAAGAACCTCCAGAAAATGTTGTGTTTATTCTAGCAACTACAGAAGTGCACAAGGTGCCACAGACGATTATTTCCCGATGCCAAAGGTTTGATTTCCAAAAAGTAGGGGTGAAGGATATTATTGATCGCCTGAACACTATTACTAGTCAGGAAAAAATACAGGTAGATGAAAAAGTTCTGAAGGCAATTGCACTTGCGTCTGATGGTAGCGTACGGGACGCTGAAGGTATGCTGGGGCAAGTTCTTTCCTTAGGAGAGAAAAAAGTTACCATGGATCATATAGATTTAATAGTTCCCCATTCAGATGATACCTTGGTTATTCAATTTTTAGGACTGCTTACCATGGGCGATATCGCGTCTTCAATAGAGCTAGTGAACAGACTAGTTGAAGAAGGTGGTAATGTTAAGAATTTTGTAAAAAATATTGTTGAGGTTTTAAGAAAAATTATTTTGCTCAATGTATCCAGCTCTTTAGAAAAATTTGCTGTATCAGAATTGGATGATGAATTGCAAAAAGAAATGACAAAAATTTCCAGCCAGCTGGATTCACAAGAACTGGTAAGATGGATCAATATTTTCTTGAGAATTGAACCAATACTTAAAGTCCAGACAGATATCATTCAGCTCCCATTGGAGATTGCGATTTTGGAAGTTATTGAAAACGGCAAAGAGGACAGTGATCATTTTACCAAGGGTTCGTCCCCAAAGATGCCTGGACCGGTAGTATCATCAGCAAAAAGAAATGATAATCCAAAATCTTCGCTAAAAGACAGTTATGTGAAAAAAGAAATAAATCGCGACCCAGAGGAGGTAGTGAAAAACGAGAGTGTGAACGAGGATAAGAAAGAAGCGCCGGTGCTTAAACTATCAGAAGTTCAAAAAAAATGGAAAACGTATCTCAAAAAGCTAAGAGAATACAACCATTCTTTAGCATTAACGCTAAATGTTGGCAAAATAGTCGAAATTAATGGGAATGTGATGACAATTGCGTTTGGATTTCAGTTTTATCTGGACCGTGTTTGGGAAGCAAAGAACAAGCGAATTATCGAAAATATTTTGGAAGAAGTATATAATACCCCACTTACCTTTACTTGTATTATTGATAATACTTTGAGAGAAAAACCACTACCAGAACCGAAACAGAAAGAGGAAGAAACAAATGCACTAAAAGACGCTCTTGACACATTTGGCGGTGAGGTGGTAGAAGGTTAGGAAAGAGTATTAATTGGGGAGTAGTCCGTCAGTTCCGATGAACTGCCGAGACTAGCCAAGTGGCCTGTCTCGACAAAGCGTCAAGCCGAGGCGGATAAGGTAATGTCTTTTCTATGAAAAAGTCAATAGTGTATTTACTCTATAGTGAAAAAGATCTTAAAACATATTTAGGATCGACCACAGATATTGAAAGAAGATTGGTAGAGCACAATCGCGGAAAATGCACTTCTACTAGAAACAGAAGACCAGTGAGGCTAATATATAAAGAGGAATTTGATACAATTACTGAAGCAAGAGCACGTGAAAAATATTATAAATCTCACGCTGGAAGAAAAGCTTTGCATCAAATATTTATAAGAATTATTGGGGAGTAGCCCCGACCATTTGCTGTGCAAATGTACGGGCAGGCAAGTGGTATAATGGGAATGACTTCAAACATCCCATATCTAACTTCCAACATTCATATTGGGGAGTAGCCCCGACCATTTGCTGTGCAAATGTACGGGCAGGCAAGTGGTATAATGGGAATGACTTCAAACATCCCATATCTAACTTCCAACATTCATATTGGGGAGTAGCCAAGTGGTAAGGCAACGGGTTCTGGTCTCGTGATCGGGGGTTCGAATCCCTCCTCCCCAGCCAC
>JAHJEX010000049.1 GCA_018825385.1 Patescibacteria group bacterium
CGGAGCGCTTCATGGGTTATCAGGTTCTGAAAGTGATAGCAACGGATCGACTGACCATCAGTCAGACGGCTACTGTCACTCTCAGATAGGCAATCACCTCTGGAGAAAGGGGGGTATCTATAGATAAAATCAGTTTCCATGAGAATTCTAAATCGTGAGGAGGTATTCCGGTGAGAAAGCTTGTTTTGACTGTCGCATTGTTCACACTGGTGCTGGGCGTCTCGTCGATCGCAACAACCGAAGTTGTTGTGGCTGCTGGCCTGGCGCCGTACTCCTGTGTGACCGCGGCTGACTATGGTTGGACCCATTATGGGTTAAACCGGGCGTGTCTGTGGGACTTGCAGGACAACTGCTGCGACCCGATCGGAGACCCCTGGTACTAGGGGAAACACTAGTCCAGGGAACACTGGCTACCAATCGGTAGCACAACCGCCCCGCTCTCGAGCACGCTTGAGAACGGGGTTTTTTTATTTAAATAAAAAATCCGCCTATCACGTAAGTACGCAACAGGCGGGGTTTCGGATCTACTCCTTCATGTGGCACAGTATTACCTGTACCACATCTTCCTCTATGGAAGTCTTCGGATTGTCAAGGAAAAATCCGCGCTTTAGCCGATCGGAGTTTCCTTTAACAATGGCTACCAGGCCATCACCCAGGAAAACCAGATCGTCCTTGAAGCCGGTGCCCGGATAGAACAGGTTTACCAGGTGGCTGAATTGTCCTTCCGAGTCAATGACGTCATATTGTCGGTAGACATCCTGATAATCGGAACATCCGCTCCTGACCCAAATCTCACCATCGATGATGTGCAGGCCCATAATAGCGGGCTCGCTATCTTCGACGTAGATATGGATGTCAGATGTGAGATGAGCGTGATAGTCCATGAGATCGTAGGATCGCAGGCAAGGATTGTATTCGCCTTTGATCTTATTTATCAGGCTACCGTCAGCACGGTACACATGGATCAGGTACTGATCACGGTAGGGGGCTACGTAGAGTAAGCCCTCAGCAGAAATGTCCCATACATCCCGATTGGAATAGTAGGGAATTTCTGCCTCATCCGGTATTTCTCCTGTGAACGGCGGGTTGTCCTGGAACAGTCTGGCAACCTCATAGGCTTGCAGGCGACCATGCCGGTTATCCTGAAGCTTGAAGATTGATAGAGCAATCCCCAAGTTCTTGATTTCGTTGAATCCTAATATATAGTTGCCCTGACCTTTGACGGCGGTCATCGCTACCGGAGTGTTCTGATCGACTCCGGGAAAGTGGAATTTAATGGTAGGTGCAGGATTGTCGTTGAGGTCACTCACGATAATCTTAGCCGGTAATCCTTGTACCAGGCCAAACTTGCCATCGCCCAAAAACAGCAACGTGTGAGCGTTATCGCACTGTCCGGGTCCGGTGCCGGCTATATCATAGATGGTTACAAACTCACCATTGAGTTTGTAATGGTGAACTCGTGCGGCTTTCGTATCCAGAATATAGATGTTTTCTCCATCCCGGACTACTGAACGCACGAATTCCAGAAGCACGTCATTGTCGTTTTCTCCGCCAATATGCCAGAGCTCCTCCAGCTCCAGATTTTTGACGGCAACCTCAGCCATAGCGACGCTGAAGCAGACGAGGACAAAGATGAGGCTCAAAACGATCAGAAACCAACGAAAGGTGTTCATGATCTACCATCCTTTTCTATTCATGTTGAAGCCATAGTATAGCTTCAGTGTGTCAAAGTACGGAGCGCTTAAACGTAGTACAAATACACTAATTTGTCAATAGCTACTTCCTGAAAAAGCATTCATAAATGATTAGTGAAAACCAATACTAATTTACATGCTCCCGATTTATTTGAATTTGCATTTATAAGTGGTTGTGTTTTGCAACTATTTTGCTATAATGTAAATCAGAACTGTATTAATTATCCTAAAAATTGATGGAAAATTTCTAATAATTAACACAATAAATTTATGAAAGTTACCAAAAAAAGCGTTCCTTCTTCCACACCTACTGCCGATCATAGAAAATTTGATAAGCTGATTAATCATACTAACAGTATGAAAAAGAAATACAGCAGTATGGATGAGGAGAGTAAGAAAAAAGTATTGTTGGGTATTGCCGGAGCATTTGCTGTACTATCTAGTATTGCTGCGGTAAGTACGGTCAAAAAGACAAAGAAAAAAATGAAATCTAGAAAGGATTCAAAGGAGGTAAAATAATGACACCAAAATGTAAAAAAGCTTCAGTAGCATTTTTTGAAGTAGAAAAATGGGAAAAAGAATATTTAGAAAATGAATTAAAAGGTCATGATCTAAAATTCTATGAAGGGATTGTAGATAAAAAAAGCATAAGAGAAATTCAAAATATAGATATTATTTCTCCTTTTATTTATTCTAGGATTGATAAATCAGTTTTGAATTCATTACCAAATCTTAAATTAGTTTCAACTCGTTCAACAGGTTTCGACCATATAGATATAAAAGCTGCTACAAAAGCAAAAATTAAAGTTGCAAATGTTCCAACTTATGGAGCAAATACGGTTGCAGAACATACATTTGCTTTAATACTTTCACTAGCAAGAAAAATTCATAAATCATATGAAAGGACTTCCCGTGGAAATTTTAGTCTAGAAGGTTTGAGAGGATTTGATTTAAGAGATAAAACGATTGGAATTGTCGGAGGTGGTCACATTGGTCAACATGTTGCGAGAATTGCAAAAGGATTTAATATGAATGTTTTGGTTTTTGATGTTCGTAGAGATCTAAAGATGGCAAAAAGCATGGGATTCAAATATGAAACACTGGAAAATCTAATTAAAAAATCAGATATAATCACACTTCATGCACCGTATAATAAAAAAACCCGTCATTTAATTAATAGAAAAAATATAAAACTGATTAAAGATGGTGCAATGATAATTAATACAGCTCGTGGTGGCCTAATCGACACAACAGCATTAATAGATGGATTAAGAAGTGGAAAGCTAACAGGTATCGGACTAGATGTTTTAGAAGAAGAGAAGTATTTACTAAAGGAAGAGGCAGAATTATTATCTCCGCACTTTATAAGTACAAATGAACAAAATCTAAATGACTATTTGGAGACAATTGTAGAAGGTCACATGCTGCTAATCTCTGATAAGGTTATTGTAACCCCTCATAATGCATTTAATAGTAAGGAAGCATTAGAAAGAATACTTGATACAACTATTGAGAATATAAAAAATTGTTGTCAGAATAAAAAAGTAATTAATTTGGTAAATTAATTGTATTCAAAAAATAAAATTTGAATTACCATTTTTACAACCAAAAGAAGAGGTACCTGAATAGAAACAAAAAAGAGAAGGTATAAGACAGAAACTGGAACATTTGCAGGAAGAAAAAGATGCAATAGACTAACCTAACACAAAAACCGCCATTTAGGCGGTTTTTTGATATCCAGTTTTTCTTGGTATAATTAATCATATGAAGAAGAAAGCATTGATTCTAGGCGCATCTGGTTATTTGGGTACTGAAGTCGTAAACACGGCTCCAGACGACTTTGAACTGTATTTAGGATGCAGAAGTAAAGTTAGTGGCAATTTTGTGAAAGTTGATCTGGCAGATAACAATTCAATTA
>JAHJEX010000050.1 GCA_018825385.1 Patescibacteria group bacterium
AAATTCGACTCCTGATCATCAGCATACACAACCTCTTCTGGCCTTACATTAAATCGCTTCATAACCAATCGAAGTGTTTTTTTGCTTGCTTTTGGCAAATTAAGCTCCCAGGTATTAATAATGTTTTTGAATTCTTTTCTAAGGCAGAATTTTTTGACAATAGCGTCTACAAACTGACTGCGTGTGTTTTTAGTAAGTATCAGTGTCTTATATCCCCTTCTATTCAGATCTCTATTTACTGCAAGCACCCGTTTGTCCACTTTCATTAGACTATAATGCAGATCCCTCAGTTGTTGCCAACTAATTGGCAGTTTAAAATAATCGACCGTCATCTGCCATGCTTCTTTTTGTGAAATTTTTCTTATCGCCGCCAAACTAAAATATTCAGAATACATTACTCTAAGATATGTTTTCCAGCTACCTTCGTATTTTTTCGCCAAGGCTTTTGATGTGTTCGGATACCCAGCATTCAAAATTAGACCATAGCAGTCAAAAATTACCAATCTGATTTTATTATTTTTCATTATTTTATTCTTAATTATACCTTCTAATACTACCACGATTTTAATATCAAATCACTTTCATTATAAATATCGAAGTTGATTTTTTTCTAGATATGTGTTACAATAGATTTACTAACTTCTACACGCATGAATATAAAAATAAAACGTAACCTGATACTGGCAAATGATTAGCCAGTGTTATTTTTTGTGCATCCCAATTATTAAGTACGTTTATAAATAATTAACTAAAAAATTATGTCACTAGAGCTTATGAGAAATATAATACTATTTGTGGGCTGGCCAATTCTAATTGCCGGTTCTGTATATATCTTTGTGAAGGGAAGAAAGGTATATTCATTAGTTAAGGGGTCTTTAGTGGGTAAAATAACCAAGGTGTTGGTTTATACCATGTTAGTTGAAATGTATAGTTTGGGTATTGTCAGTACTGCGTATATGTTTGAGAATTCTAAGGGAGTTTATTGGGTACTCCCCGTTTTTGCTGTATGGTTTGTTACTTTTGTTTGGACACTGAAAGCACTAAAATCTGCCGGTGATGAAGCTAAAAAAATAACTCAAAGCTAAAATAAGAAAATTAACTACAAAAATATGTCAAACGATGACGAATATAAAATGATAATGTCCGAGATGATCAAAAAGCAAGTAGTCATTTTGGGTCCGGATATTGCGATTATGAAAGCAAAGAACGTTAAGGAGCTAGTAGTTGGTGCAGATGGCGAAGTAACTGAAATTAACGGTGATGCTCAAGCAGTACTCCAAAAACTAATTGATGAATATGTTGCCCTTTCTGGTTTAATCGTCAAGAAGACAATGGAACCATTACTAGCGAAATATCCTTCAATTAAGGTTGGCCAATAATTAGTAATCAGACCGGCATTTATGGAACAGAGTAATGCAATATTGATACTCGGTTTTTCGATTGCGATTATCGCGATTGTTGTTGGTTTTTGTATATATATCAGAAAACTACGCAGTAATTTGAAAGAAGAAAGTGAACAAAGAGAAGCGGAGAATAGTCGCCGCATGTATGAATTATCGATTCTCAAGGAAATAGGAGAAAGAGCGGGCTACTCTTTAAACACTCAAAGAATTGCTGATATTATTACTGGATCCCTAAAGGAGTTAATTGATTATTCCACTACTGCATATATCCTTGAAGATACTCAAAAAAAAGAATTGCTATTCAAATGCAAAGTTGAAGAAAGTGTCAGTCCGAAATTTATTGAAGACGTAAAAAACAAAATGGTAACTGCACTTTCAGCTCTAACCGATCAAGATTATAAGGAAAGAAAAATAGAAGAAGTAATAGCTGGAACAATTTTGGATGATGAAAAAGATGAGCCATTAAGCTCGTTTTTTAATATCCCACTAACTGTTGGGGATAAAGTAGTTGGAATGTTAAACGTATCCAGTACAAAAACCGGTCTGTATAAAGAAGATGAAATGACTATCCTCTATAAAATCACTGCTCAGGCATCTAATGCCGTTACGCGTCTGCAAGACGTACTGGATTCAGAACAAAGCAAACTCAATGCGATGGTAGTGAGTATGGCAGATGGAGTACTAATGATTGATAAGGAAAATAGAGTTTATGTCATCAATCCAAAAGTAAAAGAGCTTTTGGGGATAGAAAATGATGAGATTTCAATTTTCGATATTATTGAAGCCTTTGAGGGGAAAGTAGATTTTAGAACAAAGCTCGAAGAGTGTATCAAGCTAAATCGACTAGAAGTAGTTGAAGAGACTTACCTCCAACATCGGTATATTCGTATATTATTTTCACCGGTAAAGGATAAAAATACTGAAACTCTAGGTGCAGTAATAATTCTTCACGATATAACCCACGACAAAGAGCTGGAAAAAATAAAAGAAGATTTCACTAACATGATGGTACATGATTTACGATCTCCGCTAAATGGTGTTCGATTGATTGCTGAAATGTTGCAAGATAAAAAAATGCCGAAAGACCAATTTTTGCAGTCCGCCAAAATGATTCACGAAAGCACTACAAATATTTTAGAACTAGTTAATGACCTATTAGACGTAGCAAAGTTAGAATCCGGAAAGTTTATTGTATCCAAGGAAAAGGGAGACTTAAAAAAAGTTATTGAGGAAAGAATTGCTTTTTTTAATACCCTAGCAGAAGAAAAAAGCGTTTCCCTCAATTCGTATTGGGGACCCGATATCCCTTCTGTTCTGTTTGACGAAAAAGAAATTATTCAGGTACTAAATAATTTGCTTTCCAACGCTATTAAGTTCACAAAAGAAAAAGGGGAAGTTACTATTCAGACTTTATTATTACAAAAGGATGAAGATATTGAAAAAAAGGCCGGCATTGCTAAAGTTAAGTGGTTTATTTCTAATTCTGCCTTGGCTTTACAAAAACGTGATAAAGATGTAATAATTTGTGCAGTGACGGATAATGGTTCTGGAATCCCGCAAAATCAGATCAAAAAACTTTTTAGTAAATTTGAGCAAGCCGAGGGCGGTAAACAAGCAAAAGTAAAAGGAACTGGACTGGGATTAGTAATTGCCAAAGGAATAACTGAGGCACACGGTGGACTTGTCAGTGTTGAATCAATGGAGGGGGAAGGAAGTACATTTTACTTCACATTACCATTAGAATAATTTTATAAGGAAATATATGTCAAACAAAGTATTAATCATCGAAGATGACAAAACAATTCAACAAGTTATTAAGTCTATGTTAATGACCGAGGGTTATGAAGCAGAGACTGCTGATAATGGGGAAGAGGGATTAGAAGTAATGAAAGAATTTAAACCTGATGTGATTATGCTAGATATTATGATGCCTGTGATGAGCGGGTTTGATTTTTTAAAGCATTTAAAAGATGAATCAATTCCAGTTATTGTTCTCACCTCTTTAGGCCAGGAAATCGTCGAAAAAAAAGTAAGAGCATTGGGCGCAAAGTATTTCTTACAAAAAAACGACATTCATTTAGATGATATCAAAAATAAAATTACTGAAGTTTTGAAAGAAGAGAGTAAGAAGTAATAAGAAAAAAGTAAAACCCGCTTGATGGCGGGTTTTTTTGTTGTATCTTATTA
>JAHJEX010000006.1 GCA_018825385.1 Patescibacteria group bacterium
TAAATCTGAGGTAAAACCTTTGTACAAACGACCATCTTTTTTACTTTGAATTATATATACATAATACATGTTTGCTGACTCCTTTCGGCCCAGGGCCGACCAGCCTTGGGCTGGCAACCACTTGGGTATCTCTCCGAATGCTAAATATGGCGGAGGAGGAGGGATTCGAACCCCCGAGACCTTTGCAGGCCTAACAGTTTTCAAGACTGTCCCATTCGACCGCTCTGGCACTCCTCCATATACTATTTGCGAACTTTAATAAAATTTACTAATTAGCAGTTTTTCCCGCCGTAGGCGGTGGCAAGACTGTCCCATTCGACCGCTCTGGCACTCCTCCATATACTATTTGCGAACTTTAATAAAAATTTACTAATTAGCAGTTTTTCCCGCCTTTGGCGGGACCCCGCCGTAGGCGGTGGCAAGACTGTCCCATTCGACCGCTCTGGCCCGCTTCGCTCTCGCGAAGCGAGGTGAGCACTCTTTCATTTTTTAGACTAATTTATCCTACCATTATTGTTTGGATTTATCAACCCCTCTTTTGCCAGTACAAAAGCACTTACCGATCTACAGCCAGCCTTCTTTAAGGCAAGAGAAGCTTCTTTGATAGTTGCTCCTGTGGTGAGAACATCATCAACAAGAATTATGTCTTTATTTTTAACTTGGTTAGGATCTGGACAAACAAAAGAATTTTTTATATTCAGAAGCCTCTCCTTTTTATTTAGGGTCATTTGAGATTTTGTATTTCTTACTCTAACTAATAATTCAGAATTTGTTTGTACTTGCAGAATCTGTGAAATCCTATCGCCAATAAGCTTTGACTGATTAAATCCCCTTTCCGCGAAACGTTTTTTGTGTAGGGGGATTGGCACAAGTATGCAATTTTTATTTACAGTAAAAGTTTTTTGCTCATCAAAAAAAAGATTTAGCAATAATGCAAATGCATCAGTGATGTTTGAAGCAAAATTGTATTTCAAATTATGGAGCATATTTTTGAGTAGGGGATTTTGATATGCGGTAAGGGCAAATAAGGAATCCAGTTGAGATTCATTTTGGCACGGCAAACACATCTTATTATCTTTAATATGCTTACCACACCACAAACAAACATCCTTTGAATACAGGGGTATTTGTTCTGAACAATCTTTGCAAAGCCATGCTCCTTCAATTCCACAACCAAAACAGTTAGAAGGGAAAATAAGTTCAATAATGATTTGTAATATTTTTTTAGTCTGACTCATTTTGTAAAAAAAACCGGGCAAAGGACGCCCGGCGATTGATAAATAGATTATATAATATTTAGTCTTCCAATACAACCTTTCTTTGCTTTGTCTTTACTTTAATTGATTCACCCTTCTGTACGTCATTTTTGAGCATTTTATCGGCAAGTGGATTTTCTACGTATTCTTGGATTACGCGCCTTACTTCTCGTGCTCCTTTTTCCGGTGCAAAACTTTTGTTTGTCAGCAGATCAATGGCAGTTTTAGAAAGCTCCATTTCAATTCCCTGTGCGTGTAATCTTTCCTTCAGCTCGGCAATCTGTATTTCAACAATTTTTCTAATTGAAGATTTGTCCAGTGGTTTAAATACAGAAATTTTATCTATTCTATTTAGGAATTCTGGCTTAAACTTTTTTTCCAATTCTTTCAACACCTGTTGTTTTATAGATTCATAATTAAGTCTAGATTCTTCTTTCTCGGACTCAAATCCAATCACGCCTTGGTTTAACAATGATAAGCCAACATTTGATGTGAGAATGATAATTGTGTTTTTGAAGTTTATCTTTTTTCCTATAGCATCGGTCAAATGCCCATCTTCTAAAACCTGGAGTAGTAAATTGAATATTTCAGGATGAGCCTTTTCTATCTCGTCAAATAGTACTACTGAATATGGTTTTCGACGTACACTTTCGGTAAGCTTGCCTCCGTCCTTGTATCCAACATAACCTGCCGGCGCTCCAATTAGTTTAGATGCTTGAAAACTTTCTGAATATTCTGACATATCAATTCTGATTAAGGAATCATCGCTGCCGAAAACGGTTTTTGCTACAACCCTCGCCATTTCAGTTTTTCCTACGCCTGTCGGACCCAAGAAAATAAATGATCCAAATGGTCGATCAGGGTGGCTCAAACCGGCCCGTGATCTTTTTATAAATCCACTAATATCCTTTATTACTTCAGATTGCCCTATGATGTGCTTACTTATTACTTTTTCTAGATTTATGATTTTTTCCTTATCCTCAATGCTTAATTCGGTCAAAGGGATTTTTGTAATTTTACTAATGACTTCAACAATATCTTCTTCGGTTATTTTTCCCAAAGGTTTTTGATGGAGCTCTGTCTGCTTCTTTTTTAGTTCTGCCAATTCCTTTACTAGATTGATCTCTTTGTTGCGAATACTCATTGCTTCTTCAAATTTTTCCTGCAGCACCGCGGTTTCTTTATCTTCATGACAGTTATGTAGATCTTTCTTGACTGCATTTAACTTTTCAGTAATGGGATCTAATTTCTGGTGGATACGGAATCTGGAAGCAGATTCATCTATCAAATCAATAGCTTTATCAGGAAGAAATTTATCCTGCATATAACGTTCACTCAATCGCACCGCTGCTTCTAATGCTTCATCTGTTATTGTAACTCGATGATACTTTTCGTAATTTCCTCTTATTCCTTTTAATACCTCCAAAGTTTCTTCAACAGATGGTTCTTCAACAAGAATAGGTTGAAATCTTCTTTCTAACGCAGCATCAGATTCAATATGTTTTCGATACTCGTCAAGCGTTGTAGCGCCGATGCATCTTATTTCCCCTTTAGCAAGCGATGGTTTGAGAATATTTGCAGCATCCATAGATCCGGATGTAGTGCCGGCTCCAATAATCATATGAACCTCATCAATAAACAGAATTATATTTGAATCAGCTTTAATTTCGTCAATAATTTGTTTAATTCTTCCTTCAAACTCTCCTCTATAAATTGTTCCAGCAACAACAAGACTTAAATCAAGGCTCAATACTTTTTTATCCTGAAGAATTACAGGTACATTACCCTCGGAAATGCGTTTAGCCAGTCCTTCTGCAATGGCAGTTTTTCCTGTACCGGGTTCGCCTATAAGAACAGGATTGTTTTTTGTACGTCGGGCCAAAACATGAATAAGTCTGCTTATTTCTTCATTTCTACCAATCACTGGATCAATGTTTTTCTGTATATCTTTATTAGTTAAATCTGTGCAGAAAAATTCTAGAGCAGTCCCGGGAAGATTTTCTTTTATCTCATTGTCTCCAATACTAAGTTCTTTATTATCTTCAAAAATTCTTGTGATATCTGGAAATTTTGAAGTACTTTTTAAAACAGTGTTTAAATGTTGAGTTAGTTCGTCGATTTTGATATTAGATTGAGCAAACAATTTTTCAATTTCACTGTCTTTTATTTTTAGTAATGCATAAAGCAAATGCTCTGTCCCCACATATTTGTGGTGGTATTGTGAAGATATGAGAGCTGATTTTTCAAGTACTTTTTTGCTCTCATCAGTAAATCGGGGTACTAGTGTTGAGATGCTTTTTACTGAATCAATAGGCTCCTTTACTCCGACAGATGATTGTGAAATGCCACTTGGCCTTTGCCTAAAACCAACTTTTGTCAAAACCTCTGATCCGATACTCCCTCTTTGCTGTAGTAGTCCATTGAGCAGATCAAGCGGACTTATTTTTTCGCGTTTTGATTGCAAAGCCAATTCTGACGCAGTTTTTAGCACGTTTTTGAGATTGGTAGTAAATTTATTTATAATATCAGGAGTCATAGATGATGTATTGTTAATTATGCCATCTCTCTGAGAGTTTTTATTCTCTCTTCTACAGGAGGGTGAGTAGAAAATAGCTTTGCTAAACCCTTTCGTGCTTTGTGACCAAATGGATTGGAAATATATAGATGTGCAGTTGAATTGTTTGCTCTTAACATTGGTTCAACATTCACTTTTTCTATTTTTTCTAGCGCATTGGCTAAGCCAGCAGGATATCTGGTCAAAAGTGCACCGGAAGCGTCAGCAAGGAACTCTCTTTTTCTAGAAACTGCCAGTTTTATTAGTTGGGCAATGATCGGAGCAAATATTAGTAAAACAAGTCCTATAACCATTATTATAATTTGTAATTGTCCTCCACCTCGAGAACTTTTTCTACCGCCAAAAAAACTGATTCTAAAAAACCAATTAGATAGTAATGCTATCACACCAACACAAATAATTACCAAGGTCATTAATCGGATGTCGTAATTCTTTATATGGGACATTTCATGTGCTAATACTCCTTCTAATTCTTCATTCTCCAGTTTTTCAATTGCTCCGGATGTAACAGCAATTGAGGCATGCTCCGGATCCCGACCAGTAGCGAAAGCATTGATTGCTGGATCGGATATAATGTGAATCTTAGGCATAGCAATCCCGGCAGTTATACTCAAATTCTCCACCATACGATAAACATATGGATTTTGCTCTTTGGTAATCGGTTTTGCTCCCGAAGTCCACAAAGCAACCTTATCTCCAGAAAAATATCCATAAAGTGACATCAAAACTGCAATTATAAGGGCAAGAATCAACCCGAAATATCCCATCTCGGTTAATTCACCAAATACCCAGCCAACCAGTCCTATTATTACAACAAAAAGAACAATCAGTATTATAGACTTTCTCTTGTTGGAATCAATTTGTTTATACATTTTCTAAGGTCATAGAAGCGCGGAAAAGAATTCCGCGCTCCGTTCTAAATTAGAATAAAGATTAGAATTTTACTTCAACGTTTTCTCTTTGCTCTGCTTCTTCGATCTCAAAGAATTCTTTCTTCTTAAAACCAAGCATGCTGGCAATCATGTTGGTTGGGAATACCTGAAGTTTTGTGTTGAAATCGCGAACGTTGCCGTTGTAGAATCTTCTTGAAGCCTGAATTTTATTTTCTGTATCAGATAATTCATCCTGAAGCTTAGCAAAATTCTGATTTGCTTTAAGATCTGGATAATTCTCAGCAACAGCAAAGAGTGATTTAAGGGTTCCGGCTAACATGTTTTCAGCCTTTCCTTGTTCCTCTGGAGTTGTTGCCTGCATCGCATTACTACGAGCCTTGGTCACGTTTTCAAAAAGCTGCTTCTCGTGTGAAGCATAACCCTTAACGGTTTCAACCAGGTTAGGGATTAAGTCATATCTTCGTTTTAGTTGAACATCAATATCTGACCAAGCTTCGTCTGTTCTATTTCTTAGGCGAATAAGACCGTTGTAGGTAGCTACAAACCAAAGAATAACAATGGCTATTATACCTACCACAACCCATAACAATGTACTCATGAATATTCCTTTCTTTAATAATTCTTAGATTTTTTGTTTTTAAAGCCCAATTGAGAGTACTTTTATTTCGTAAGCCTGAAAGCTTGTCTTTCCATAAATATTTTCATCAGCCTCTGCAATAATATTATCTCCTATCTGGATATCACTTATTTGAATTGATTTTTCTCGTTCATATTCCTCACCCTCTTCCAGCGAATCAGGATTAACAGGCGGTTTCGTAATATCTATTTTGCGAAAAATAGTGCTTTCTGTAGTAGTAATATTAACGGTCTTTTCAACGGAAATATCATTTTCAGCTACTTTTGCGGTAATATCGATCTGATTACCGTTTACTCCTGTTACCTGGCCTTTGTATGCAGTAATGTTTTTTGCTTCTTCATACTCATAACCAGCTGGTTGTATGGCCACTTGCTGAGTGCTCGGCTCTACAGCCTTTTCATCCGCATTGCTTTGTCCCCATTGATATCCCACTATTAAAGTGACGGTTGCAACAATCACAGTAATTATTGTAGCAGTGAGAGCTACTTTTTCACAACTTTTCAAAAAAGTACTTTGATTACTTTTGCTGGTTGACATTTCTTTTTACTTATGTTAGAATAACTAATATACTATTGGCTATTTTCAGATTATATTATATAATTTTATTGGATGTTTTGTCAAAGCGGGTGCAAATAGATGCGTGGTAATTTCTCCCTTTAACAGATAAAAATATGAAGAAAAAAAACAAAAAATCATTGATAGCAGCTTCCCTGAAGGCAAGTAAGGTAGCTGTTTTTTGTTTAATTGTAGCGGGTTTTGGCATAGTTGGAGGGATTATCACCCCAAATGTGTTTGCAGCTGTTTGGCAATCTCCAACCGTCACTCCTCCTGATTTCCCTGCAGAATTAGAACCTCCACTAAACACATCCGTATTTGTCCAAGAAAAGAAGGGCGGTCTTAGTGTAGCAACTCTAGACGGTAGTTTAGGTGTGGGAACAACAGTTGTGGGCACAAACAAGCTATATGTGAATGGTACTACTTATTTAGAAGGAAATGTCGGTATCGATGGGACTTTGAGTGTTTCAGCAACGGCAAGCGTTTTAGATTTACTGACTAACAGTGCAACAGTAGCCAATGATTTGAATGTTAATAGCGGATTGCTTAGCGTAAATAGCAGTAGTAATTCTATTTTTATAAATGCCATAAATGATTTTGGGATAGTAAACATTGCTGCGGGAGATGAGTCAGGAATATTTGCAAAAAACAATTCTAGCAGTAACGCAGCTATACAAGGGGTTAACAATTCTTTGCTAGGAGGCACTGGTGTTTATGGATATGGTCAAGAATATGGTATATGGGGGGTCTCTTCTACAAAATACGGCGTGTTAGCTGATGCAAGAGATTTTGGAGCAGGAGGATTATATGCAAGAGGAGGAGACACTCGCTACGGAGCTGTTGGCCGGGGATTATATGGAGTTATAGGTTTGGATAATACAGAAGATGTTAATAACCCCACATTCAATGGTCCTGCTGAAACTCTAGCCGGATTGTTTGAGGGGTCTGTTGAAATAGTGCCAAGTGCCGGAGGAAATGCAGACTTGACTGTTAACAGTGATACGTTTGTTGTTGACTCTTCTACAAATAGAGTAGGAATTGGCACAAATAGTCCAATTGTTGCACTTCATACCATAGGTGTTAGTGACCAATCAGCCGTTTACGCTCAGGCGGGAACAAACACAATGTGGCAAGATTATGATGGTCCCACTGCAACGGTGGCCGGTATATATGGTGAAGGAGGAACTGTTACCTATGATGGTGCTGGAACAGGTTGGAATTTTGGCGTGTTTGGTAAGGCAGGTGATCCGGGGTCAGGAAGATCTGTAGGGATTATGGGATCCGATTTCAATGGAGTCGGCGATACATATGCCGGATGGTTTGATGGCAAAGTTGAAGTTGAAGGACAGGTGTCTGTCAGTGGTAAATTAAGCACCTTATCCAGTTTAGAAGTTGCTGGAGATATGGTTGGATACGGTGGTTTAAATCTCACTGGTGATATTGATATTTATGGAGATATCACATATTTAGGGAAACTAAGAATGGACGGCGGACTTCTGGTAATGCAAGGCGGAACGACATGTGATGTTGGACCTGACAACTATGCTGAAGGTACTATGTTTGTGTGTCATTTCTGCCCAACCCCAACAGGACAGCGTAAGCATTCAGTAATGGCGAGAATGAATGGAGTATGGATCGATATTGGGTATACATTAGGGGATGCTTGTAATGCTGGTCCTTATGTACCAGAAACATAGAAAGATTTAAATGAAAGAAGCACTTAAAAAGTTTAATAAAACAGCAACTATCAGTGTTTGCATTGCTCTATTATGTCTTATTGCTGGATTCGGTGTGAATATTGTAATAGCGGCTACTTGGCAGGACCCAGCCGTAGCACCTCCTCATTTAGGCAGTTTGGAACCCGTTCTTAATACATCTCTATATGCTCAGGAGAAAATAGGGGGGCTTAATATAGCAACTCAAGACGGTAGTCTGGGTGTGGGTACTACAGTAGTGGGCACAAACAAACTGTATGTGGGGGGCACTACTTTTTTGGAAGGAAATGCGGATATTAATGGCGATCTGAGTGTTTCAGCATCAACAAACGTTTTAGATTTACTGACTGACAGTGCAACAGTAGCCAATGATTTGAATGTTCATGGTGGCTTATTGAATGTTGATAGTGCAACTAATTCCATCTTTATTAACAGTATAAATAATTCAGGTTTGCTAAATGTAGAAGCAGAAGATGGATCAGGAATAGTTGCTATTAATAATTCTAACAGTAATGCAGCCATACAGGGAGTTAATGATTCTGTGGTAGGAGGGACAGGCATTTATGGATATGGC
The DNA here is from genome assembly GCA_018825385.1 of Patescibacteria group bacterium. Lineage (GTDB taxonomy): Bacteria > Patescibacteriota > Patescibacteriia > UM-FILTER-42-10 > UM-FILTER-42-10 > JAHJEX01. The sequence continues at coordinate 8,206 of JAHJEX010000006.1, forward strand.
TTGGAGTATGGAATATCCTCACGTAGTAGCACAGGATACGGGATCCTAGCAGATGCAAAGGATACTGGAATAGGGGGTGTATTTGCAAGAGGAAGAGATACTGGTTATGGACTTATTGCTAGAGGATCGTACGGAGTTGTGGGGTTTGATAATACAGAAAACATAGACAACCCTGTTTTTAGCGGTCCTGGCACAACACTGGCAGGATTATTTGAAGGTTCTGTAGACATAATTCCAAGCGCTGGAGGAAATGCAGATTTGGGAGTAAATGCAAATACGCTTTTTGTAAGTTCTTTTACTGACAAAGTTGGAGTTGGTACAGGCAACCCTGCTACCAAACTACATATTTGGGGAGCAAGCGACCTTTCAGCAACGTATGCGAAGGCAGGGGTAAATACTGCAGTAGCGGAATATGATGGTCCCACTGCAACGGTGGCCGGTATATATGGCGAAGGAGGAACTGTTACCTATAGTGGCTCAGGAACGGGTTGGGATTTTGGCGTGTTTGGCAAGGCAGGTAACCCGGGGGTAGGCAGATCAGTGGGAGTGATGGGAGTAGAAGATGGAGGAGGTAGTGACCAAACTTTTGCAGGCTGGTTTGATGGAGATTTGATAATAGGTGATTCACTAGAAACGGGTGAATATACTTCAGCGGGTGAACTGGAAATTGCTGGTGATATGATTGGGAATGGTGATCTCAGTCTTACGGGTAATATTGTCGGGCAAGAGGATATCGCGTATTTTGGGAAGCTAAAAATGACCGGGGGGCTTCCGTTTATACATGGTAGATTATTTACATGTGATCTGGCTCCGACAAATTATGCTGAAGGTACTATGTATGTTTGTGCCTGGTGCCCTTCTCTAGAGGCAAGTCGTTTCTTTGCACTAAAGGTGCGTATGAATAGAACTTGGGTAACTCTTGGCTACACGAAAGGAGGTCGCTGTAGTGGATCTTACGACCCTGAAGTCCCGGTTGACTCGCTACCATAGAATTACAAAACTTAAGGATAAATAATTATGAGAAAAATGATTACCAAACTAAATAAAACAGCAATTATCAGTGTTAGCATTGCAGTATTAAGTTTGGCGGTTGGTCTGGGGGTGAATATGGTATTTGCCGCCTGGACCACCCCTTCGGAATCCCCTCCGGGGGGTGATATTGCCGCTCCGATCAATGTTTCAGGTGCGGACCAAGGCAAAATTGGAGGCCTTCGATTGGGAAGTAGTAATTTACCACCTGCGCCGTATATGCTTTATGTTGATGGGGATGTGTTTGTGGAAGGGAGCATAGTACCCGGTTCAGCCGGCAGTTACACCATCGGAAATGAAACGGTGGGTTCTTGGGATGAACTTTGGCTGAATTCCGATGCTGACGGAGGAATATTGGAAAATGGTATTCACTTCGCCGATCCTTCTGTTGGTATTAGGTATGATACGGCGAATAACAGATTTGATTTTTATAAGGATTCAGTTGTACTTTCAATAGGCGATAATGGCGATCTAAATACAGTGGGAGGTATTACTGCCGCAGGCGGGATGAATATTGATTCTAATACTTTGGTTGTAAATAATGCGAATAACAGAGTTGGTGTTGGCACGGCTTCGCCTACTTATGCACTGGACATTGATTCCGGAGACATGAGTATTGCAAACGGCCGTCTTGTTATTGGTTCGCCGACATTTCCTGATGCAGATTCAACACTTTATGTCGGAACCTCAGCAAATCCTGTTTCAACAGTTAGAGCAATAGCGGCCTATACTGACAAGGATACTCCTGAAGGCGCAGTATCAACAATCTATGGAAATAACATGGGAAATAACTGGAAAGCGGCGGTTGAAGGGGAGTCACATTTTGGTTATGGGATACTTGGAATAACTGAATCTGGCGGCAGGGCAGGAGTGATCGGATTCAATTATGGTTACAGGCGACAAGGTGAAGCTGGTGAGCCAGTTGGAACTGATTTTGCTGCCGCGACAAAAGGGAGGAGTTGTGTGGATTCAAGTTGTGACGGTTTTGGCAGCGGTTGGTATGGTAGTACTACCGCAGCCAGACCTATCAGAGCTACAGGTGTATTTGGGGAAGGTTCTCATACAGATCTTTCCCAGGGTTATATTTATACATATGGCGTTTATGCAATGGCGGGGCGTGCCAGTGCCGGTTCAAGTTCCGAGCATATTTATACATATGGACTTTATGCTACTGAAGGGGCAGAAACAAATGGCGGTGTGAGTTATGCAGGGTATTTTGCGGGCGACGTGCATGTAGAGGGCAATTTAACCACAGATGCAGGATCCAGTGTTGGGATTGGTACGACAGAATTAACGGATGCCCTGCGTGTCGGAGGCAATTTACGGGTGGATAGTGAAGATACAGATCCTGCCTATTTGCAAATGGATACAAGAAGTGGAGCACCTGTTATCGCTGATTGTGATGCTGCAGATGAAATTGGAAGAATGGTTTTTGATACGAATAGCAATCTTTTGTATGTGTGCGATGATAGCGGATGGCTATCTGCTACACTCAACTGATTGTCTTAGTGAATAGTAATTATGCAAAAACACAAAAAGAAATTAGTCATTTTCAGTACGGGGGTTTTTCTCTTAGTGTTAGTTGTTGTAGCGATCTTTAACATAACAAAGGTATCTGCGGATCAACCGCCTTGGGATGAAACAAATGTTTCCGGCTGGAACTGGTCGGGAATTGCAACCGAAAATAGTGCGCCAGGCGTTCCTGAATTCACTCACATCGGCTGGTTTAGCAATAACTGTTACAACTATTTTTCTACAGGCATGGAAAGCCGTTGTGGTGCTGACTTTGGAGTTAGAGTTGATCCCGTCACAGGCAACATTTCAGGTTATAGCTGGAATGGGATATTAGATGACTCTGGTGCTGTAACAGGTGTTGGCTGGCTGGACTTTGACCCTCAACCTTTTCCTGGGCCACCATACTACGAAGCAAGAATTGAACCAGTTGGTTCAACTTATGAAGGTCAAGTTTCAGGCTGGGCACGCATCAAATCAATAAAAGAACAGGGAGAATACCTAGGGTACGAAGATTGGGGATGGATTCTGTTAGGACCGGAGCCAGGTCCAAACCGCCAGTTCGGAGTAAATATAAACTCTACGACTGTGTCAGGATACGCATGGGCAGGCGGATATCTGGCTGGCGACCAATTACTTCCCGACCCTTATGAGAATGTTACTACCGGCTTGGGCTGGATCTCATTTGATACTGGCGATGCAAGTTATATTCTACCTGGTGAATTAGGTGAATTATCAGGTCATGCCTGGATGGGAAATTCTGATTCACTTGACCCGTCTTTTGACGCCAATATCGGCTGGGTTTCACTAAATTGTGGATCTGGTGGAACTACTGGGGAAGATATTTGTAAAGACACAAGTTACAAAGTACTTGTCAATAATTCAACGGGGGAAATATCTGGGTATGCTTGGATCGGAGAATCATCAGATGGTAATCCGATTGGCTGGATAAATTTTGATCCTAATCCATATCCGGCAGGTCCAAACTATTCAGCAAAAGTTTTTTTAGAACAACAAACTGCAATCGACGATCCGTATGGTACCTATCAAAAGGGTGATGTAGTCGGATGGGCCCGACTAGTTTCATTAAAAAAAGAAGGAGCAAAGGGACATTTTGAAAATTGGGGCTGGGTAAAAATGCATACAAGCGGTACTGAAGTTGAATACGGAGTATCCATGGATACTGATTCAGGGATTTTTGATGGATATGCTTGGTCAGGCGGGGGTACTGTATGTGTGGGCGCAGTATGTTATGATAACAGTGTGGGTTTAGGATGGATTTCCTTTCAGGACTATAGTGGTGTAAGTCAATTGCCACCGACCTACGTTGCACCGTTCCTAGAAACGGTGCAAGGGGACATTTATTCTAAAGTTGGGGTTGGATCTGGGGAAATATTCAGTCTTCCTACAAGCCCTTTGACTTCAGAGCTTTTCTATAATTCGACCTTTTTAATACAGTCTGGTGGTGATATTGAACGCTATTCCAGTGAAAATGTTTCTGCTGATGATATTGAAGATTATTGGCGGAATTACCCCGAATCTTTTGAACCTCCACTGGCTACTAACAAATATACAAATGTAATGGGCAAATTGGATGTTGACGGAATTACTTTTTCTGAGCAAGTATCCGCCGGTATTTTTGAAAATAAGTTTGGGACTATTGTTGAGGAATATTCAGGGGACACTTCAATAGAGGATTTATGGTTAGATGGTCTTTCTAAACTGCAGGGCAAGGTATATTATATTCATGAGGGCGACCTCACCATAAATATACCAATGATAATTGATAATGGTAATGATGTTACTAATGATATTGCCTCAGGCACATTTATTGTTGACGGCGACATGTTTATTGAAAAAGACATCACCTATGATTCACTCATTGTTGGAGAAAGTTATGTTGAGTTGGAAGATATTCCATCAGTTGTATGGATAGTAAAAGGAAATGTATATGTGAGTCCAAATGTGGCGGAAGTAGTGGGAAGTTTCGTAGTAGTTGGTAAAGAAAAAGACGGTGCATTAGAAGCTGGAACTGGTGAATTTTATTCAGGAGCTGGAGATGTGAATTTAATAGTAAATGGATTGGTAGTCGCACATGAACTGTTCTTGCAAAGATCGGGAATTGGCACAGTCGAAAATATACAGGCCTCAGAGAGTATCTTCTATGATGGTAGGATAATCATTAATACACCGCCCGGGGTTGGAGATTTTGCAAAAGCACTACCTGTTGTCAGGGAAGTGGCGCCAATAGAGATTAGTCCATAAATTTAGCACCCAGTATTCGGGTTAATAAATTAAGGAACATTTGCAAACTAATAAGTTATTCCTTAGACATAAAATCAATTAGATTCTCACTCTAAACCCTAAATAAATAAAAACGAATAATAAACCTATGGCACTATTTAGCTCAAAAAAAAGTTATATCGGAATTGATTTGGGAACATCCAGTATTAAGGTTGTTGAGTTAGAAAGCGAAAAGGGGAAACCGAAACTGATAACCTACGGTTTTGCTGAACAGTCGACAGATATTGTGAAAAGTGATTCTCAAGAAGTTCAAAAGGAAGTTGTGGCAACTTTAAAAGCAATAATGTCAAAGGCAAAAGTTACAACACCCAAAGCGATAGCAGCCTTGCCTAGTTTTGCGGTGTTCAGTTCAATTATTAGTTTGCCGGCTATGTCTAAAAAGGACTTAGTAGCTGCAGTCCGCTGGGAAGCAAAAAAGTTTGTTCCAATGCCCTTAGAGGAAATGATTCTAGACTGGAAAGTATTAGATGGTGGTAAGAGTGAGGAGAAAGATGGCAAGAAAGACAAAAAAAAGGAGAAAAAGGAGAACGCTATTCAACCCACAGGCGGATCAAAGAATTTCAAAGTACTGTTAACAGCTGCTCCCAAAACATTGGTCAAAAGGTATGTTGATATATTTAAGCAAGCAAACCTCCAATTGGTGAGTTTAGAAACTGAATCATTTGCCTTGGAGCGTTCGTTAATTGGGAATGATCGTTCAGCAACTATGATTGTAGATATTGGTGCTATTGCCTGCGATATTAGTGTTATTGTAGATGGCGTACCAATTCTGAATCGCAGTGTTGATATTGGGGGCAATACAATAACAAAGGCAATCGCAAATAGTCTTAATGTAAATCTAGAACGCGCAGAACAATTTAAGAGGGACTTTGGTATTTCTGGAGCTGGTGATTCATCGCAGGGACAAATTCCACGGACAATTGAATTTATTGTTAGTTCAATAGTCAATGAGATAAAATTTGTTCTCAACTTGTATCAGAATCAAGGAGAAAAACCTATTGAAAAAGTTGTACTAGCCGGTGGCTCTTCCTTTCTTCCTAATCTTACTAAATATTTAGAAAAAGTACTTAATATCAAAGTGTTTATCGGGGATCCCTGGGCACGCGTTGTGTATCCAATTGATTTGAAGCCAGTATTGCAAGAACTAGGTCCTCGGTTTGCTGTTTCAATAGGGTTAGCAATGAGAGAAATAATTTAAAATCATCTAATGGATATAAATCTTCTAAAAGATAAAGAGGCGATAGGAGAAAAGTCAAGAAAAAAGACCGGAGGTGTTGGTATTGAGTTGACCCGACCGAATAAAGAAAAAGATGAAACAAAAAAACGCGTGAAAAAAGGTGGAATGTCCGAATTCTTTGCCAAGCTTTTTAAGAGAAAGAAAAAAGAGAGAATTCTATCACAGAAGGTCGTGAAAAAAGAAGAAAAAGTAAAGAAGATAAGCCACGAAAAGATAAAAGAATCAAAAAAAATCCAGTCAGCTGGTGTATTGCAAGTTGAAATTGACAAAAAAACAAGTGCTGCAGAGAAATTAGTTACTGATGAACCAAGTCCAACTAATGTGGAAAAGCGAGAGTTAAAAAGCATAGACAGAGATATCAGCGAAATGGAATCCAAACCTGAAATCCTAGAAAAAGAGGAAGATAAAAAACCCAGAAAAAAGTTCTTTACCTGGTCCTCTCCGGAAGATGATTCAAAAAACAAAAAAAATATTGTCGCTAATAAAAAGGAAGATACGAAAAATGGCATTGATAAAAAACTGACGAAAGTAATACCATTAGAAGAGAAAATACAATCACTGGATGTGAACCTTATTCCTGATGATGTTTTAGTTAAGCTTGAACCAAAATCAAAGCTTAGACAATTAGGGCTGGCGGTGATTATTATCGCTGTCCTAGTTGGTCTGATATATGGATATATGATGTATAGAGAATCAAAGATAGAAGGTGATATACAAGTAGTGGTGGTCGAAATCGAAAGCGTTGAACAGGAACTAAACAATCTAGGATATATCAGGGAAAGCGCATTGGTGTTAAAAAAGCAGATTGATTCTGTATCACAGTTGTTGAATGTTCACATTTACTGGTCGCAGTTTTTAGAATATCTTGAAAAATATACCTTGCCGGATGTTTATTACAAGAACTTAGCGGCAACAAAAGCAGGAATAGTAACATTATCAGCCTCAGCAGTAGATTTAGCGACTCTCGCTGATCAATACTTAATATTTCAAAATGCGTCTGATTTTGTAGAAAGTGTAACAATTGAAAGCGCGGTATCAGCACAGAATACTGAAGACAATGAAATAGGCTCAGGTGCAGTGGATTTCAATATCTCGTTAACTATAAATCCTGACACTTTTTTCCTTAAAGATGATTTGCCGTTATGAGTTATTCATTTAAAAATAAAGTTTTTTCATTCATTGTAAAATACTTCAGATTTATTCTAGGGGCAGTTGTTATATTTCTTCTGGTTCTAAGTACTTACCTCATAATTTTGCCTAAATACAAGCAGATAGCTGATGAAGGATATCTAGACTACGAACAGAAACAACAAACTCTCGAAGCGAAGAAAAATGAATTAAGAGAATTGCAGAAACTGCAGGAAGAACTTTCACAAATAACCACGGTTGAGATGGAGCGTTTAGAGAGGATATTACCTTCCTCTAAAGATATTCCGGATATCTTTTTACAAATGGAAAGTCTGGCGAGAGAAAGTGGACTGACAGTGAGTAGGGTAAGTATTGCAGAAACAAGTGGACGATCGAGTAATTCCAATTCTTCTGCTGCAAAAAATAGTGAAACAAATGTGAATCAGGCCGGTGGCATTCAGACGATTACCATTTCACTGTCCGTAGAAGGAAATACTACTTATGATTCATTAAAAATACTGTTAGATAACATTGAAGACAATATGCGTATTGTTGATCTTGATTCACTTTCATATTCGCCACCAGAAACAGAAGGGGACAGCTCATTTTCAGTGAATCTTGCTACTTATTATCTGGAATAATAATATTTATATATGCTAGTCCAAAAAAAATCACAGAAAAGAAATATAATCCTTGGGGCAATCTTTGCTGTTTTGATTGTTGTAATGATATTTGTTTTAAATATGGGTCCCAGTGGTTCTGACGATGACTTATTGAATGGCGTGTTGAATAATGAGAGTGTAGTAATATTACCGGCTGTTGTAGATATTGACAGTGCTTTTTTTGGAAAAAAGGATGTGGTTGGATTGCGTGATAGAAGTGGGCAACGCTATGTTGGACAATTTGCAAGTACTCCCACAGATTCCCAAATCACTCCAGCACCGGAAGGGGCATATATACTAAATATACAAGTCGGTGAAAAACTGATACTTTATTGGGATTTTAGTTCTAGATATGTTGCAGTTAAAATATATAGATCAGAAACGCAAGAGAAAAAAGGGGAATTGATTGCGGAAGTGTCCAATAGAAACTACTACCAGGATACTGGCATTGAAAATGGAGTTTACTACTATTACACGCTTATTGCAGTAGGGGCTAATGGTCAGGAATCTGATGATTCTGTTAAAATGACCGGCAGTCCAACTGATATTTTTGCTCCACAAAGCCCAGTGGGATTAGCAGTTGCAGATTCAACGGATGGAAATCAAGTACAAATTTCTTGGGTTGATCCTAAGGATAATGATTTTGCGTATGTTCGTATCTATCGCTCACAGATTGAAGGTAGTCTGGGAACTTTAATACTAGATAAAGCGGTTGAAAACAATACCTACGTGGACAAAAATGTTCTTGAAGATGTTGAATATTTTTATACTATTACATCGGTGGATACCTCAGGAAATGAATCTGAAAAATCGTTGTTACCTGTTGGTGGGAATAACAATCCGTTTCAACCATTATTTTAATTAGCAATAGATCATCAATGGCAATCCCAAAACCAAACACAAATCAAAGCGAAGCAGTTGATCCTCTAGTAGAGGCCTTACTTGAAGGTAAATATATCAGCCAGACACAATACGCAGATGCACAAGAAAAGAGCAAAGCCTTGGCCGTATCTGTTCTTCAGGTTATCTCTGAGGAAAATATGGTTCCAGATGAAGAATTTGCTAAAGTAAAAAGCAAAGTATATGGAGTTCCTTTCATGGACCTATTTGGCAAGATGATTCGTTCAGATATTTTAAACATAATCTCACACGAACTCGCTCAAAACTACAAAATGGTTGCTTTCAATAAGGAAGCCAATGAGGTAAGTATTGCTATGCTTCAGCCAAACGATTTTCATGCACTGGAAGCAGTAGAATTTTTAGCTAGGAAGAATCAATACAAAATAAAATATTATGTTACCTCGCAAGGAGCTTTTAACCATGTTCTTAAGCAATATGCAACGCTATCAGAAGAAGTGGAGCAAGCATTAAAAGGAACAGAAGCGGAAGCAAAAGCTGCTGAAGAAGGTATAGAATTAGCTGAAAAAGGACTGGAAGAGGTCATTAAAAAAGCACCAGTATCCAAAATGGTTTCAGTTATATTAAGGCATGCAGTTGAAGGAAGAGCATCAGATGTCCATATCGAGCCGGTAGGAAATGAAACACGCGTACGTTATCGTATTGATGGTGTATTACATACGTCTTTGATTCTGCCAAAACATGTGCATCCATCTGTAGTGGCTCGTATTAAAGTGCTTTCTAATTTGAAAATTGATGAAACGAGAATACCTCAGGACGGTCGTTTTCGAATGAGCATTGATGGAAAGGATATAGACTATCGTGTTTCAACGTTGCCACTTATTAATTATGAAAAAGTGGTAATGCGTATTCTAGACACAACTGAGGGAGGTAAGAAACTAGAAGATTTGGGTTTTGACGGTAGGAATGCAGAAGTGATGAGAGAAAATATCAAAAAAAGCCATGGAATGTTCTTGGTAACCGGTCCAACAGGTTCTGGTAAGTCAACAACACTCTATTCTATTTTAACCGTTATGAATCAGGAAGGAGTGAATATAGTTACCTTGGAAGATCCGGTAGAATATTATTTAGCTGGAATTAATCAATCCCAAATCAATGCTGACGTTGGATTAACATTTGCTCGTGGTTTGAGGGCAATCTTGCGTCAGGATCCAGACGTAATCATGGTTGGAGAAATACGTGATAATGAAACAGCAGAACTTGCAGTACACGCAAGTTTGACAGGCCACATAGTGCTTTCTACCCTACATACTAACGACGCGTTTGGTGCTATACCCAGATTAATTGACATGAAGATTGAGCCCTTTCTAGTATCTTCATCTACAAATGTTATTATTGCCCAGAGACTTGTTCGGAGTATTTGTACTTATTGTAAGGCGGAAACGACAGTGCCAGAAGAATTAGAAAATGAAATATGGGTTGAATTAGAAAAGATTCCAAAGGCAGCGATTCCCGAAGACGTAAATGCCACCCGTCCTCTAAAGTTCTACAAAGGAAAAGGATGTGCTCGTTGTGAGCATACTGGTTATAAGGGAAGACTGGCAATCTCAGAAGTATTAGAAATCAATGATGTGTTAGAAAAAATAATTATGTCTGGAAGCAACACTGATGAAATAAAAGAAGAATTCAAAAAGCAAGGAATGATTTCACTTAAAGAAGATGGCATAATTAAAGCACTTCAGGGCAAAACTACTATTCAGGAAGTCTGGAATGTTACAAGAGAATAAATAATAAAACAATAGAATTAAAAGAAACAACTATGCAAACAACTGGAGCTGAATTAAATAAAAAGAAGATAGTTCTTGTGGAGGATGATTCTTTTTTGGCAGGGATGTATGTGTCAAAGTTGAATTTAGAGGACTTTGAAGTAAAATTAGCGGAGAACGGAGAAGATGGTTTGAAACTGGCTACAGCAGAAATACCTGATTTGATTTTGCTGGATATTCTTTTGCCCAGAATGGATGGATTTGAGGTTTTAAAGAAGCTAAAGCAAAATCCATCAACTGCAGATATTCCAGTTATTTTGCTCACGAATTTAGGTCAAAAAAAGGATGTTGATCGAGGCTTGGCCTTGGGCGCGAAGGACTATCTTATTAAGGCGCACTTTATGCCTAATGAGGTTATTGCTAAAATAAAGAAAATTCTTAAAACCTAAATTATTGCAACAACCAGAATCGACTCTCAGGACGAATGAGCAGATAGAGATAAATCGAATATTAACATCAGTGGCAGAGTATAATGCTTCTGATCTTCATCTTTCTGTTGGTAATGTTCCTACTGTCAGAATTGACGGAGAACTAACTCCATTACGTGAAGAAAAGGTAATTACTCCAGATTTTTTGGAAAAACTAAAGCTTTTTCTTTTAGATGAAAAGCAAAGAGAAATACTTGAAACTGAAAGAGAGATAATCTTTTCATATAATTTTCAAAATCGTATTAGATTCAAAATTAATCTCTTTTATCAAGAAGGATATTTATCTGCTTCACTTCGACTTATAGCTTCAGATACCAAAACATTAGTTGAGCTTGGTCTTCCAAAAGCAGTTGAGCAGGTTACAAAACTTAACAAAGGTTTGGTAATAGTTTGCGGACCGTTTGGTTCAGGACGCAGTTCTACTCTTGCTGCAATTTTGAACGAAATTAACGATAATAGGAATGAACATATTCTAACCATAGAGAAACCGATTGAATATGTGTTTATGGACAACAAGAGTATAGTTGAACAAAGAGAAGTAGGAAGAGATACGCGTTCATTTGAAAGAGCTTTAAAGTCAGCTTTCCAGGAAGATATAGATGTCATTCTAGTGGGGGATTTAAAGAACAAGGAAGTGATTAAAAGTGTCTTGGATCTTTCTGAGGGGGGGCGATTAGTATTTGGCGGGATGGATACAGACTCTTCAATTAAAACTATTGAAAAACTAATAAACAGTTTTGATGCACAAGAACAACAACAAACAAGAGTTCAGCTTTCGGAGGTATTAGCAGGAATAATTGTGCAAAGATTGTTGCCAAGAGTGGGTGGGGGCAGAATACTAGTGGCAGAAATACTTATTCCAACCCCTCCAGTGCGAGCTGTAATACGAGAAGGTAATCTTCTTCAGCTAAACAATGTACTCCAGACTTCAAGAGAAGAAGGAATGATATCCCTAGACAGATCGCTGGCAGAATTGGTTAAGACTGGTGAAATATTATTAGATAGTGCACTACAATATGCAGTTGATAAAAATAATTTACAAATGTTAGCACAACGCTAAATAAATTTATTATGGCAGTTTACGATTACAAAGCAAAAGATGTTGAAGGAAACTCTGTCACCGGAGCAGTAGAAGCTTCTTCAGAAACAGTCGCGGTTGACATGTTAAAAGATAAGGATCTAATAGTCCTTTCTTTGAGCGAGCGAAGAAAACGCACACTCTTTCAAGCAAGTCTCGGGTTTCTAAATAGAGTTCCCAGAAAAGAGGTTGTAATTTTCTCCAGACAGTTAGCGGTTATGATCTCTGCTACGGTACCAATTGTAAAAGCGTTGACTATTCTTACAAAACAAACAGAAAATATAACTTTCAAAATCATTGTTTCGGAAATTGCTGACGAAGTTGATGGAGGTGCAAGGTTGTCTGACACTTTAGGACGCTATCCGCAAGTATTTGATGATTTTTTCGTGTACATGATTAAATCAGGTGAAACAACCGGAAAATTAGACGAGACCCTAAATTATCTTGCCGATCAAAAAGAAAAAGATTACGATCTTACATCAAAGATCAAGGGAGCAATGATTTATCCTGTATTTATTTTGGGCGCCTTGGTAGTTGTAGGTATAGTTATGATGATCTTTGTAATTCCTCAGCTAACAGCCGTACTTGAAGAGGCAGGCACGGAACTGCCATGGGCAACAAGAATGCTTATGGCGACTAGTGATTTTCTACAGAATTATTGGTGGTCTTTAATAGTAATTGCGATTGTCAGTACATTATCGTATCGTTTGTATTATCGAACCTCAACCGGGAAAAAACAAATTGATAAAATAAAACTAAGAATCCCAGTATTTGGCAACATTTACAAAAAAATATATCTGACGCGTTTTGCACGCAGTTTTTCTAATCTCATTGCCAGTGGTATTCCTTTGTCTAGAGCATTGGGGATCGTTGCCGATGTAATAGGTAATCATACATATAAGGAAATTACGCTAGAGACAATCAAAGAGGTTGAAGATGGAAATTCAGTGTCAACTGTTTTCTTAAAACACAAAGAAGTTCCCGTAATGCTGTCACAAATGTTAACTGTGGGTGAACAAACCGGCCGGCTAGATAAAATATTAGCAAAGCTTGCTGATTTTTATGCTAAAGAAGTGGAGAATTTAGTTGCAAATCTTGTGAGCCTTATTGAGCCTATGATTATCGCGCTGTTAGGTGTTGCTGTTGCTGTGTTGGTTGTATCCATATTGTTGCCTCTATACAGTCTTTCAACAGCTATTTAGAGATTCTCGTCTTGTCATTTTCATTTACTATTTGTCATTTTTCTGCTATAATAATTCGTGTTGATAACTAGCAAACTGTTATATTGACAAAATGGTAAAATTGTAGTAGTATAATAGCATAACTAATTGATTACTTAACAATTAAAATAAAATAGAAAGGAAGGGAGGTGAACAAATGAGAAACAAAAAAGGTTTTACATTAATCGAGTTGTTAGTTGTTATCGCAATTATTGGTCTTTTAGCCACAATTGCAGTAGTAGCATTAAACAGCGCAAGAACAAGTTCACGAGATGCTAAGAGGATTGCTGATGTCCGACAGGTACAAACCGGGTTGGAGTTATATTTTAACGCCGAAACGGATTACCCAACTTGTACTACAGCTGCTACCGTCGCGAGTTTGGACGGTGCTGGTTGCGCCGATGGGATAACAACTTACGTTTCTGGAATCTCCAATGTTTATGATCCCTCGGGTGATGCAACTACCGCTGCTTGTCTTGTCGATGCTACCGGTACGTGTAACTATTCTTATCAAGGAGTTGCGGAGGGAGACAGCTATACCATTTTATTCTGGCTCGAAGGTGATTCCGGATCATTGACAGGAGGAGAGATTCATACAGCGAGTGACGCAGGTATACTTTAAACAAGAGATTTTATAAAGGACCTACTAGTCTTCAAACGAAGCGGTGGGTCCTTTTGGTTTTATGATGCTTGGTCAGGAAGTAGATATTCCTATATAATAAAGTTATGAAAATAAATAAGATTCTATTTATTGTTCTTGGGGTGTTGGTTACAGCGCTTCCTCTTTTTTTAAACACGGCATCTGATACAGAGTTTACTTTTAATAAGACACTGCTTTTTCAACTTGGCATTCTGATAATACTTGTATTACTTTTTTTTAGTAATAAACTAAATATCGCTTTACTATGGAGTAAGTATAAGACGATAGCGTCTTTGTTACTTTTATATTTAGTTGTATTGGTACTTACTACAATATTTTCTGATTCATCTTTTATAAGTTTTTTTGGAGCGGATAGAAAGCAAGGTTTGTTTCAATACTTATTCTATTTTTCCCTGATATTTATTGCTCTTGCTATTATCACAAAAATGAAACAAGTATATAGATTGATATATTTTGTAATTAGCGGATCAATCCTAGTAAGTATTGTTGGAATTGTTGAGCAGTTGGGTTATAGAGTATTCGACTATACAATATTTGATAAGGGGATAGCTTCTACTCTTGGTCATCCAAGTTTTCTTGGTGCATACATAGTTATGACAATACCACTTACGATGGCGTTAATCTTCATTATTTCTACTAAGGTAATGAAGCTTCTGTTTTTATTTCTACTTATACTTCAAGGATTTGTTGTGTTTTTCTCGCAAACTCGAGGTGCTTGGATATCAATGATTGCAATGGTTGTATTTATTGGGATTATAGTTCTTATTAAGTACAAAAAAAGAAAATTACTTTATTCACTTTTGATTTTACTAGTTATTATTGTTGGTTTGATAGTGGGTACGGGGTTGATTCAAAAGGTTGTCGATTATCAGTCTGGATCGGGGGCATTGCGAATACTGTGGGCTGAACAAGCTTCCGAAGCAATTAAGAAAAGTCCGTTGTTAGGGTATGGGCTTGATATGCAAAAAGATGTCTTAATTAGCTATTATGATCCTCTACAAGGCGTATATAGTTATTACAATCTATTTACTGATCGTATTCACAATGAATTTCTGGATCATGCATTTACATCTGGATTGATAGGACTGGGAACTTATTTAGCTATACTAATTCTAACATTTACTAGTGCAATTAGATTCTTCTTAAAAAGTAATAACAGTAAAGAATCTGTAATTGTCTTGGCGTTGATTACTGGCATATTTGCATACATAGTTCAAGGGATGTTTAGTTTTTCCGTCACAATTCTATATGTATATTTATGGCTCTACATAAGCTTGATATTTATTACTATAAGGTTAGCAAGTAATAATAAAAAGGAAGATGTAATTGTACCTGTGAAGAATATGTCATATGTTAATTATCCGATAAGCTTAGTATTGATTGCGCTTATTGGAATTACTATCATGAGACCTATAATTGCTGACGGTTTTTTAGAGCGTATGACAAATATTAATTTGGAAAGTCGCTTCGCTGTTTATGAATTAAAGGATATTCACTCTAGTATTCTTCCTTATGTAAATAGTAGTTCAGGCGAATTACCATACCGGATTCGATATGTTAATCTTTTATTGGCATTAGCAATTATGCAAGATACTGATGAAGAAAAAACAGAGTTGTTTGAATTGTGTAAAAATGAGTTGGATATTATAAGGCAGAAAAATTCATTAAATTTATATTATGATTTAAAAATGGGCGATTTAATGAGAGAGTGGGGAAAAATTGATTACAGCAAATTTGAATCTATGAATTACTATTATCAGCAGACAATAATAAAAAGTCCGAATTATGCTCTTCTGTATTATTATTGGGGTAGAGGATTAGAAGTTGAGGGTAATCTCACGGAAGCAAAAAAACAATATCTTAAGGCAATCACATTATTTGCAGATCCTGATACTTTTGGCATAGTTGATGAAATGAAAAAGCATTTAACGCTTTCAATAGCGGCGGTATTTTTAAGATTATCAGAAGTTGAAAGCACGCTAGGTAATATTGATATTGCAAACACATACCACAAAAAAAATCAGGAGCTGATTGCCCCTTATCTTTCCCCAGAAATTCTGTAAAGCAAATACTATTCTTCTTCCATCTGCGCGACGATTGTTTCCCGCAGATTTTTTATTGTTTCGACCCGTGTAATTAGTTGATTGTGCGTTTCTTGATCGGCATGAATTTTTTCTATATTTTCATTGTCAAAAAGATTTAGTGCAATATCTAAAACTTCAATTGCTTGATCGTATTTTTCCTGACGCTGAAGAATAAAACCCAGCAACTGATACTGATATGCACCATTATGGGGATTGTAGCTAATTGCAGTCCGCAACTCTTTTTCTGCCTCTAAAATTTCATTGTCTTCTCCAGAACTTATAAAATTTAGGGCATAACCAAACGCTTCATGTCTTTTTGCAGAAAGCGGGTCAAGCTCAACGGCTTTTCTGGCATATTTTGCACTCTTGTATTGATTTTCTTCGCGTATCCCTTTGTGATCCAGTATTCTTATTTGGTAGCTTTCCGAAAGATTGCCGTACAGATCGGCATCAAGGGAATTCAAGTTAACTGCCTTTTCCAACAGAGCAATAGAATCATCAACATCACCTAGGTCATCCTGAATTATGTCCATTCTTTTATTCCATAAATCTGTAATTGTTGGCACTACTATTATATATCCAACTATGAGCGACGAAACGAAAACAAAAATCTGGAACCGTAAATTATTATTTGTATTTTGAAGGTTTTTAGTATCTTTTCCAAGAGGGGACTTTGCCAGAGCAAAGATTAATCCTACTTCAACAAACCATAACAGCAGCAAAGCAGGGATTTCCCAATCAATATCAACCAAGCTATGTCCAAATGAAGCTATAATCCCCCCAAATATTCCGACAGAATAATAGTATTGTGATTCATTTCCCTTTATTGTTATTCTGAATACATCTCTTGCTTTGCGTACAATAGAAAAAAGGAAAAACATAAATACTAAAAATCCAAACACACCCAGTTCTGTCAGAAAAAGCAAGATGCTGTTATGTGGGGATACTGAGAATGACCAGACGTTCTGCTGGAAGTGAGTATAGATAGTTTCAAAATTACCAATTCCAACTCCAACTACGGGATTATGGGTAAACATTTCCCAACTAGTTTTCCAATAATCAATTCGATTATTAACTGCGTTTGACTGGATTGCGCTTGCTTGCTGGATCGATTCCCCGTTTGAGGGTGCATGAAGCTGTAATAAACCAAAAATCAGAACAGTTATGATGACAATAACAAAGAGCAGTCTGGTTAAAAGTTGTTTAGTAGGTACTTTTCTTAATAACCATATAGTCAAGATAAAAACAATAGTCATTGCAAGCCAACTGGCTTGAGAAAATGTGAAGTATAGGTTAATTGCCAGTAAGACGGTAGTGATTCCGAAAAAAGTCTGTTCTCTCCGTTGTTTCTCAACAAGAAACTGAGTCAATGTTATCGGTAAGGTAAGCAAAATAAATCCTGCAAAAATATTGCGCCAGCCAAAAAAAGAAGCAACACCTAAAGTTATATCTTGTAGTTGAAAGAAATTGACGATTCCGTTTAGAGCAGCAATGAGCGCAACGGCAGAAAGAGTAAATATAATAATTCTAAACTGCTTGCCGCTTTCAACAAATTGAAAAACCAGCCAAAAAGCACCGATAATTAGCGTATACATCACTAAACCGAGGATGCTGTTATAGTGATATGCAGAAAACACAGTTGAGAGAATTAAGAAGAAAATAAAAGCTGTCAAAGCGATTGGAAGCTTCAACTTTTTTTTATCCAAGCTCGTAATGGCAAGCAATAAAACTGAAAGTATTATTACCTCAATTATCGCCAATCCCCAGACAGAACGGCTGGACCATCCTAAAAGGGTGGATACGATAATTGCACCGATGCCAAATATTATAATTGAGGAAGATTTATTTACTAAAATTGACATGTTCTACTTTTTGATTATTATTACCAAATGTGGATTCAAAAATGATCTTCGTATGAACTGAGGACCAGAAGAAACCATATTCATATAAAAATTAAAGGGCTTGATGAATATTTTTAAGTACGGGTTAAAGTCAGTAACCTTAAATGAGAAATAATTTTTTAAAGGTAAAACCATCATTAAGCTATATTTAGTCTCTGACAAATATTCATTAATATCTTTGAAGCTAGCAAGGAAATCATTAGTTATAGAATGGAATCTCATTCCGTGTTTTTCATAATGCCAAAAGTCAATAGGGAAAAGTCGATTTGGAAAACCGAATATGTTATAACCTCCCACTTTACTGACTCTTAGTAGTTCCTTAGCATACTGAGCTCTTTCCCTGTTTCTGATGTTTTTGCTTGATGTTTCCTCGACATGTTCAATAACTCCAAAATTCATTACAACATCAAAATATTTATCAGGAAAAGGCAAATTTCTTCCGTCAGCAATTACTAGATTCTTGCTCTTTCTGCGATTCCAATAATTTATGCGATCTCCTGTATCAACAGCCCACGCCTCATACCCGATATCTGACAATACATCGATTTCGACAGCAGATCCACACCCGACTGATAATATTTTTAGAGGACCTTCATTTTTAAAAAGTTTTTTGAATAGGGGAACAAGATATTTCTTTACCTTATTTATATTTGCTTCTTCCTCTTTTTCTATTGCCTCAGAACTTGTATCAGAAAAGTATTTTTCATAGGTCAGAAAATTTGGAAACTCCCCCTCGTAAGTAAAATATTTATTACACTTAACGCAATAATATGCTGATTGTTGTTGATTAAGACTGTGCTGACATTTTGGACAGATATAGTTCATAATTTTATCTATTTGAGATATTTATTGTGTTTCTATATACTTCTAATGTTTTTTGAGCAGTTTTTTCCCATGAAAAATGTTTTAATAGATCATTTTTTAGCAAGTCAGATTTCGGTGATTCAAATGCTTCTAGTACAGTACTCTTGATTGAATTTATATCTGCAGGATTGCAATATTTAGCAAAGTTTCCCAGATATTCTTTTGCATATCCTCGATCAGTGCTTACAACATTGCATCCTGCTAATCCGGCTTCTAAGCTTACTAAACCGCATGTTTCGAACCAGCTTGGCAACACATGTACTTTGGCAGCAGCATAAGCTGATTTTAGCATATCTTTCGTGATATCAGTAATAAGTGTGATATTTGGATTTTTGTTGACTTCACGGTGGATAAGTTGAAAATACTTTTTATGATTTTTTTGGGGTTTCCCAATCAACACCAGTTTAAGACCAGTATTTTTCAACGCATGTATTAGCGAGAGGTGATTTTTAATACTGGAAAAATTAGCAACACATAGTACAAAATCCTTAATGTTGTATTTTTTTGTAAATAGACCTGAATTCGAATTAACAAAATCCGCATCGATTCCATTTGGCACGACGTGATATTTATTATGTATTCCCAAATCATTTTCCAGTTGTTTCATTTCCAGATCTGAATTTAGGAGGAGGGCATTAACATTGGAAAGCACTTTTTGCTGCTGTTGTACATATCCATGGGTAAGCTGAGAGAAGAACCGCTGATACAGATTAATATTTGTTATTGCTCTCAAAAACAGTTTAAAGAGTTCCTTTGTGTTTTTATCAGGAATAGTCTTCATAAAAAAACTTTGAATACCATATCTTCCTTTACGATCCCACTCGTCAAAATTTTGATAAAGAGGCGTAAGGACTACGGGCTTTTGTTGATTTTTAGCATTCTGAAACTGAGCGTATGTTTCGTGCGGTCGGGTTATGTTAAAAAGATGGACAATATCGTATCCTGACAGGTCTGGTTCCAATTTTGTTGATATATTAACAGATACACCTATTTTCCTTAGATGTTCTAAAGTTCTATTTATTTGCAGAGTATCGCCGCCGGGATTGGATTCTAAATCAGTCCTGCTGTTTAAAAGAATTTTCATATTTTTTCAATTTATTCCTAGATATAAGAGTTAAAAAAAGAAAACCATAGTTTATTGCCTGGATATAATATTTTTTGCTAATTGACCCAATGATGATTCCAAAAAAGAAATAAAAAATACTTTTAAGCATTATGAAAAAATATAACTGGATAAATTTACCAAAAAAGTAGTGTTTCTTAAAAAATAGCAAAATATTATTGTATCCGAATATAATTGCCGGGGCTTTGTTAGAAGAACCACCATGTTTGTAGTGTATTACAGTGTCAATGGGAAAATAGTAGTTTTTGTATCCCTCCTGTTTAATTCTATAACACAGATCAACTTCTTCTACATATAGAAAGAATTTTTCATCAAAGCCCGATACTTTGTCAAAAACCTTTTTCTTAATCATGAAACATGACCCTGATACCCAGTCGGGATTGAATTTATTTTGATATTTTTTTTCATTGAGTATATGATAGGAACTTTTTGGTTTGAATATTCGGTCTAGAAATAGAGCTTCTGCAATAATATTCCAGAGAGTAGGGAAGTTTCCGCATGAAGATTGAAGTGAACGATCGCTATTCATAATCTTAAAACCAATTGCACCAGCATCTTCATACTTTTCCGCAGCAGCAATCATTTTATTTAAAGCATTCTTTTCTAGTGCAGTGTCACTATTAATCAAAAGAAGATACTCGCCCCTTGCTATGGCAGCTCCCTGATTATTAGCGACACCAAAACCCATATTTTTATCATTTTCAATTAACTTAATTTCAGGAAAATATTCTTTTACCATTTTCACCGTTTCATCAGATGAAGCGTTATCAACTACAATAATTTCAACTTCTTTATTGTGATTTTGATCATTAATTGAATTCAGACATTCCTTAAGAAGCTGTTTAGTATTATAACTTACAATGATTATTGATAATATATTAGAACTAGATTGTTGCATTAGCTATATCACGGTTATTAATATATCACTATCCTAAGAAATAAAATGTGTATCTATTTTTTTTCAAGAATAGCACCAAGTATATAATATTCAGAATTAATGAAATTATACAAAATGTTCATAAAAAACCGAGCAGGAGCAAATAAGAGCAACTTTTTTATATACTTTTTCACAATGAAATCCTTGGTAGTCTTTTTTTTGTAAATATTGTTTCCTTCTTTACTAATTATGGGATCAGGAATATTTTTTCTTCTAGATAATGACGAAAAATAAGTAATCAATTTATTTTCTTTCATTGAATTATATTTGGAAAAATCTACAAAATGACAATTTAAATTACTACTATCGGCCATAAATTTAATACTATTTTTAGTAAACCAAATAGTATGGACTGGTGGTTGTTCTGTAAACCAAACTGTTTTTTTGGGTAGATAATCTTTATTAGGTGTAGTTAAAATAATCTTTCCTTTTTTATTTAACAGTCTGATACAAATATGAATGAATTCAATGGGGTTAACAATATGTTCAATAAATTCTGTTGCGATAATAAAATCAAAATTTTCATTTGTTTTGAAATCATCATATGAAGTTAAATAGTAATTATCGCCAAAATTAGATTTGGCATATTGGATTGCTTCATTGGAAATATCTATTCCAATCGCATTGTGGCCAATTTTATTTAATGCATAAGTTAGATACCCGTATCCGCAACCTATCTCCAGGATTTTTTGTTTTGTTTTTTTACTTGAAAAAATATGATCTATCGAATAATATGATGGTTCTTCATTTGCTAGGAAAAGAAGCGGATTCTTTTGGTCTTTGATTGTCTGTGCGTATCGATAATATCTATCATATCCTGGTGCGTTTTTTTGGGAATAGATGATATTATATATTGTTTTATTAGTACTTTCTTTTGAGATAAATTGAATGTTGCACTGATTACAACTAAAAATATTATAACTTGTTCCCTCAATATATCCTGGAAATTCTGAGTATATTTCAGTAATATTTTTTGATTTGCAAATTGGACAATCTATTTTTTTTAATTCCTGTTTTTCAATATTATTTAACATTGTTTGTTTGAACTGCAATTTATTTTAGTGTATTTTAAATGCTTTTTTGAGTAAAGAGATAAATATATATTCTTTTGCAAGTATTAATGATAATAAATAGAAAACAAAACTAAGTAAAAGAATTATTACTAAATTTAAACCGGCATATCCTAATGCAAGTATGAAAAGTGCCGTTGGTATTCCAAGCAATAATGGGGTTTTGATGACACCAGTCAAATCAATATTGAGTTTTAAGTATCTTTTTATGAAGATGAAGTAAAGAATAAATCGGCAAATTTCTAACAGGAAGAATGACCAAGATGCTCCGTAATATCCAAAGAAACTTACTATTAACGTATTAGTAACGAGTGATGTAATGGTAATGATTAAAAATAAAACTACGAATTTTTTGACGTGTTTTGAATTTATTATGACTAAAGTAAGTGGAGCTGATAGAAAAAAGAATAGCATTGCCCAGCCCAATACTGCCAATACAGGTGCAGCATTGCTGAATTCTATATCAAATAGCGTATTGATTATTTGTTTAGACAATAGGGAATAGGTAATCGCTAAAGGAAAAGCAATTAGAAATAATGCTCTTATTGCATTTTCTGTGCTTTCTTTCAAATAAGTTTTAACCGTATCAATAGATTTTCTGGCAATGGATGGAAAAAACACAATAATCAGACTCGTTGGTATGAAAGTTAATGAAAGCATCAGTTTAAATGCTGCATTGAAAATTCCTACATCTGCGATCGGAGCAAATTTGGAAATAATAATAACAACATTATATATGTAGACATAGCCAAAGATACTCACCAGAGCAAATGGCAGACCGTTGATTAATAAATATTTACATAGAGCAAAATCAATTTTTAATTTAATTCTTAAAACTGATCTACACGCGACAAATAAATAAATCAATGACAGAACAAAGTTTAAAGCGATAATAGCAAAAAAAATATTTTTTACACTATAATTCAACAAAAGCATAATTAAAGCAGTACAAGGATTGATAATGTTTTGTATCATAAGAACTAAAGAAGATATTCCCATTTTTTCCAGGGAGATAACAAAAGCATTGAGGGTATTAATTAAAAAATTAGCAAAAATAAGCATGCCAAGAATTGCAATGAGCTGAAAGATCTGCTCTGAATATCCTAAAAATTTTGCAGATAGAATAATCAAAAAATAAATTATCAAAGCTATAAAAAAACGGACCACAAGAGAATTGAAAAGATATTTTTCTAATTTTGAACTATCCCTCGAGATATCACGGATGGTAAGGTTTTCAATACCAAAATCTGCTATCCCACTGAAAAGCATAACGAAACTAAATGACAGAGTGTAAATCCCAAACCACTCGGTACCGAGCAGACGGGCAATGATCGGAACAGAAAAAAAGGAAATAATTTTTGTGAATGTTTGTCCTCCAACAACAAATATAGTATTCCTGACTAATTTTCCCATGAAATCAATTTACAATTAGTATAAATAATGGTATTATTATACCAGAAAATTGACTTAAAATAAAGATGAGTTTCCTTTATTATGGCTCTATTTCACAATCTTTTCAAATATATTTTTGATTTATTTATTGCTCTTATACTACTTGTGCCAGTAGTGTTTTTTAGTATGGTGATTGGGATAGTAATCAAACTGGAGTCGCACGGCCCAGTTTTTTTTAAGCAAAAGAGATTCGGAAAACATAACAAGCCATTTGTGATGTATAAATTTCGAACAATGGTTAAAGATGCAGAGAAACAGCGGGGGTCATTAGAACAAAAGAATGAAGCTGAAGGATTTCTTTTTAAACTCACGGAAGATCCAAGAGAAACCAAATTTGGCAGAAAACTCCGAAACATAGGGCTTGACGAAGTTCCGCAGATTTTTAATGTCCTGAAGGGAGAAATGAGTTTTGTCGGTCCTCGCCCGCTGCCTGTAAATGATGTGAACTTTGAAAAATTGAGAGCAAATCCAAATCAATATAGACAATGGGAAATACGTGAGTTAGCAAAGCCAGGAATCACTGGTCTATGGCAAGTGAATCCGGGTGAGCATTCTTTTGAAGAAATGCTAGATATGGATGAAAAGTATGTTACAGAGTATTCACTCATTTCTGATTTGAATATTTTCCTTAAAACAGTGATGATGGCACTAAGAGGAGTTTTCCCCGGACTTTTTGCAAGGGCAGGTAAAAAAAAATTAATAGAAGATAAGAATATTTAAAATGATGGGATTATTAGTTTTTCTGTTTGGACTTATCATAGGTAGTTTTCTTAATGTAGTAATATATAGACTGAAACACAAAAAAAACTTTTTAAAAGGAAGATCTTTTTGTACTCATTGTAAAAAAACTTTGTCAGCAATAGACCTTGTTCCGGTTCTGAGTTTCATATTTTTACGCGGAAAATGCCGGCACTGTCAGAAAAGGATTTCAAAGCAATACCCAATGGTTGAATTGGGCACTGGAATAGTTTTTCTTATTTTGTATATCAAATTTGGCTTAACTCTGGAGTTTTTTATCCACGCACTTTTTTCAGTATTTTTGATTATAATTTTTGTTTATGATTTGCTTTACTATTTGGTCTTAGATGTTGTTTCTGTCCCTGCCATAATTGTAGGATTTGCGGGGTCTTTGCTATTAGGATTATCACTGACGAATCTGCTGATTGGTGGTATAATAGGGTTGAGTTTTTTCCTTTTACAGTTTGTAATTTCAAGGGGAAAATGGATTGGCGGGGGGGATCTGAGACTTGGTTTGATGTGTGGGTTTATGGTTGGATGGCCAAAGATCCTTGTGCTTCTGGTAGTAACTTATATTAGTGGAGCTATTATTTCGGTATTCCTATTAGCTTCGAAAAAAAAGAAATGGAAGGACTCAGTTCCACTTGGTATATTTCTTACACTTGCTACGCTAGTTGTAATATTGTTCGGTGATAAAATTATTGACTGGTATACTCTATAATTATGTTCACAATGAAGTGTTTCAGTCCAAGGGTAAGAAGGGGATACACATTACTGGAAATGGTAATTGCTGTATCTTTGTTTGTTATTATCTCTGTAGTTGTTTTAAATAATTTTCGACAAGGCCAGAAACTGGACGATTTAAAAACTGGTTCAGTTGAAATGGTAAGCAATTTTCGCGAAATGCAGACTCTTGGGATGTCTGGCCAAGTAGTAAATATTTGTCATGGCGGAGAAAATGATCTGGATTCCTGTGCTGAAGATACTGATTGTCCAAATGGTGTTTGCGGTTTAGTGCCGGCTGGAGGATTTGGTATTTCGATTGGACCTGTTAACGAAGGTGATGATGGTGAAGTGCACTGTTATGATGCAGGGGCGAGTAAACCTTGTCGAACCAACTATACACTGTTTGCTGATACGGTAAGTCTTTTTGGAATCAACGGAAGATTTGAAAAAAATAATGATATTACCTTGGACGTTTATGATCTGCCGAATAATGTACGAATCAGAGATTTTCATGTTGTTTGTTCCTGGAAAGATGAACCAGAGTACACACCATGTCCACCTGCTAGTCCTTTTGGAATTGATGTTTCTTTCCGTCCTCCCAGACCAACTCCCTTCCTTCATTCGGCCTATGGTGGATTTCCAGGTACAACATATTCGGAACTGAGCGTTAAAATTTTAATAGAACATATCAGTGCGGGAAAATGCCGCATGGTAACAATTAATGGCATATCCGGTCAGGTAAGTGAGAATCCAGATCCTGATTGTCATATATAATAGATCAATAGTTTCATGTTATCCAAAAGAATACTAAAGAATAATAAGGGACAAAATCTGATAGAACTAGTTGTTGCTATCAGCATTATTCTGATTGGTGTTGTAAGTACACTCGTTCTAACTATGGCAACAATCAGAGGAGGAAAGGCAAGTGAAATGCAGACAATAGCCAGTAATCTTGCCCGAGAAGGAATAGAGGCAGCAAAGCAGCAAAGGTATAACAATTGGTTAAGAATTGAATCGAATGATCTTTCGTTTATAGACTGGGACGATGGACTATACAGTATTGATAATTCATCAAATATTGCAAGGGCCGATTTTAATCCTGCAAGTTCTCCTAATTGGGAAATAAATTTTGCAGTTGATGCAAGCGCTTCCGACATCTGTATTTCAAATGAAGAATGTTTACTATATTTCCAAAATGGAATATATTCTCATAATTCTTCTGGCGTTCCCTCCTCTTTCTACCGGGTTATTACTATTAATCCTATCTGCATAAAAAGTGGAATAGAAATAATTAGAACTGACTCTGCCCAATGTATAATTTCTGATGGTGAAGAAAAAATTGGTTTACAGGTAATTTCTGATGTGCGCTGGCGGATAAGAAATAGTTGGAACTCAGTTGTATTCGAAGATCATTTATACAACTGGAAATAATGAAATATACAATGAACGGGAAAAAAGAGAATTTGATATCAAAGCAAGACGGATTTTCCCTCATGGAGATGGTAGTCGTTTTGGCTGTTTTTTCAATGACTGCGTTAATGGCTGTCGATTTGTTTGTTACTATAACAAATGTTCAAAGACAGGTACGCAATCTTCAAGCAGTACAAAGTGATGCCCGATTCGCTATGGAATCAATGGTAAGAGAAGTAAAGACAGGGACGATAGATTATGAATTTTATAGGGGTTATTGTAGGGGAGGAAGTGAGGAGGATGGTAATGACTATTCCCTTTGTACCAGCGATTTCGATTGCACAGTCGGCGGGGAATGCCTAGTAGTTGATTTATCTGATGGGCCTACTGATATTTTGGTCACAAGAGACCATGAGAATAACCAAATTTTATACAGATTAAACGGGGACGCTATAGAAGTGTGTTCCAATAGATCGCTCTATCGAGCTCGATGTGCATATGGCGCTAACTGGCAAACTGTGACCCCAGAAAAGGTGAAGATGACGGAAATGGCTATGTATATTTTCCCGTTTTCTGACCCATATTCAACTAAGACAAGTTGTACTGTTCATGAGGATTGTGATTCCGGAATTTGCGATACTGATACAAATTTTTGCGAAATACCAGACTTTCAACCAATGGTTACAATTGTATTAGAAAGTGAAGCAGGGAAAGATGAAGATCAAGAGAAAATAAATCTTCAAACAACTGCAACCTCAATGATATACCGACGATAAATGAAAATATTTATTCAAAAATTAGAAACAAATCTGCCCGGAAAAAAAGACGAATCCGGGCAAGCGTTATTGCTTTCATTGTTGATCATGGCAACTATTACTGCTGCGGGTATTGGGTTTGCCACTCTTATTATCAGCCAAATTAGGGCAGCGGAAAACATTGACAATGCTATTACGGCTACATATGGTGCTGAGAGTGGACTGGAAAAAGCCCTGCATATTGTGAAAACAAATCGTCTTAGCGGTGCATCATTATCAGGTACTATTACAGAAATAGAAGGGCTTACAGATTCACCGGCGTTTTCCAAAAATGGTTTGAGTGTTGAATTTGATGAAGATGCTATTTCAAGTACGGAACTAAACAATAAATTTTCACTTTCGCAAGACAAATCAAAACAAATAGACTTTTACAATCCCGATGATCCTTTTGGTGCAACAACAGGTATCAATGCTTTATATTTATCCTGGGACAATAATCCACTTCCAACTAATGATTTGAATTATGCATCCGGATACGGGACAGGTTCTGAATGGGTGGAAGTAACCTGGACTGGATGGAACGCAGACGGAGATTCATTCGAGAATGTTGAGAAAGTTTTACTTTCGAGTGGTGACCTAGCTTTTGATAATCCAGGTGGTTTGTGTCCTGCAGATTCATATATTCAGTGCACTACTATTCAGCTAGATCCTGTGGGTGGAGCTGAGTTATTGTATTATCAGGTGAGAATAAAAGCACTCCATGCAGATATAGACGATATCGAAATAAAAGCGCTTAATGCGGCTGATGAATTGGTGAATATCCCTTCACGCGTTTATATTAAAACTATAGGAAAATACGGGCGTACTCAGCAAGCGTTAAATGCATCCTTACCGTGGAAAATTTCTGCCTCGGGGTTATTTGATTACGTAATATTTTCCGAAGAGCAAATCGACAAAGCTCCTGAGACAAACTATCAGACCTCAGGAACGATTGAGATAGAAAGAGGGATTGCGATCAGCGAAGCAAATACCTCATGTGGATGTAGTGCCGATTTTGATAATTGTTCTCGATATCCCACTTGTTTTGGTTCACCAAACTGCACCGGCCCACTGGGCTTAGGTTTTGAGGCGGAATATTGGCAGTCGTCACTTGCTTGTAACAAAAACATACTCGCCGATCTTGGAAGTGATATTCGACCCAGCGGTTGGGGTACTTGCAATTTATATTATCTTCCAGGAGCATGCAGTAGTGGTGAAGAATACGCACAAATAAAAAAATTAATTACTGCTGATGATTTGCCATACAATGAAGGGGATTACTATGTTTCAATGAGAGCCTTATATAATTCTAACCAAAATTCAGAGGAATTTTCAGTAATTATTGATGATGGCAGCTGTAATCCGGATACAACCTGTCAGAGGATAGATGTAAGAGATTTATATGCTACAATGGCTAATCCGGCTGTCACTGAGTACAAAACATGTATTTCTCAAACAAAATTGCATATTGAACCGAACGATACAATTATTTTTGAATATAGAAATGGTGACGAAAACAACAGTGTTGATTTAGACTGGTATCAATTTTCAAGCGGCATCCCGCCGGGAGTTTCAGAAAGATGTGATTCTGATTTCACTCCGTTAAAGATCCAAATGGAAAACGGTATTGAAAGAAATAAAATAATTAATGATCAGTGTACGTGCATTGACTCCACATGCAAAGAGATAGGGAGTGATTGTCTAAAAATTGGTTGGAATCCCGGTACCTTTGATGATTTAGAATCACCCGTTGTGCAATGTTATAGATATTCTAACGAAACCGAATTCCCGTCTTCTGGTGTTGGTAAGTGGGATGTTGAGAATCGCGCAAATGGTTGGGGGGCATGTCTATTTAACAGTGACCGATGGATGAGATATGTAGTCCCTAAGGGTGTTAGTTCTGGACCATATTTTATTTCAATACGAGCTGGGTTTACAGAAGATACGGGAAACATAGTAAAGGTTGAAGTATATGATGGTCCTGCGCCAAAAGGAAAAATAGTAGATACATTTATATCAAATGATTTGTGGGGATCTGCAAATACGCCGGCAAATGCATTCGTAGAGTGCACCTTCCCTAATCATGTAGTTTTGAAGTTCGGATATGAAATAAAATTATCAGTAACTAATAGTGATACATATATTGATTGGTTTGAAATTTCTGATACTCCTCCCGGCTATCACAGCTGTTTTGGTTCTGCAATTCCATATGGTGTAACACCATGATATAAAGAGTGGCCTTGGTAAAAATGAATAAAAAAGACGCAAAAGCGCGCATAGCAAAACTAAAAATAGAAATTAATCATCACCGGTATTTGTATCACGTTTTAGATAAGCCGGTGATTTCTGATGCTGCTCTGGATTCACTTAAACATGAATTGGACAAACTTGAAAAAGAGTACCCCGAATACATTACGCCAGATTCTCCGACACAGCGCGTAAGCGGAAAGGCACTAAATAAGTTTGAAAAGGTTATTCATAAAACTAAAATGGTTTCTTTGAATGACGCGTTTTCAAATTCTGAAATTAGAGAATGGGAAGAAAGAAATAATAGGCTATTACCAGACAACGTAGATTTAAACTATTACACAGAAATCAAGATGGATGGATTGGCAATATCCTTGATATATAAAAATGGGAAGTTAGAAAAGGGTGTAACCAGGGGAGATGGTAGAATTGGTGAAAACGTTACGAACAACATCAGAACAATTGATGCAATACCATTGAAATTGAAAACTGATAAACTGAAGCAGAACACTACCGATGAGATAGAAGTAAGAGGGGAGGTTTATATGGAAACAAAAGTTTTTGAAGAGTTGAATGAAATTCAGAAAAAGAATAATCAACCGGAGTTTGCAAATCCCAGAAATGCTGCAGCGGGTTCTATTAGGCAACTGGATCCCAAGGTTGTCAGGGAAAGAAAACTGGATTTCATGGCATATGATTTAATCACTGATCTGGGACAAAAAACCCATGAAGAATCTCATGATTTACTTGAAAAATTAGGATTTGCTGCCAAACTGCTACACGAGAGAAGTATGAAGTGTAAATCTCTTGATGAGGTTTATAAACAGTTCGAGTGGATAGAGAAAAGAAGAAATAGTCTTCCATTTTGGATTGATGGGGTAGTGATAACTGTTAATGAAATAGAAACATACAAAAAACTAGGCATTGTTGGTAAGGCCCCGCGAGGTTCAGTCGCTTATAAGTTTCCGGCAGAGCAGGCCACAACTATTGTCGAGGATATTCAGGTTCAAATAGGAAGGACGGGAGCGCTTACTCCTGTAGCGCATCTTAGGCCGGTCCGAGTTGCAGGTAGTATTGTTTCCAGAGCTACTCTTCATAATGAAGATGAAATAAAAAGATTGGATTTGCGGATAGGTGATACAGTTATCATTCAAAAAGCAGGTGATATCATCCCGGATATAGTTGAAGTTCTCCCCAAAATGAGAACAGGAAAAGAAAAAAAATTCAATATGCCAAAATTATGTCCCATGTGTAAATCAAAAGTATTAAGAAAAGAAGGAGAAGTTGCGCATTATTGTACGAGTAATAATTGCTTTGCTGTTCAAAGAGAGAAAATATACCACTTTGTTTCAAAGAAAGCATTTGATATTGAAGGGCTTGGACCTAAGATAATTGATCAGTTGTATGAAAATGGTCTGATAAAAAATGTAGTGGATATTTTTGATCTTACTTTTGATGAATTGAAATCATTAGAGCGTTTTGCAGAGAAGTCTGCCGAAAATACAATAAAGGCGATTGAGAATTCCAAAAGCATTACCCTGTCTCGCTTTGTTTATGCATTAGGAATTCGCCACGTTGGAGAGGAAACTGCAATTGATTTGGCAGACAATTTTGGTAGCATTAATAAATTGCAAAAAGTTGACAGAAATACTCTCAATACTGTACACGAAATTGGCGACATAATGGCAGAATCTATTACAAAATTTTTTAAAGAAACAAACAATAGAAATATAATCAATGGTCTTATCAAAAGAGGAGTTACAATTATTGATCCAAAAAAAAAGAAAAAAACAGCAATTACGGGTAAAAGCATAGTAGTAACAGGGACGCTCAATTCCTTGTCTCGCGAAGAAGCAAAAAAGAGGATAAGAGAAACAGGCGGTAATGTTTCTAGTTCAGTAAGCAAGCAAACTGATTTTGTAGTTTGTGGTGATAATCCTGGGTCAAAATATGATAAGGCGAAAAAGCTTAATATTACTACTGTTTCCGAAACAAAATTCCTTGCCTTGCTGAAGCAAAAAATGATAGAATAGACAAACATGGCAATAACAAAAGAAGAGGTTAAACATTTAGCAAAGCTCGCTCGAATTGGGCTTTCCAAGGAAGAGGTTGATAGATTTCAAAAACAAATCACCTCTATTTTAGATTATGTTGATATGCTAAAGAAGGTTACTGTTGAGAAAGGGGAAAAGATTGTCATGTCAGACGTTGAGAATATTTTAAGAGATGATGTAGTAAAACAATCAAAGAATCAAGAAAAACTTATTGAACAAGCACCTGATCAAAAAAACGGTTATATTAAGGTAAAAACAATTTTGAAAAAAAATGAAACTATCTGAGCTTTCACTTAAAGAAGCATCACAGAAAATTCAGGCTCGAGAAATCTCTTCTTTGGAGTTAACACGCGAATATTTAAATAATATTGAGAAGGTTGAACCGAAGGTTTCTGCCTACCTTGAAGTGACTAGTGATTTGGCAATCAAAGGAGCGAAGGCGGCTGATAAAAAAGTAAAAGAGGGGAATTATAACTCTCCTCTCTTGGGTATTCCTGCTGCGCTGAAAGATAATATGTTGGCTTTGGGAACACGCTCTACAGCTGCTTCTAGAATTCTGCAAGAATATCAGTCAGCGTATGATTCAACAGTAGCCGCAAAATTAAGTTCAGAGGGAATGGTGCTGATGGGCAAAACAAATTTAGATGAATTTGCGATGGGTTCTTCAACAGAAAACTCAGCATTTCAGAAAACAAAAAACCCTTGGAATTTAGAAAAGGTTCCGGGCGGCTCCTCTGGCGGTTCAGCAGCTGCGGTGGCGGCAGGGGAATGTGTATATGCGCTAGGATCCGATACAGGCGGGTCAATTCGACAGCCAGCAGCGTTTTGTGGAGTTGTTGGACTTAAACCAACGTATGGAAGAGTATCACGTTACGGATTAATAGCGTTGGCATCTTCCTTGGATCAAATAGGCCCTCTAACTAAAACTGTAGAGGATTCAGCACTGATTCTAAATGGGATTGCTGGGCAAGATCAAAATGATTCAACAACTGCCCCAGTGCCTGTGGAAGATTATACAAAAAATCTTTCAAAAAGTATTAAAGGTCTAAGAATCGGTATTCCCAAGGAATATTTTGTAGGTGGAATCAACAAAGATGTAGAAAAGACTGTTCGACAATCAATAACACAATTAGAGGATTTGGGCGCAAGTATAAAAGAAGTTAGTCTTCCATTTACCGACTATGCTTTGGCAGTTTATTATATTATTTTACCTGCCGAGGCTAGCGCCAATCTTTCACGATATGATGGTGTTCGGTATGGGTATTCTATTATTAAGGACGACAAAAAAATAAAGGACCTCTTTTCCGTATATAGTGAATCACGTGCAAAAGGATTTGGTGACGAGGTTAAGCGAAGAATAATGATTGGTACCTATAGCCTTTCAAGTGGGTTTTATGATGCATATTATCGTAGAGCTCAGAAAGTTCGTGAACTTGTTAAAAATGATTTTGCTGAAGTTTTTACTGATGTGGATGTTTTGGCTACTCCAACTACTCCAACTACTGCTTTTGGGTTGGATGAAATGATGGATGATCCGCTTACCATGTATCTTTCAGATATATTTACAGTTTCTGCTAATATTAGTGGCATTCCAGCTATTTCAGTACCTTGTGGATTTTCAGACGGTCTTCCGGTTGGACTTCAATTCATGGCGAAACCGTATGCAGAAAGCCTGCTTTTACAGGTTGCACATCAATTTGAACAGAATAATAGTTGGTACAAAGAAAAGGCGGTAATATAAGAGCGTATTGCAAATTCTATAACTTTATGTTATAGGTAAGAGAGAGAAATCAATTCATAAAACTAATAATTACAATTCAATATCATATATGAGTACTAAACAAAAAATCCTCCTAATTGAAGATGACAAGATGTTACTTGAGATGTATACAGCTAAGTTTACTAGAGAGGGATTCGATATTAAAACTGCAGAAAATGGGTCAGATGGGCTTAAAGCGGCTCGTGAAATGAAACCAGACATGGTTTTGCTGGATATCATTATGCCGAAGCTTGACGGGTTTGCTACCTTGAAAGAAATACGAAAAGACGAAAATATAAAGGATGTGCCGGTAATATTACTAACTAACTTGGGTCAGGACCAAGACATTCAAAAGGGAAAAGATCTTGGTGCCGATGATTATTTTGTAAAAGCAAATCATACCCCGACTGAAATAGTCGAAAAAGTTCAGGAATTACTTAAGAAAAAAGGAGTAGGAAAATAATGAAACAAAGAACATTAGTTATTATCAAGCCTGATACATTACAAAGAAATCTATTAGGTGAGGTGATTTCCCGTTTTGAAAGAAAGGGTTTAAAAATCTTAGCGATGAAAATGATTTCTATAGATGATGCGTTAATTGCGGAGCATTATGAACACCATAAAGACAAACCATTTTTTAGTGATTTAAAAAGATTTATGCAATCAGCTCCTGTGGTGGTGATGGTCTTGCAGGGGTATGGTGCAGTGGAGGCTGTTCGTCTGATTGTCGGGCCAACATCAGGGAGAGAAGCCGATGCAGGAAGTATTAGAGGCGATCTTTCTATGAGTAAGGGGCATAATATTATACATGCGTCTGATTCAAAGAAAAATGCGGAAATAGAAATATACAGATTCTTTAATGAAGATGAATTATTCAACTACAAGAAAATTGATTTTTCAGCCATTTATGATGGCGAAGAATTAAAGGAAATGGAGAAATAACTTGACAGTATAATCCTGTTGGTTTATTATTCAGTCTAACGATAAAGAGATGCAAAACATTATTTCAAAAATTAAACTAATTATTTCCAGAACCTCTGGCTAGTTTTGCATTAAATAGATATCAATGAAACTAGCCGAAAGGCTAGTTTTTTGAAACTCATGAACTACAAATCAAATCTCATTATTAATAACATTGCTATCATCATCTATTGTAGATGAGAGGTTTGGTTATAAATTCAGCAGAAAACATTTCAACAAACCAGCCTCTCAAAAGCTGGTTCTTTGTTTATCCGAGGAAGTTTGATGATTGATTAGAGAATTCAAATTTTGAATTATCCAACGAGTTATCAAAAAAGACTCGAATTTTGTACCTTAAATTGCCAGAAGCAATCCTCTCTGGCGTAACTACCTACTTCAACAAGCGAGAAACAATAAAGCAAGGACATTGTCATCGCAAAAAGTGTCTAGCTTGTCCTAATCAGTTCAAAAAAAAGGGGGGGGTGATTGATGTGCGATCAAGTCAAGCTGATGATGGAGTAAAACGGGGACAGATAAACCATGATGAACGCATTTGTCCTGAGACACTATTCGGTGCTTTCTATGACATTGAGTGTGAACGTTGGAGATGTTGTAAATGCAGGCTGTCATTGAGCAACTGCGTTTGTCTTGAGCTTGTTGCTCAAAAGGATCAACTCGAAGACTTGGGAGGGAATGAGAATGAACGAGACAGCAGTTAACCTGAATCATCAGGATGTTCTTTGTCCGAATGGCGTTATGCTAATGGACAGTGGACAATGCAAGTGTGTTGATTGTGGATTGCAACCCAGCATTTGCTGTTGTCCGCTGAAGCCTGAAATCACTGTGATCGAACTGGATGGGGAGTTCGATATGACCGGTGGAGGCTATACTGCTATTGACGGCTGGGGTTACAGCAGAAAGCCGCGTGTAGGCTTGGTCTGCCAAAACGGCGTAGTCATCCAAGACGGTGAACCGCGCTGTATTGACTGCGAACTTACTCCCGATACCTGCTGTTGTCCTGACAAACCCATTGTGACTTTCGTGGACATCGGTGATCATTACCTCATGACTCCCAATTTTCACGCTGGCGATGACATAGCTATGTAATGCCAGCATATTTGCATCTTTAGCCCAAGATTAAATCAAATCAAGGGCTTTTTTTATTATATTTGACGTAATTTTTTTCTGTGGTACTATTAAATATAATTATGAAATACACAATTAACCACAGTTCAATAATCCAAAAGACCGTTGCCACGGGTAGCTTTGGTTTCTTTTTTGGTTATTTTAACCCTCGAACTGATGGCTGATTAGTGCATTTCTAAATATATCACTTCAAGTATAAGCCATCAGTAAGATGGTTTTTTTGATATATTTATAGCTCTTTATTATCAAAATCAATCAATAGTAGACTACTTCATTCCCCAACCAAGGACAAAGGAGAGGATAATGCAGAAAAAGAATCCTAACCAAGGAACAAACGGATCTGATCAGGACAATGAACAGCAAGGAAAGAAGCCTGTGTTTCGGCAGTCACGGCGCCAACGGTCCAGAAAAGAGTATCGTCCCTATTTTGTGAGAAGTCCCGGCCTGCCCACTGTACAAACAGAGGGCTCAGAAGAAACGGAATAGTGTTCTTCCATCAGGAGGCAAGACCATGTTTGGAGAGGCTCCAAAAGGAGATACAGTAAAGAGGAAAACGCAAGTGAATAAAACGGGTCAGAAGGATTTGCAAATTGGCAAATATGCTCTGGCCGTTACGGGATGCGGAATGGTATTTGTCGAAAAAAAAGCAGAACCCAAGAAGTAGCGTACACAATGATTTTGGCTAAGGCTCCATAATATCCAGGGGCCTTTTTTTATTACAACATATTAATAACTTGCCAAAAAATATATCGAAGGGATATACTTAAAGTGCTCTACTGTTAGGGTCTAGCTTAATCCAGTTCTACAGGATTATCGCATTGAGAGCCCTAAATTACTATTTTCTGAGGAATCTAGTTGCGGGCACCAAATTTTATATGGGAGCTATGCGATTATCTAGTCCTTACTGGTAGGGCATTCAATATTTACTCATCATTTGTGATATCTGACGATGAGATATAAAAAACATTTACAATAAGAGAAAAGGAAAACAATATTATCCATTTCTTGATACTTAGTGAGTGTTCAGAAAGCAAGAAATGTGATATAATAAAATCAATCTTAGTATTAGTGATTCACCTTATGCTTTACAAAGATGAACTTCTAAATGCAATAAAAGCATCTGTCGAATTTGAGGACAACTTCATAGTCTCCTTTAGTAATTTTATGAATTCTGAAATAAATGCAGTAGATTTTGATCCTAAAACAAAGAAAGAGGTCATAAAAATATTTCAGTATCTAAAAGATGATTCATCAAAGCACAAAAAAATTCTTGAAGAGGTTGAAGAATTGATAATTAATAATCAGAAAGATGAATACTAATATTGTTAAAGTCATTCAGAGGACATTTACCTTTCAAAGACTAGAGAAAGATGCGGAAAAAATGTATTTTGATATAGTCTCACAGATAAGCGATGAGAAAATTATTTCTACTCTGACTAGTATTATGCAAGATGAGCAAAAACA
The DNA here is from genome assembly GCA_018825385.1 of Patescibacteria group bacterium. Taxonomy (GTDB): domain Bacteria; phylum Patescibacteriota; class Patescibacteriia; order UM-FILTER-42-10; family UM-FILTER-42-10; genus JAHJEX01. The sequence goes on from JAHJEX010000006.1 coordinate 44,878, forward strand.
TTATAAAGCTTGCTCAAAAATTCTAGAGATTTTTAAACAGGAGTATCCTGAAGAATACATGGAAGCGAAAATATAGTGGTTTTTTCTTTAAGAAAAAGTAGCTTTAGTGCTCCTGAAGAATACAAGAAAGCAAACGCTCCGAAAACTCAGAGCGTTTTTGAATTACTTCACCTCCAGCTTGCCGTCCAGAAATTCTTCGTATCCTTTGAGATCTAGGAATCCATTACCACTAATGTTGATAAGAATGGTCTTTTTTGTTCCATTCTTTTTACATTGCAATGCTTCATCAATGGCGCCCTTTATAGCGTGGGCTGATTCTGGAGCAGGTAATATACCTTCAGTTTGGGTGAAGATCTTTGCTGCTTTCATAATATCACTTTGTTTAGCGGACATAGTTTCTATATATCCCTTTTCCACCAAATGACTGACAAGTGGTGCAGCACCATGATAACGCAATCCACCAGCTTGAATCTTAGGAGGAATAAAGTCAGAACCTAAGGAATGCATTTTGAATAGTGGCGTGGTTTCCGCGGTATCACCAAAATCATATTTGTATTCTCCCTTAGTGAGAGTTGGGCATGATTCAGGCTCAACTGCTACAACACGTACTTTCTTCTTTTTAGTAATTACGTCTCCAATGAATGGAAAGGCAATCCCAGATAGATTACTTCCTCCGCCGAAGCAACCATAGATCACATCAGGATATTCATCATCTTTCTCTAACTGCAGTTTAGCCTCTTGTCCAATAATTGTCTGATGAAGTAGAACGTGATTAAGTACACTTCCTAAGGAATATTTTATTGTACCGTCTGATACTTTCTCCATAGCTTCGCTAATAGCAATACCCAGACTTCCCGGATGGTTAATATCCTCTTTCAAGAATTTCCTTCCAATGTTTGTTTGATTACTCGGAGAGGGGAGTACCTCGGCGTCGAACATTCTCATATAACTAACTCTATATGGTTTTTGTTTGTAGTGTAGTCGGACATAGAATACTAAACACTTCATGTCAAAGAATTTTGTTGCAAGCGAGAGTGCCATGCCCCATTGACCAGCTCCAGTCTCAGTAGTGATTGTTTTCGTGCCTTCTTGTTTATTGTAGTAGGCTTGAGCAAGAGCGGTATTCAACTTATGACTTCCAGTTAGAGAAGCACCTTCATATTTGTAATATATTTTTGCGGGTGTCCCTAAGTGTTTTTCTAATCTTGTGGCTCGGTAAAGAGGGGTTGCTCTATATCTCTTATAGATTTCCATTACCTCATCAGGTATCTCTATTCTTTTTTCTTGACTTACTTCCTGCTCTATTAATGCTTTAGGGAACAATGGTTTAAGCATTTCCGGTCCGATCGGTTCATTGGTTTCTGGGTTAAGAGGAGGTGGTGGTGACTCGGGAAGGTCAGAAATAATATTGTAGTAATGAGTAGGTATTTCTTTATCTGATAGTGATATTTTTGTCATTGTAATTTAGTTAATATTAATTAGTCATTGATTTTGTACAATCAACGCCAGATAAATGTTCCAAGATTTTTGAAATAATAGCGCATATTTTTGTAATTAAAAAACCGCCTGGTGAAAGCGGATAAATACACGAAAAAATTATCAGCTTTCTAGAGGCGATTTATGTTCCACCAATTAATTACTGTTTGTGTGGTTTTCATTTGCTCAAAGATAGCACAGAATATTACTGAGTGTCAAATATCAGGTTGACTTTTGTTGGAAATTGATGTATAATTGTAATACTAAAACAAAAATACATTTTATGCTAACACTAGAAAGATTAAGGAAATATCATTAATTCCAACGAGTTCAACTCGCTGGCTTTTTTATTTATCAAGCAATAAATGACCGACAAAGAAATACAATCAGTAGTCGATAATAGATATCAAAAAATCTTTGAGTTATCGCCAGAAGCGATTATTTTATTGGATCGAACTGGAAAAATAATTGATGTCAACAACAGGCTTTACGATTGGCTAGGCTACCGCCCTAGAGACATAATAGGACGGAATGTTAGAAGCGTGTCTTTTTTGACCAGTGCCAGTAAAGTAATGATGTTGAAAAAATTTAGCCTGAGAATGCTTGGAAATGATGTGTCTCCATATGACCTTTTTTTTGTGGACAAAAAAGGAAATGAGCATATTGGACAAATATCATCAGCTTTGATTCGGAATAAATCTGGAAAAATAATTTCAGACCTTGTGATGATTTCAGAAGTTACAAAGCAACGACAAATGGAAGGAGATTTAAAAAAATTCCAACTAGCAGTCGAGGGTGCTTCTGACCATATAATTATCACAGATCCTGATGGAAAAATTTTATTTGCCAATAAGGCGGTTGAAAAAATTACAGGTTTTTCTCGGAAAAAAATTATAGGCCAAAAAGCGGGTAGCAAATTGAATTGGGGGGGCACAATGGAAAATGCTTTCTACGATAGAATGTGGAAAACCATGAAAACAAAAAAAGTACCTTTTGAAGCGGAAATCAGAAATAGAAAGAAAAATGGAGAAGAATATGATGCTGTGGCCAGCATTTCCCCAGTTCTAAATAAAAAAGATGAAGTCCTATTTTTTGTTGGTATGGAAAGGGATATTACAAAAGAGAAGGAAGTGGATAGAGCAAAAACAGAATTTGTTTCCTTAGCATCTCATCAACTGCGTACTCCTCTTTCCACTATCAACTGGTATTCTGAAATGTTACTCGATGGGGATGTTGGCAAACTCAACAAAGGTCAAAGAGAGTATTTGAAAGAAGTATATAAGGGAAATCAAAGAATGGTCGATCTTGTCAATGCACTACTTAATGTTTCAAGGCTTGAATTAGGTACTTTTGTCATTGAACCGGAAAAAGCAAACATTGTTGATATAGCAAAAAGCGTTATTCATGAAATGAAGCCTCAGATAGAGGCAGAAAAAATAGTATTTACACAGAAATATGATAATACAATTCCCGATATGATGCTTGATACGAAACTGATTCGTATGGTTATTCAAAACCTTCTGTCGAACGCAGTTAAATATAACTCAAAAAAAGGCAAGGTCGATATTAAGGTTAAGCAAAATAAAAAAAAGAAACTGGTTGAGGTTAATATTTCTGATACAGGAATGGGTATTCTTAAAGGTCAACAAGACAAAATATTTACCAAATTATTTAGAGCAGATAATGCAAAAGAACGAGATACAGAGGGAACAGGATTAGGATTGTATATTGTCAAATCCATTATTGATCATTCTGGGGGAAAGACATGGTTTAAATCAGAGGAGGGCAAGGGAACCACGTTCTATGTTACACTTCCTTTGAAAGGTATGAAGAAAAAAGAGGGGACAAAAGAACTTAACTAAATATAACTTGAAACATGTCAAATAATTCCAAAAAAATCCTTGTCATTGAAGATGAGGAACCCGTAAGAAAAGTTATAGTAGATGCTTTACAGGATCTGAATTGTGAGGTTTTAGAAGCCAAAAATGGACAAGAAGGCCTGGACATTGCTCTTAGTGAACATCCGGGTTTAGTTTTACTTGATTTGATTATGCCGAAGTTGGCTGGTCAACAAGTATGTGAAAGACTACGCAGTGATACTTGGGGAAAAAATGTACACGTAATTATCTTGACCAATCTCGACAGTAAAACTGAAAAAGAGGAATTAAAAGATCTTAGCGTTGACGATTACCTAGTAAAATCGAATTATAAGTTAGAGGAAATTATGGAAAAAGTTAAAAAAATATTGTTAATTTAAAAATGATACAAAATAAAAAAATTCTTATTATCGAGGACAAAGACAATCAAAGGAGTGTTTAGTAGCGTGGATAAGGTAGTTTTTTAGCGAATTTATGGTATAATAGTACAATATGGCTGATCAAAAGTTATATAATTTATCGGTTGAGGGTGCTTTAACCTCATTGACAACCACCAAGAATGGTTTGTCAACAACGGAGGCTCAAGATCGACTGCAAGAACACGGTTTAAACAAACTGCCGGAAGAAAAAAAGGCTTCCTGGCTTCTTTTATTATTATCTCAATTCAGAAACTCCTTGGTATATATTTTACTAGTTGCGGCAGTGATCAGTTTCTTTTTGGAAGATTACATTGATATGTCCGTTATACTAGCGGCGGTTTTTGTCAATGTTGTTGTTGGCTTTATTCAGGAATACAAAGCCAATCAGGCAATGGAGAAATTGAAAAAAGTGATAACGTTTCTGGCAAGAGTAAAGAGAGATGATCAGGAGCAAGAAATAAAGGCAGAAGAGTTGGTCCCAGGAGACATTGTATTATTGAAAGCTGGAGATAAAATTCCGGCAGATGGACGAATAATATTTTCAAAAGATCTCAGAGCGAATGAGGCAAGTCTTACAGGAGAATCAGTCCCTGTTAAAAAAGATGAAGCTCTGATCTCCGGGGAGGTAGTATTGGGAGAACAAAAGAATATGGTTTTCTTGGGAACGGTCATAGTGCAGGGGATGGCGGAAATAGTAGTTACAAAGACGGGAATCAATACTGAGCTGGGAAAAATTGCAGCCCTAATCAAAGAAACGCCAGAGGAGCACACACCATTTCAAAAGAAGTTGGACAAATTTAGTCGGCTACTTGGCTATTTAGCTCCAGCCGTGGCAATTATAATAATGGTTATTGGAGTATTACAAGGCATACCTTTTGTTCAAATTTTTACAACATCTGTGGCAGTTGCAGTTTCAGCAATTCCTGAGGGATTGGTAATAGCGGTAACAGCTATTCTTGCAATTGGTATGCAGCGTATTTTAAAGCAGAAGGCTTTGGTCAAAAAACTGGTAGCTGCAGAAACGCTTGGATCGACGACTGTTATCTGCACCGATAAAACAGGAACACTTACTCTGGGTGACATGAGAGTATCAAAGCTTGTAACTTTGAATCATGATTTAGAAGCTGAACAGCACTTAGCTAATCCTGGCAACATAAAGGAACAAACTGAACTTTCTTATTTATTTAGAATTGGTACTTTGTGCAATGATGCCGTCATTCAAAATCCGGAAGATGAATTTTCTATGTGGAAGATGATAGGTAATCCTACCGAGCGCGCACTGCTTTCTGTAGGTGCACGTTTAGGGTTCCATAGAGAAAGTCTAGAAAAAGACGAACCGCGATTGGATGAAATCCCGTTTGATTCTGATAAGAAATATATGCTGACTCTACACAGAGGAGCAAGGCGAAATATTTTGTATTTGAAGGGTGCTCCGGAAAGAATCATTGAAATGTCGAAGAAGATTCAGAACGGTACAACTATGAAGCCATTATCTAAGTCGTTGATAAGTCAGTTTGACGACAAATTTGAAGAAATGAGCAGAACGGGTCTTCGAATTCTAGCATTTGCATATCTTTCTGTACCTACAACTGTAACTGATCTCAATAATGGAAAACAAATTAAGGAATATATGGATCAATTTGTTTTTGTTGGGTTTACCGGAATTAAAGATCCACTGCGGAAAGAGGCAAAAGAAACAATCAAACTATGTAAACAGGCAGGTATTAAAATAGTGATGATTACTGGAGATCATAAACTCACAGCACAAGCAATTGCAAAAGAGTTGGGATTAAAGAGCAATCCAGAGAATATAATGGAGGGTTCCGAACTAGCTAGTATTCGTCCTGAACAACTTGCCGAGAAAGTACAATATATTTCTGTTTACGCTAGAGTAACACCAAAGGACAAGTTGCAGATTGTTCATGCATGGCAGAAAAGAGGAGAGGTGGTCGCTATGACAGGTGATGGGGTAAATGATGCACCGGCAATTAAAGCTGCTGACATTGGGATAGCATTAGGATCTGGATCTGACGTGGCAAAAGAAACATCTGACCTAGTAATTCTTGATGATAATTTTAAAACCATTGTAGCAGCTGTCGAACAGGGAAGGATTATCTTTGACAATATCAAAAAAGTTTTCCTATATTTGCTTTCGGATAGTTTTGCAGAAATCACGCTAATAGTGGGGTCAATATTGGTCAGTGCGTTATTTATTAAGGATTTTCCATTGCCATTATTAGCATCTCAAATTCTCTGGATCAATCTGGTAGATGATAGTTTTCCAAGCATTGCTTTGACTCTGGAACCAGGTGAAAGAGATGTAATGAAAGAGCCGCCAGGCGGTCAACAGAAGACTTTATTTACTTCAGAAATGAAAGCGCTTACTGTAATTATTAGTACTATTATGGGAATTGGGAGTTTAATCCTTTTCTGGTATCTGACAGAGCATGGTTGGGACGTAGTCCATGCAAGGACGTTACTGTTCACAATATTTGCTATTAGTACTTTGCTCTATGTATTTAGCGTGCGCTCTGTGCGTCGCTCAGTTTTCAAGATGAATATCTTTGCTAATAAGCCACTTTTACTTGCTGTCGCAGTTGGATTCGGTTTGCAGCTGATTGCAGTTTATTTAGCACCGCTACAAAAACTTCTACATACCGTCCCTTTGAATTGGGCAGATTGGGGAATAGTTTTAATAGCTAGTTTCATATTGATTGCCCTAATAGAGATGACGAAGGGCTATTATATTCATAAAAGATCAAAACAAAATTAATTTGATAATGATTAAATAAATGCCTGAATCAATAATTAATTGGCTGACTGATCATGGAATAAGAATAGCAATAATTATTTTGCTGGGGTTACTACTTGATAAAACTGTGGATAGGTTTGCTGATAGAACGATAAAAAAATTTGTTGTAAAAAAGCAACAACATCGTGATATGGAAGAGATTGAACAACGGGCGGAAACCTTAACAGATGTATTTAATACCACAACATCTGTTGTTGTTACTTCAGTAGTAATTATGATGGTTCTTCCTGAACTTGGCATGGCAATCGGCCCGCTATTGGCTGGTGCAGGTGTTGTAGGACTCGCAGTTGGTTTTGGTGCTCAGAATTTGGTGCGAGATTTCTTTGCAGGATTATTTATTCTTATTGAAGATCAATATTCAATTGGTGATGTGATCCGAGTAGGTGATGTAGCGGGAAGTGTGGAAATTATAAATCTTAGAAGGACGGTCCTTCGTGATTTAGATGGAGTACAACATCATATTCCAAACGGTGAGATCAAACTGGCTTCAAATCTTACAAAGGATTGGTCAAAAATAAATATCCAGGTTCCGGTTTCTTATGACACGAATATTGATATGGTTACAGCACTGTTAAATAAGATAGGAAAGGATTTAGCTGAAAGCGAAGAATACAAAGAATCATTTATTGATGCGCCAAACGTTTTGGGACTAGATAAATTTGGTCCCTCTGAGCTGCTTTTGAAAGTAGTTGCAAAAACTAGACCTGGGAAACAATGGGAAATGGCGCGTGAACTTAGAAAAAGGATTAAAACAACATTTGATGAAGAAGGAATTGAGATTCCATTTCCTCAGAGAGTGGTGCATCAGATTAACAAGTAAGTATCAAAAAACCCCTCAGGTTTTTGAGAGAGGAACTTGACCCGGGCCAGGGCATTTAGAATAAATGCAACTGGCAACGGGTTGACAAATAATATTGAAAACGTTATTTTTTCAACTTAGACTGACTCTTAATACAACGTGCACAGGCCTTCACCTTTTTCCCTTCGTAAGTGGTCTTCTGCAAATTTAAAAACTGTTTACGTTTTGTGGAAATATTCGAATGACTTCTTGATACAGCGGAGAGCGCACCTCTTCCACATATTTCACAGACTTTTGCCATACACTTATAATAGAATAGTTAATAAATCAAAATTCCGCTCTAGATTAACATAATTGAAATATAAACGCAAATATAAATGATTCTAAAACTTCTTTTTGAAGAGCCTGCACTATTTTTGGCATGGATATTGGCAATAATATTTGGAATTACAGTTCATGAATTTTCTCATGCATTTGCAGCAACTTTACAGGGTGATCGTACGCCAAAATACAATGGAAGGCTCACTCTTAACCCCTTGTCACATTTAGATTTCCTTGGGTTTATAGTACTGCTTATTGCCGGATTTGGTTGGGGTAAACCGGTTGGATTCAACCCATATAATATAAAAAACAAGAAATATGGTCCTGCCCTTATTGCTTTGGCGGGCCCGATTACCAATTTTATTGCGGTAATAGTTTTTGGGTTAATTTTAAAGCTGATTATAAGTAACGAATTATTGGGAGTTGAAAACTTACTAGTGATTTTTATAGCAGCTTTAGTCCAAATAAATCTAATTTTGGGTCTATTCAATCTGATCCCCATTCCTCCATTAGACGGATCTCATCTCTTATTTGCTGTACTAAAACCATCTGCTGATAATCTCAAAAGGTCACTTGAGAGGTATGGACCAATGATTCTTTTAGGACTAATAATTTTTGATAATTTCTTTGGTTTTTCCATCTTTTCCTCAATTTTTGGAGGAATTTCTAATTTTGTTTTTCAAATTTTTGGATCATAAACGCATAATAACTCTATAAAAAGGAGGGGGATTGACCCCGTTGGAGTGTTACTATACTCTAATGGGGTTGACCTACACAAATATATTTGGTACACTCAGCCGTGTGGTATAATATATAGTCAGATTATTTTTTTTATCCAAACAATGCCTACCATAAATCAATTAATAAGAAAACCCAGAAAATCCCATAAGAAGAAGTCAAAGACTCCTGCTTTGGAGATTACTTTAAATCCAATCAAAAGGAAAAAAACCAAACTTCCTAAGGGTTCGCCTTTTAAACAGGGCATCTGCGTAAAAGTGACTACAATGACTCCTAAAAAACCTAACTCAGCTTTGCGTAAAATTGCCAGAGTAAGGCTTTCTAACGGAATGGAAGTAACGGCCTATATCCCTGGGATTGGTCATAATCTTCAAGAACATTCCATTGTAATGATTCGTGGAGGAAGGGTAAAAGACCTTTCTGGTGTCAGATATCATGTAGTAAGAGGTGTATATGATACTCAGGGGGTAGATGGACGCAAACAAAGTCGCAGTATGTATGGGGCAAAGAAAGAGAAAGCTACTAAATAAAAAAAAACTAGATGAGAGGAAAACAAGCACCAAAACGTGTTATTCAACCAGATTTGAAATATAATAGTGTTGTAATCGCGAAATTTATTAATCTAATAATGACTCGGGGAAAAAAATCTGTTGCTGAGCGGGTTCTTTATGACTCTTTTGATATTATTCAACAAAAAACCAAAAAAGATCCTCTGGAAGTGTTTAATCAGGCAATGAAGAATGTATCTCCAGTAGTAGAAGTAAAATCACGTAGAATTGGGGGAGCCAACTATCAGATCCCTATTGAGGTCAAGGGAGATAGACGGTCTGCGTTGGCAATGCGCTGGATTATCACTGCTGCACAGTCTCGTAAAGGTAGGCCCATGAGAGAAAAGCTTTCTCAAGAATTAATGGATGCTGCGGAAGATCAAGGAGCAGCAATTAAGAAGCGAGAAGACGTCCACAGAATGGCTGAAGCTAATCGCGCTTTTGCTCATTTTGCTTAGTTTTATTATTATAATCATTAATCACATCCATGCCGAGAGAATATAGTCTAGAAAATACAAGAAACATTGGAATCATCGCTCATATCGATGCAGGAAAGACCACTGTAACTGAGCGAGTTCTTTATTATACAGGTAAAAAGCATAAAATTGGTGAGGTCCATGAAGGTGAAGCAGAAATGGATTGGATGGAACAAGAGAAAGAACGTGGAATTACTATAACAGCTGCGGCCACTACTTGTTTTTGGAAGGATCATCGAATAAATATCATTGATACCCCAGGTCATATTGACTTTACAGTTGAGGTACAGCGCTCACTGCGCGTACTTGATGGGGGAGTAGTAGTGTTTGACGGTGTTGCTGGTGTAGAACCTCAGTCTGAAACTGTGTGGCATCAAGCAGATAAGTACAATGTTCCAAGAATTGCGTTTATTAATAAAATGGATCGTACAGGAGCTGACTTCTACTCTGATTTAGATTCTATTTATGAGCGTTTAACAAAAAATGCGCATCCAGCTCAATTGCCAATTGGTGCTGAAACGGATTTTACTGGTATTATTGATCTCCTTTTAATGAAAGCGTATGTCTACAAAGATGACATGGGCAGGGAATGGGAAGAAACTGAAGTCCCAGATGACATGAAAAAAAAATCTGAGGAATATCGCAGTAAACTGGTGGAGGCTATTGTAGAGAATGATGACGGTTTAATGAGCCTATACCTTGAAGAAAAAGAGGTCCCTGTTGAAGATTTGAAAAAAGCTCTAAGAAAAGGAACTATTGCCAATACAATTGTCCCTGTTTTTGTTGGCTCAGCTCTCAAGAACAAGGGCGTACAATTTTTATTAGATGCTGTTACTGACTACTTACCTTCCCCTTTAGATGTTCCTGCAGTTGAAGGTGAAGATCCAAAAACTGGAGAAAAAGTAGCCAGAGAACCAGACGATGAAGGTCCTTTTGCTGCATTGGCATTTAAAGTTGCGGCTGATCCCTTCGTTGGAAAACTTACTTTTTTCCGTGTGTATTCTGGTAAAATTGAATCCGGTTCTTATGTGTTAAATCAAACTACAGGAAAAAAAGAGCGCATCAGTAGAATTATTCGATTACATGCGAATGATAGAGAGGAAGTGAAAGAAGTATTCAGCGGTGATATAGCAGCGGGAGTTGGCTTAAAAGATACTACAACCGGGGATACATTATGTGATCTTGAAAAACCGGTTATTCTAGAGAAGATAATATTTCCAGAACCCGTAATTGCTGTTGCAGTTGAGCCAAAAACCAAAGCCGATCAGGATAAATTAGGGCATGCCTTAGCTAGTCTTTCAGAAGAAGATCCTACCTTCCGTGTAAAAACAGAGGAAGAAACTGGTCAGACTCTAATTTCTGGAATGGGGGAATTGCATTTGGAAGTTATCGTGGATCGAATGAAAAGAGAGTTTAATGTTGAGGCAAATGTTGGTAAACCATTGGTCGCTTATAAAGAAACAATCAAAAAAACTGCAATCGGAGAGGGAAAATTTGTTAGACAATCTGGTGGACGTGGCCAATATGGTCATTGTGTTCTTAATGTTGAACCTTTGGAAAAGGGAAAAGGATTTGAATTTGTAGATAAAATTAAGGGCGGAAACATTCCATCTGAATATATCCCGGCAATTGAAAAAGGTATGAAGGAAGCAATGGATAATGGTGTTTTGGCAGGTTATCCTTTAGTAGATATTCGGGCAACTGTAACAGATGGAAGTTATCATGAAGTTGATTCTTCTGAAGCGGCGTTTAAGATTGCTGGTTCAATGGGGCTTAAAGATGCCATAAGAAAAGCTGACCCAGTACTATTAGAGCCAATTATGAAAGTAGAAGTAACAACACCCGAAGAGTTTATGGGTGATGTAATTGGTGATTTGAATTCAAAGCGTGCCAGTATTAAAGAAATGCGTGATCGAAAGAATATTAAGGTAATTGATGCGGATGTTCCGTTAGCTGAAATGTTTGGTTATGCAACTACACTAAGATCTACTACTCAGGGAAGAGCCAGCTATTCAATGGAATTATCCCACTTTGCTGAAGTCCCCAAGAATGTCGCAAATACGATCATTGATGATTCTGCCGAAAAGAAGTAGAATAAGAGTATAACTTACAATTATTAGCACCTATTATGACTAACAATTTCAAATGGTTCCTGGTAGTTGCAGCATCTGTCCTTTGTATAATGATTATTTGGATTTATAAGGTCAACACTGTTGAAGAGTCTTCATTTTATCAGGTTATTGTTAGAGGAAGAATTAAGGTTGAAATATCAGTAGAACCAGAGGATGTTAAACCGGTCATATATATGGATAGTGAAAAAGTGGGAAACACTACACCATTACTGCTAAAAGTTGCCCCAGATAACTATTTAATTCGAGTTGAAGCGGAAGGATATGAGTCTGCTGAACAGGAAGTAATAGTAAAAACACTAAGAACTACAGAGGTGAATTTCAAGCTACAATCCCTTGAATGAAGCAATTTTGGCTAAAGTAAGCCAAAATAGTGTAATAGCTACTATGGAGACTTGCCAAAATATTTACACCTTGATATAATCATCAATACTTTGATTAGACAATAAAACCTAATTTTAGCGAAATACTATATATTAAATAAATTAAAAATAAGCAAAATGGCAGAAAAATTTGACAGATCAAAACCGCATATCAATATTGGTACTATTGGGCATGTTGATCACGGAAAAACTACGCTAACTGCAGCAATTTTAAAATACCTTATTTCACAAGGAAAGACGGCCCAAGATAGGTCAGTAGACCAGATTGATAATGCCCCTGAAGAAAAAGAGCGCGGTATTACTATTGCTACATCACATGTAGAATATGAAACTGACAAGCGTCACTATGCTCACGTCGACTGTCCTGGACATGCTGATTACATCAAAAATATGATTACTGGAGCAGCACAAATGGACGGTGCAATTCTTGTAGTTTCTGCTGCTGATGGACCAATGCCTCAGACTCGAGAACACATTTTACTTGCCAGACAGGTAGGTGTGCCTTATATTGTTGTTTTCCTCAACAAAACTGATCAAGTTGATGATAAAGAGCTTGTTGATTTAGTTGAAGAGGAAATCAAAGATTTGCTAAAAAAATATGAATTTCCTGGCGATGAAACCCCAATTATTAAGGGATCAGCACTAAAAGCACTTGAAAATCCAGATGATGCTGAAGCAAATAAACCTATTCAAGAACTTATTGATGCAATTGACAGCTATATTCCAGATCCAAAAAGAGCAGTAGATGAAGACTTTCTTATGCCTATCGAGGATATTTTCTCAATCGAAGGTCGTGGGACAGTAGTTACCGGAAGGATTGAGAAAGGTAAAATAAACCTTAATGATGAAGTTGAAATTGTTGGAGTCAATGAAACAACAAAGACTGTTGTCACTGGAATAGAAATGTTCAACAAGCAACTTGATGAAGGCCAGGCTGGTGATAACGCAGGAATCTTGCTTCGAGGAACTAAGAAAGACGAAGTAGAAAGAGGACAAGTGCTTGCCAAACCTGGAACCATTACTCCGCATACTGAATTTGAAGCTGAAATCTATGTTCTAAGCAAAGAAGAAGGTGGTCGTCATACTCCTTTCTCAAAAGGGTATAAACCACAATTCTATATTAGAACTACAGATGTAACTGGTGAATTAATTTTTCCTGAAGGAACTGAAATGGTAATGCCTGGTGACACTGTATCTTTGGGCGTAAAACTGATTGTGCCTATTGCACTTCAAGAAAAGCAGCGTTTTGCTGTTAGAGAAGGTGGCCATACAGTAGCATCAGGAGTAGTAACTAAAGTAACAAAATAGGTATCGAGGCCCCTGTTTCGGGGGCCTCTTTATCTGTCTAAATGAGCAAATTTAAAATATAAATTTTCACATGGTAACTGAACGGAAGACATCTGAAAAAAAAGATCAAAAAGGTGCAAACGGGGATGCCGATACAAAGGTAGTCCAGCGGATTCGAATCAAGATCAAAGCATACGACAGTAAGATTATTGATCAGTCGACTCGTACGATTATTGAAACTGCTGAAAGATCCGGTGCAAAAATATCCGGACCTGTGCCCTTGCCAACCGAAAAGAACAAGTACACGGTTAATAGATCTTCATTTGTTCATAAGACATCTAGAGAACAGTATGAAATGCGTATTCACAAACGCCTGATTGACATTATTGATCCTACTGCAAAGACTATCGATACGCTAATGAGCCTGAGTCTTCCAGCCGGAGTCGATGTGGAAATTAAAATGTAAAATAAAAACCTTTCAAAACAAAACATTCATAACTTATTTGGGTGTCAGTAATGATCCTGGGCACAGATCCAAGGATATCGACTGGAGACTCAAAAACGTTATTACGGAGTCATAAATTCATCATACAAACTTAAGAGCGTAGTGTATCAGGGCTTAATCTGGGTCCGGATACTGATGATGTAATTGTGGCTTTATCAGCCGCGATTTTTTTTAAAACTATGAAATTTATTCTAGGTAAAAAACTGGGAATGTCGAGAAAGTTTCAAGAAGATGGAACTGTTGTTCCTGTTACATTAGTTGAAGCCGGTCCTTGTGTGATTGTCCAAATAAAAACCGAAAAGAAAGATGGTTACAATGCTGTTCAGGTAGGTTTTGGCAAGAAAAAAAATGTCACAAAACCTGAAAAAGGACACGTAAAGGATTTGGAAACTTTTCGTTATTTGAGAGAATTCAGAGCAGATGGTGTAGATGCTTTTAAGAGGGGTGATGAATTTACTGCAGCAGTATTTAGTGAAGGTGATGAAATAAAAGTAACTGGTATTTCAATAGGCAAAGGATTCCAGGGCGTAGTGAAGCGCCATGGGTTCCATGGAAGTCCGGCAACTCACGGCCATAAAGATCAGTTACGAATGCCTGGTTCGATCGGATCTGCGTATCCAGAGCATGTTCGTAAAGGAAAAAGAATGGGTGGGCAAATGGGAAACCAGCAGGCAACTATAACTAATTTGAAGGTTGTGTCTGTGGATATAGAAAAAAATCAATTGGCAATTAAAGGCGGAATCCCCGGACCTACAAACAATCTTGTACTGATATATGGTGAAGGAGAAATGGTAATGAAACAGGAGAAAAATGAGGATATGAAAAAAGAAGTGAAGCCTGAAACAAAGCAAGAGACTCCAAAAAATAATGAAAAGGTGACAGGTAAACCAAAAGAATCAGTTAAAACTGCAGAAAAAATGGAAAACCCTTCGACTCGCCTCGATTCGGCGAAGCGGGCAAGCTCAGGGTCTAAAGAAGAAAAGAAATGAGCAAAGTAACTGTCTACAATCAAGAAGGAAATAACGTTGGCGATGTTGAATTACCAGCACAAATTTTTGGTGTAAAGATTAGTCCTGAATTGGTTCAGCAGGCAGTTGTTAGACAACAAGCAAATTCTAGGCAGGTGATTGCTCACACAAAGGGACGTAGTGATGTTAGAGGTGGTGGCCGCAAGCCTTGGGCTCAAAAAGGAACCGGCAGAGCAAGGCATGGTTCAATTCGATCACCGCTATGGGCTGGTGGAGGCGTAACTTTTGGTCCTTCAAAAGAAAGAAATTTTTCGAAGCGAATGAATCGTAAGGCAAAGAAAAAAGCTCTATTAATGGCACTTTCAGACCGTGCCCGAGAAAAGAAAGTGGTTGTAGTTGATAATTTGAAGCTTGCTGAGATTAAAACAAAAACCTTGATGAATATTTTGAATAAGCTTCCAATAAAGAATAACAAGACTTTAGTGATTGTTCCTGAAACTGACAAAATCATTACAAAATCTGCAAACAATCTACCAATGGTTGAAACATGCCAGGCAGATAATTTAAATATTCTCCAGGTTTTAAATGCGGAGTATTTATTGATTGCAAAGGATAGCATTTTGAAGATGAAGAAAACATATTTCAAAAAAGAAGATGTAAAGAAATAAAAAATGGGATTACTTGATAAATTCAAAAAGAAAAGTAATACGAAAAAACCCGAAAAAAATGTAGAAAAGAAGTCTACAAAAACGGGGAAAGTTGATAGTGCAAAAAAGAAAAATCCTAAGACAAGATCGTTTGATCCCACACTAGTGCCATCTGCTGAAAAAGAAACTACATCAAAGAAAGATTCTTCAAAAAAGGAAGCGGTAAAACCATCACCAAAGAAAGCAAAAAAAGAAGATACCAAAAATGCATACCGTGTATTGATTCGGCCGGTCATCACAGAAAAAGCGACCAGCCTGGTTGCAAATGGTCAGTACGTTTTCGAAGTTGCGCCTGACGCAAATAAAGTTGAGATTAGAAAAGCAATCCAGAATTTGTATAGTGTTACGCCTGTAAAGGTAAGAATAATGAATCAAAAGGCAAGAAGAGTCCAATACGGTCGCAATACAGGGACAACAAAGTTTTGGAAAAAGGCGATTGTGAATCTAAAATCTGGAGACAAGATAGAAATACACGAGGGAGTTTAATATAAAATTATGGCAATCAAGAAATACAAACCTAATCATGCTGGAAGAAGAAAGTCATCTGTTGACGCATTTTCTGATATTACTAAAAAGAAGCCAGAAAAGAAGCTTACAGTCATAAAGAAAAAGACGGGTGGTCGTAATGCTCAGGGCAGGATCACAGTTCGACACATAGGTGGTGGAAACAAAAGGTTCATAAGAATAGTTGATTTTAAAAGAAATATATTTGATGTTCCTGCAGAGGTTTTAGCAATTGAGTATGATCCTAATCGTAATGCACGGATTGCCCTTGTGCAGTACGAGGGTGGAGAAAAGAGCTATTTCCTAGCACCAGTTAATTTGAGAGTGGGGACACGAGTTGTTTCTTCAAAAAGTAAAATAGATGTGAAAGCTGGTAATCGCTCGACAATTGAAAATATTCCCCCAGGAGTTATGGTATATAATGTTGAGCTTTCCCCCGGCAAAGGAGGGGAGTTAGCAAGATCGGCAGGGAATGGTATCATGATACAGTCGGTTGAAGGTGATAATGCACAGTTAAAACTTCCTTCAGGAGAGATTCGATTGGTTTCCAGTAAATGTATGGCAACAATTGGCCAAGTTTCTAATCCTGACTACAGACATATTAGGTGGGGAAAGGCAGGAAGAACTAGAAGAAAAGGTATTCGGCCAACAGTAAGAGGTAAAGCAATGAACCCCGTAGATCATCCACATGGAGGAGGAGAAGGCCGTGCTCCGATCGGTCTTAAACGTCCAAAGACTCCATGGGGCAAACCTGCGCTTGGAGCAAGAACCAGAAGAAAGGGAAAGAAATCAGATAAGCATATTATCAAAAGGAGAAATAAATAAATGGCAAGATCACTAAAAAAAGGACCTTTTACAGATCCTAAACTCCTCAAAAAGCTTTCAAATTTAAGGCAAGGGGATAAAACAATTATCAAAACTTGGTCTCGTTCATCCACAATCACTCCTGAGATGGTCGGATTTACGATGGGTGTTCATAATGGCAGAGAACATATTCCGGTATATGTTGTAGAAAATATGGTAGGTCATAAGCTTGGAGAATTTTCACCCACTAGAACATTTTTCAGACATGGCGGTAGGATGCAGAAGGAACAAGATGCAGCACAGGCTGAAAATAGGAAGAAGGAAATGGAATCTGCCGGAAAAGAGTTAGATAAAAAAGAATAATAATTATTTAAGAAATCTCAGAAATAGATGGAAGTCAAAGCAAAACTAAGTCGGTTAAAAATAGCGCCCAGAAAAGTGCGATTGGTTATTAATGTTGTCAAAGGTATGGATGTAGAAAAAGCCGAGCACCAACTTCAGTTTATGCAAAAAGGTGCCGCAGCCCCAGTACTTAAACTTCTGAAATCTGCAATTGCCAATGCTGTTAATAATTCAAAACTAGAAAAAAGTAATTTGTATGTTAAAGAGATTACAGCGAATGATGGCCCAGTACTTAAACGTTGGAAGCCAAGAGCATTTGGCAGAGCGACAGAAATTTTAAAAAGATCTTCCCATGTAGAAATTGTTCTGGGTGAACTGAAGGAGTCTAAGCCAGTGGCAAAAGATGCAAAAAAGAAAGATGCTAAAGATCAAAAAGAAGAATTGAAAGTGGTTGATGCGAATGAGATCAGAAAAGAGACTCAAGGTGAGCAGGGAAGAGAAGAAAAAGGTGAAACAAAAGACAGAAAGTCTGGGCGCCGTTTTAAAGGCATGAAAGATGCATTTATTCATAGAACAGGAGACAAATAATCATGGGACGTAAAGTAAATCCACGAATATTTCGAATCGGAATTATCAATGAATCTAGTTCAAAGTGGTTTGCACAAAAGAACTATCGTGTTTTTTTGAAAGAGGATGTCCAAATTCGAGATTATATTAGAAAGAAATTACGTGAGGGTGGCGTAGCTAGAGTCGAGATTGAACGTTCTTCCGGCACAATCACCATAATTATTCATACAAGCAGACCTGGTGTAGTAATTGGACGAGGTGGTGCAGGAATCGAAGATCTGAAAAAGTTTATTAAACAAAAGTTCCTTGGTAGTCAAAAAATCAGTTTAAATATAAATATTCAAGAAGTAAGCAAGCCTGATGTTGTTGCTGAATTGATACTACAGGGACTGATTAGTCAAATTGAAAAAAGGCTTCCGTTTAGAAGAGTTATGAAGAGAGGGATAGATCAGGTCATTCGTGCCGGTGCAGAGGGAGTAAAGATAGTAATGGCCGGAAGGCTGAATGGAGTAGAGATTGCTAGAACTGAAACTCTTTCAGAAGGGAAAGTACCTCTTCACACTTTGCGTGCTGATGTTGACTACTCTCGTGGAACTGCACATACAACATATGGAACTATTGGGGTTAAGGTATGGATCTATAGAGGTGAAATATTTGAGAAAGATAAAAATAACATTAATAAAAAATCCTAAAAGTCGAACTGAAATATAATGCTGACACCAAAGAAATTAAAATACAGAAAACCCTTCAAACCGAATCCAAGAGGCAAAGCCTCAAGAAAGATGGAATTGGCTTTTGGCAGTTACGGTCTGAAATCACTAGAAAATTCATGGATTTCGGACAGGCAAATTGAGGCAGCAAGGCGAGCGATGACCCGGTTTGTAAAGCGTGGTGGTAAAATTTGGATTAGGATTTTCCCACACAGCCCCATTACTGCAAAAGGTGGAGAAGTCGGTATGGGGGGAGGAAAGGGATCAGTAGAGAGATATGTTGCTACAGTAAAAAGCGGAACAATGCTGTTTGAAATGGACGGTGTACCTGAGGATATAGCTCGTGAAGCATTTAGACTAGCTTCTCACAAGCTACCAGTTAAGACAAAAATACTTGTTAAGAGGGGATTATAAGAATCATGAAGTGGAAAGAATTACAAGAAAAGAATGAGAATGAACTCCAGAAGCTCTTAGCTGTTTCAAGGGAGCATTTAAGGGAATTGCGTTTCAAAACACATAATGAACAGTTGAAGAATGTTCGTGAGATTAGAATAGAAAAAAAGAATATTTCTAACATCTTGACTTTACTTAAACAAGAACAAACAAAAACTAAGACTTCTGATAAATAATTATACATATGAGCGAAGAAATTACTACAAAAGAGCTTATTGATTCGACCAAGTCTGTCCCAAGAAAGAGAAAGTTCGTTGGCATTGTTGTTAGTGATTCTATGGATAAAACAATTGTCGTTCGTGTCGATCGAGTTAAAACACACAAGAAATATCAAAAGCAATATGCTGTATCTAGAAAATACAAAGTACATGATGAAAAAAATAAATACAAAAAGGGTGATAAAGCTGAATTTATTGAATGTCGTCCTATTTCTAAAGACAAAAGATGGAGAGTTATTAATAAGTAACTATTAATCAGTAACTTAAGAAGATAAATAAAACTAGTTACTAATCACGAAATCCAAAAATATGATTCAAGTTGGTACAAGATTAAAAGTAGCAGATAATTCCGGAGCAAAAGTTTTGCAGTGTATTCGTGTACTTGGAGGCAATAAAAGACGTTATGCATATATTGGTGATATAATTACAGTTTCTGTTAAAGTTGCTACTCCATACAGCATGGTAAAAAAGGGAGAAGTACTTCAGGCGGTTATTGTTCGTCAAAAGAAAGAATTAAGAAGAAAAGACGGTTCATATATTAGATTTGATGAAAATGCTGCGGTAATAGTTGATAAAGCTAACAAAGAACCAAAAGGAACCAGAATTTTTGGACCAGTTGCTAGAGAACTGAAAGCAAGAGGATTTGACAAAATTGTATCATTGGCACCTGAAACGCTTTAAAATAATAAACATATGAAAGTAAAAAAAGGCGATCAAGTAAAAATTGTAAAAGGCAAAGACCGAGGAAAAAAAGGAAAAATTATGCAGGTTTTTCCTAGTGACAGTCTGGTAGTTGTTGATGGACAGAATCTACGTGTGAAGCATGCTAGACCCAAAAAAGAAGGTCAGAAAGGTGAAAAGGTGCAGTTCAGTGCTCCAATGCGCGAGGAGAATGTAATGCTTATCTGTCCAAAATGTAGTAAAGTAACTCGTATTGGTCATAAAATAATAGAAAAGAATAAAAATAGAGTATGTAAAAAGTGTAAAGAGGTAATATAGTAAGACTTATGACAAGCTTAAAGGAAAAATATAAGAAAGAAGTAGCCCCAGCGCTAATGGAAAAGATGGGGTACAAGAATGCTATGGCAATTCCTCATATTGAGAAAGTGACCCTTAATGTAGGTGTGGGAAGAGCGATCCAGGATGCCAAGTTTTTAGATATTGTTAAAAATACACTGGAACGTATTACTGGCCAAAAGCCTGTCCTTACAAAGTCCAAAAAATCAATTTCTAATTTTAAAATTAGAGCTGGTATGACTGTAGGCATTAAAGTAACACTTCGGGGTGACAGAATGTATGATTTTCTAACAAAGCTTATTAATATTAGCCTTCCGCGAGTGAGAGATTTTAGGGGAATATCACAAAATTCAGTAAATGAGCAAGGGAATCTTTGCATAGGTTTTGTAGAGCATACTGTTTTTCCAGAAATTCATCCAGATGAGGTTGAAGTTGTTCATGGGTTAGAGGTAAATATTTCAACAACAACAAAAACAAAAGAAGAGGGCATAGCCCTATTTACCTTATTAGGTTTTCCGTTTCAAGAGGAATAAAATATGGCAAAAAAATCACAAATTGCTAAATCCAAAAGATCTATTACCAAGCCTAAATACTCTACTAGGAAAGTAAGCAGATGCTGGCGTTGTGGAAGAGGACATGGCTACATGAGAAAGTTTGATTTGTGTCGCATCTGTTTTAGGGAGCTTGCGAATAAAGGTGAGATCCCAGGAATTAGAAAATCAAGCTGGTAAAATATTGATTTAAATAGTAATTATTATAGTATTCTATGACTACCACAGATCCAATTGCAGATATGTTAACGCGGATCCGCAATACAGTTCCATTGAAAAAAGAGAAGGTTATAATTCCTTTCTCTAAGATTAAGTTTGAAATTGCAAAAATTTTGGAAAAAGAAGGATATGTAAAGAAGGTAGAGAAATCAGAAAGTAATTTTGCTACTATCGATATTGAGCTCAAGTATACATCTGACAAGGAATCGGTTATCCAGAATTTAAAAAGAATAAGTAAGCCAGGCAGGCGTGTCTATGTTGAGTATAACAAAATACCTCGCGTTCTAAACGGTTTAGGGATGGCTATCATCTCAACTTCTGCTGGGTTGATGAGCGACAGAGAAGCAAAAAGTCGAAAAATTGGTGGGGAAGTAATTTGTGAAATTTATTAAATCAAAATCATGTCAAGAATAGGTAAACAACCAATAAATCTTCCAGACGGCGTTACGTTTTCTATCGAGAATAATGAAGTAACGATAAAAGGCCCAAAAGGAGAGTTGACACAAGAAGTTGATTCTAGGGTTAAAGTAGAACAAAAAGAAAATGAAATTGTTGCAACAGTAAAAAATCCTGAAAATAAGACTGATAAAGCATACTGGGGACTCTTTCGAATGCTGATTGCAAACATGGTGAAGGGAGTAACAGAAGGGTTTGAAAAACAGTTAGAAGTGAATGGCGTTGGATTCAAAACGGAATTAAAAGGAAAAAAGTTGATTTTACATGTTGGTTTTTCCCATCCTGTCGAGTATAATTTTCCAGAAAGTATTGAGGGAAAGGTAGAAAAAAATGTAATTACTGTTTCTGGAATTGACAAACAGAAAGTTGGTCAGACTGCTGCTGAAATAAGAGCAATAAAAAAACCTGAGCCTTATAAGGGGAAAGGAATAAAATATATTGATGAACAGATCCGACGCAAAGCAGGTAAGGTTGTTAAGAGTGCAGAAGGATAATAATAAGATAACATTAATTGTCTGTAATAATCATGTCAAAAATACTGATCCAAAAAAAAATAACAAGGAAAAGAAGGAAAGCCCGTACACGTGCGAAAATTCACGGAACTGCAAAACGACCGCGTTTAGCTTTGAGTCGTAGCCTTAAGCACATATATGTTCAAATAATAGACGACGATGCGGGTAATACAATTGCAAGTGCCAGCGATCAAAAACTTTCAAAAGATAAACAATCTGGAAAGAAAGAAGATATAGCCCGTGATGTTGGAAAGTTAATTGCTGAGCATGCAAAATCAAAGAAGATAACTGAAGTTGTTTTTGATAAAAGTGGAGTAAAATATCATGGTCGAGTCAAAGCAGTAGCAGAAGGTGCCAGAGAAGGCGGACTTAAATTCTAACAATCTACATGAAAATGCCACGAAATCCATCAAAAAGATTTAATAAAAAAGAAGCACGAGAGAAAGACGAATTTGATCAGAAAGTTATTGAGATCACTCGTGTTACCAGGGTGCAAGCAGGCGGAAAACGAATGCGTTTTAGAGCTTGTGTAGTTGTTGGTGACCGCAAAGGTAAGGTTGGGATGGGAGTAAGTAAAGGCGCAGATGTTGCATCTGCTGTGAATAAGGCAATTACTTCGGCTAAAAAGAACCTATTCAAAGTTAAAATAGTGGATGATACAATTCCTCATAGGATGCTAGAAAAGAATTGTGGTGCTCAGGTTTTGCTAAAACCGGCAACTCAAGGTAGAGGAATCATTGCAGGAGGACCAGTTCGGGCGGTACTAGAGCTGTCTGGGATTAAGAATGTAGTTAGTAAAATGCTTGCTTCGAAAAACAAAATTAGTAATGTTCGAGCTACTGTTCAAGCCCTGAAGAAGATGAGAACAAAAGAAGAAATTGATAAACTAAGAAAATCTTAAACAAATCATGACATTACAACTTTCAAAATTAAAATCTTCCAACACAAAGAAACGCAAAAGAATTGCGCGTGGAGATTCTGGTAAGGGTGGAACCTATGGTGCAAGAGGATTAAAAGGACAACGTTCACGTTCTGGTGGTAAGCGCAAGGCAGTTCATCATGGGAAAAAGTCCCCGTCATTCATTAGTCAAATCCCTAAAAAGAGAGGATTTAAGACTTTCCGACCGCAGTTCCATATAGTGAACCTAAGTCAGCTGAATACAACATTTGATGATGGAGAAAACATTACGCCCAGCAAACTTGTGAAAGAAAAACTGGTCCCTTCTATATATCCTGGGATCAAGATTTTAAGTAATGGAACAATAAAGAAAAAAATAACGGTCTCTGCTCATCGCTTTTCTAAATCAGCAGAAGATGCTATAAAAAAGGCAGGAGGATCAGTTTTGAAAATTGAACGTCAGGCTCCTCCGAAAAAAAAGAAAGAAGAAAAAAAAGGAAAATAAAGTATGCCCGATTTTTCAAAAGTACTTCTACTTTGGAAGGTAAAAGATATTCGAAATAAGATCCTCTATATTCTGGGCTTACTTTTGATTTTTAGAATAGCGGCTCATATTCCGGTTCCAGGTGTTGATGTCGAAAACTTAAAGAACTTTTTCAATTCCAACCAAGTATTGGGACTGTTAAACATGTTTTCTGGTGGGGCATTAGAGAATTTCTCAGTAGTCATGCTTGGCCTTGGCCCATATATTACTGCTTCGATTATTTTTCAGTTACTTGTAATGATTATTCCTCGTTTGCAGGAAATGCAGAAAGATGGAGAAGCGGGAAGAGCAAAGATAAATCAATATCAAAGACTTTTTGCAGTTCCACTGGCTGCATTACAGGCATATAGCACCATTACCATTTTACAAAGAACTGGTGGATCGGCTGTTGGTGCGGCTACTCAGGGAATAATTGGTGAACTTTCCATATTTCAGTGGTTTTCAGCGATTGTGATGATTACAGCTGGGAGCATGTTTTTAATGTGGCTAGGAGAACTAATTACAGAAAAGGGAATTGGAAATGGAATCTCAATTATAATTTTTGCAGGTATTATTGCAGCCCTACCTAGATCAATTCAACAAACATTTGCGGTGTTTGATCCAAGTCAGATATTCACTTATTTGGCATTTATAGTAATAGCGATTATTACAATTACGGGGGTTGTGATAATAACGGAGGGACAGAGGAATATTCCAGTCTCTTATGCCAGGCGGATTAGAGGAAATAAGGTGTATGGCGGCGTGAATACCCATCTTCCATTACGTGTTAACCAAGCAGGTGTGATTCCGATTATATTTGCAATTTCGATTGTACTAATCCCTCCTGTAATTGCTCAGTATTTTGTGGGTTCCGATACTGCTTGGCTGGCAAATTTTGCGCAATGGGTTGTAAATATATTTAATAATCAACTTTTCTACGGTGTTATGTACTTTACATTTGTAGTCGCGTTTACCTATTTTTATACCGCAGTTATTTTTCATCCGGATCAAATATCAGAAAATCTGCAAAAGCAGGGAGGGTTCATTCCAGGGATAAGACCTGGAAAGCCAACAACCGAATATCTAGGGTATGTGTCAAATCGTATTCTGTTAACTGGAGCATTATTCCTTGGTTCAATTGCTGTTTTACCATTTATAGTGCAAGCCGCAACTGGTATTCAATCGTTGGTACTGGGCGGAACTAGTCTCTTAATTGTGGTAAGTGTTGTTCTGGAAACCGTAAAACAGATAGAGTCAAAACTTGTGATGCGCGACTATGAAGGATTTTAGGGGGTAATTATTGTAATTCAAGAAAAGTACCGAGGAACAGCCTCGGGTTTTCTTTTTTGAGAAGAAACCATATAATAACTATATGCAAATATCGAAAGGTTCAATAAAAAGAATAGTGGTATTTGGTCCTCAAGGATCAGGTAAGGGAACACAGGCCGAGATGATTTCTCAAGACCTTAATCTACCTTGGATTGCTACTGGCAATATTTATCGTCAGCATATTCAGGAGCAAACTGAACTAGGAAAAATTGCAGAACAATACATTAAAGAAGGAAAACTGGTACCAGATGATATTACAAATAAGCTGGTTGCTGAACGTCTGAAAGAACGTGATGCACATAAGGGGTTTATTTTTGATGGTTATCCTCGCAATATTGATCAAGCAAAAATTTTTAGTGATATGGTGAAAATTGATGCAGTTTTAGAAATTGCTATTTCAGACGAAGAGGCAATTAGTAGAATTTCTGGAAGAAGAGTATGCCCCTGTGGAGTGTCTTATCACATAATGAACAATCCTCCAAAAAAGGAAGGTCTCTGCGATAAATGTGGAGAATCACTTATTCATAGAGAAGATGACACAGAGCCTGTCATAAAAGAACGGTTGGCAATTTATCATCACGATACTGAGCCAGTATTAGATATGTATCTGAAGCAGGGGATTTTAATCAGAATAAATGGTGAGCAATCTATAGCAGATGTGCATAAAGAAATTTTTCTAAAACTAAATAATGAAGGGTTTGCTAAAAAATGATTATTATAAAAACTCCAAAAGAAATCTCATTAATGAAAGAAGGCGGTAAAATACTAGCGGATATTTTAGACAAAGTTTCTGATACTGTTACATCAGGAATATCAACATTAGAACTAGACAGATTAGCTAAAAAGCTTATTCGGGAGGCTGGAGGTGATCCAGCTTTTTTGAACTATACCGTAGAAGGAGAAGAGGATAATCCATATCCTGGAACACTTTGTACATCAGTAAATAGTGAAGTAGTGCATGGCGTTCCTAGTAAAAACATGATCCTAAAAGAGGGTGATATTATTGGTCTTGATATCGGCATGTTTTATAAAGGTCTTTGCACTGATATGGCTAAGACTGTGGGAGTAGGCAAAATATCTGAAGATATACAGAAATTATTATACGTAACCGAAAAAGCATTAAAAAAAGGAATCAGCCAAGTAAAAAGCGGTGTGCATATTGGAAATATTGGATCAGCAATTCAGCAGTATGTTGAAGAGGAAGGGTTTTCCGTTGTTAAACAGCTAGTAGGGCATGGTGTTGGCAAAGAAGTGCATGAGGAGCCCAGGGTCCCTAATTATGGCAAATCTGGAACTGGTATTAAGTTAGAAGAGGGGATGACCTTAGCAATTGAACCTATGGTAAACGTAGGAGACGAGCTGGTGCAAACCGAGGATGATCGATGGACTATTACCACAGTTGATAAAAGCCTTTCGGCGCATTTTGAACACACTATTGCTGTTACAAAAAATGGGTGTAGTATTCTAACGGAGAAATAAATATGGGAAAACTTTTAGGTATCGATTATGGAGAAAAAAGAATTGGCATAGCTATTTCTGATGAGCAACAGAATTATGTTTTTCCTGGTGAAACGATTGAAAATTCTAGCAGTACTTTTAAAGAAATCAAAGATATTGTTGAAAAAGAAAATATCGAACTGATAATTGTTGGTTTTCCTGTTAATATGAAAGGGCAAGAAAGCGCTCAATCAGAAAAAACAAAGAAATTTGCTCAGGCCATCCAGGACCGAACAAAAATTTCTGTTAAATTAGAAGATGAGCGCTTGACAAGTCAACTTGCCAAACGCCTTTTAAAAACAGTGCCAGGTAAAAAAAAGCAAAAAGGAAACATTGATCGACAATCGGCCGTATTGATTTTAGAAAGCTATATGGAGAAAAATAGAAAATGAATTATTCTTCCTACATAGTTCCATTTTTCATATCCTTTATTATTGTTGCTTTCGTCACCCCGTTGGTGAGAAGATTTGCCACCAAAAAAAAGATATTGGACAGCCCAGAAATTAACCCTGAAAGAAAGATTCAGAAAAGTCCTGTACCTCTACTTGGTGGAATAGCAATCTTTATCGGTTTTGGTTTAGTACTGATTTACTATACTTTTTTTACGGATCGAATTTTGGGTGGATATATGCTGGAAAAACATATCATAGGTATTCTGATAGCAGGAGCGTTGCTAATGCTTGGAGGGTATCTGGATGACAAGTATAACCTCAAACCTCATCTGCAACTGATTTGGCCCATATTAGCTGGATTGGTTATCATTGCGGCAGGTATCGGCATTCCTTATATTTCCAGTCCTTTTGGTGGAACAATTCACCTTGATACAGTCAAAATAGAATTATTTAAAATAAGTAATTTTCCATACTCAATTACTCTGTGGGCAGATCTCATTGCCTTCGTATGGTTAATGGTAATGGTGTATACCACTAAATTTTTAGATGGACTGGATGGATTGGTGCCAGGCATAGGAACTATCGGCGCAATAGTTATTTTTGCGTTAAGTCTAACTAATGATGTTGCCCAGCCGGAAACCGCTTTGCTCTCGGTTATTTTTGCCGGTGCACTGGCGGGCTTTTTGATATTTAGTTTTCATCCGGCCCGCATATTCCTAGGGGAGAGCGGTTCCACTTTTATTGGATTTATATTGGGAGTTTTGGCAATTATTAGTGGTGCAAAAATTGCAACCGCGCTGCTTATTATGGGAGTTCCATTATTAGACGTTGTTTGGGTGATTTTGAGAAGAGTTTTCAAAGAAAAGCGCTCACCTTTCTGGGGCGATAAAAAACACCTTCACTTTAGACTTTTGGATATAGGATTATCTCACCGACAAACAGTCGTTTTTTTATATGCAGTAACTGGAGCATTTGGACTTACTTCATTATTTTTATCAACAAAAGGAAAGTTAATTGCCCTGGTTGTATTGGCAATAACAATGATTCTACTTGGTCTATCTTTGGTATTAGTTTATAAAGGAAAAAGTAATCGGGCGTCTTGACAAAAGATGTCGGAAAGCTTACAATTATTAAGATTTGTAATTAAAGGAAATATTTATGATCGCAGTAATCAAAACTGGTGGAAAACAATACAAAGTTAAGGAAAAGGGCATTATTAAAGTTGAAAAGCTTGATAAAAAAGAAGGGAGCGTAATTACATTGAAAGATGTTTTACTCGTTTCTGATGAAGAAGGAAAAAAAGTTTCTCTAGGTACCCCCAATGTTAAAGGAGCAAAAGTTACCGCAAAAGTTTTGGAAGAAAAGAAGGATAAAAAGGTAATGGTGATTAAGTATAAATCTAAGATTCGTTATCATAGAACAAAAGGACATCGTCAGTGGTACACCAAACTGCAGATTCAGAAGATCACTGCCTAAATAGGAAATTAGAAAAAGCGCTCAATTCAGCGCCTTTTTCTTTTTGTTTTTATTTACTTTACTTCGCCTCTCCCCTCCATAGCATTCGCTAGTGTAACTTCATCAGCATATTCAATGTTACTCCCCATGGGTAAACCTTTGCCAATTCTGGTTATTCTAATACCAAGAGGTTTTAAAACTCGAATTAGGTAGAGTGCCGTTGATTCGCCTTCCATATCTGGATTGGTTGCTAGAATGATCTCTTTGATACCGTTTTTCTTTATTCTTTCCTCTAGCTCATTAATTCTTAATTGATCAGGCCCTATCCCGTATATTTGGTTTATTACACCCCCTAATACATGATATATGCCCTTGTATGTACCGGCCTTTTCTATTGCCATCAGATCAGGACTTTCTGCGACAACACATATTGTAGTTTTATCTCTTTGTGAACTGGTGCAAATATCACAGGGAGAATTTTCTGTGAAATCATAGCATTCAGTGCAAATTGCTATCTTATCTTTCAATTCTCTTAAACTATTTGCCATCTGCTCTAAATCGCTCTTAGGTCGTTTAAGCAAATGAAAAATAAACCGCTCAGAAGTTTTGGGGCCAATGCCGGGCAGTTTATTGAACTCATTAATAAGATTTTGGATTGATGGTGGAAGGGTTCCCATGTCTTATCCTAGATTTGGCATTTTAAAATTGCCTGCTTGCATTTTTTGTGCAATGACGCGCTGTATTTTTTTAACTGCTTCATTAAAAACATTCCGCAAACCTTTTTCCAATTCTTCCTTTTTGTCAGGTGTTAAAAGTTCAGGATTGATATCAAGAGATACAACTG
This sequence comes from Patescibacteria group bacterium, assembly GCA_018825385.1. Lineage (GTDB taxonomy): Bacteria > Patescibacteriota > Patescibacteriia > UM-FILTER-42-10 > UM-FILTER-42-10 > JAHJEX01. The sequence goes on from JAHJEX010000006.1 coordinate 73,614, forward strand.
TTTGATTTCCGTCCATTACTAAATTGATTTTCCCACCTTCTGATGATGTCGTAACAGATTCCTGGGATAACTGATTTTGAAGCTGTTTTGCTTGATCACGCATGTCTTTAACTTCTTTTAGCTTGTTGAACATTGACATAATATTTCTTATTTTAAAAATTATTAAAAGGGTGCCGTGCCTTCTGTAGGTGGCACTTCTTCTTCAATAGATTTGTCCAGGTTTCTAAAACTGGCTTTTTCTTCCTCAAAAAACAGTTCAATAACACCAGTTGGACCGTTACGATGCTTAGCAATAATCACTTGTGCAATTTTCTTACGATCTTCTTCAACATCATCTGCTGCATTCTTATCCATAACCTCTCTGTAAATAAACATTACGACATCTGCATCTTGCTCGATGGATCCAGACTCCCTCAAATGGGCAAGGCGGGGGATAGAGGCACCAGTTTGCATTTCTGCAGCGCGAGAAAGCTGAGAAAGCGCAATAACAGGAATATTTAGTTCACGGGCAATTGCTTTAAGAGCACGAGTTATTTCAGATATCTCCTGAACCCTATTGTCTTTATTAGAGGTCCCTTCCATGAGTTGGAGATAGTCGATTACTAACAAGCCTAGATTGTGTTCTGCTTGAAGACGACGAGCTTTTGTACGAATTTCCATAACATTAGCGGTTGCAGAGTCGTCGATATAAATAGGGGCTTCGGACAGAATTCCCATAGCATTGCCAATCCTAGGAAAATCGTCATCTTCTTCGCGATCAGAAAGATTACCAGTACGCATCTTCCATAGATCAACATTGGCCTCGGCACAAAGCATACGATCAACTAATTGTTCCTTGCTCATTTCCAAGCTGAATACGCCGACGGCCGTTTTTGTTTTTGTGGCAACTTGTCTTGCGATATCAAGTGCCAAAGAAGTTTTACCAACACTTGGTCTTGCTGCGATGATAATCAAATCGGATTTTTGCAGTCCAGCAAGTTTATTATCTAATTGAGTGAATCCAGTTGGAATTCCCCTTAACTTTCCACCATCTCTATGTAACTCATCAATACGATCAAATGCCTCTGTTAAGGCACTACGAATCGGAACAAAATTGGTCCGAAGATGTTTTTGAGAAACCTTAAATAATGATTGTTCGGCTTTGTCTAAAACATGACTTACTTCTTCTGTTTCCTGATAGCCTAGGCTGGTTATTTCAGCGGCAGTTTGGATCAGTCTTCTTAGTGTAGCTTTCTTCTGAACAATATTGGCATAATTCTCAACATTACTAGCTGTTGGTACGGCGTTTGCTAGGTTCATGAGATATGATCTTCCTCCTATGGAATCCAGAAGCTTTTTTTCCTTTAATCTATTAGCAAGATTTAGGATATCAATCGGCTCGCGCTGGTTATAAATTTCCAACATTGTCTCAAAAACAAGACGATGACTGTCCTGATAGAAATCATCCGGATTTATAATATCTGCAATCTTAATAATGGCGTCCTTGTCAATAAGCATGGAGCCCAATACTGCCTTTTCAGCCTCAAGGTTTTGAGGGGGTATTTTTTCAGTTAATTCAGCGTTTTGTTTAGCCATTTTTTGATATTTAGCTATATCATCTTATCATTAAAACTTGCTATAAACAAGCCTCTTTTTCTACATTTTTTCCACTTCTTATTAACTTATTCCTATGGCCTTGCTTTTTAGGGAGGTTTTTGCTAATATGAGGCATGTTATTCAGGCGCCGTTAGCTCAGCTGGTAGA
>JAHJEX010000051.1 GCA_018825385.1 Patescibacteria group bacterium
ATACTACAATGATGCCATCGCACCAAAGACCCAAGGTAACTCTGCTCAAGTCTCAGAACACTCAGTTCTCCTCTTTGGATTAGAAGATGCTACTACATATCAATACAAAGTCAAAGGATTCGACCAATTCGGCTATCAGGCGATATCTGAAGAAAACACCTTCATAACCTTAGAAGATACTACTCCTCCGGAAGTATCAGGAATACAGTCAGAATCTAATACTATCGGAGCAGGGGAAACCTCTACTGTTCAAATCATCATTAACTGGAAGACTAATGAACCTACTACTTCACAAGTAGAGTATGGTGTAGGTTTATCCGGTACTGATTTCACAGATCAATCTGAAGAAAACGCAGAACTGGTTATGGATCATTTAGTAGTTATTCCAGAACTAGCTCCAGCAAAAACATACCACTTCAGAGTAGTATCCAGAGATAAAGCAGGAAATGTTTCTAGATCTGGTTCATATTCTGTATTAACCTCCAGAAAACGTGAATCATTCCTTCAATTAGTTATCTCTAACCTGGAAGAGACGTTTGCCTGGGTTGGAACTATATTTTAGAGATGAAAAAAAGCAAAATATTATACTTTATCCACAGGTAGCGAAATATTATAATATGTTGTATAATACTGAAGTATATTGGACATCAGTCATAACTTAGCAATATTTTTAATTATGGCTAACGGAAAAGACAAAAAAACTACCAAAAACGGAAACAAAAAGAACGGAAATACCAAAAAGCGGAATGGTACAGGTGTTAAGAATGGCAGCAAATTGAATGAAGCGGCTACAAGACAACCGACTAATAGCTCCGCAAAAAACGGAGCTTCTATTAGTGAACTTGCTACCCAAGTAGGGGAAAGTAAAAAAACGACAACCGATAGCAAAAAACCGATTATTGAGTTACAGCATGTCAATAAATCGTTTGAAGTGGGAAAGAGCACTATTCCCGTTTTAAAGGATATTAATATAAAAATATATCCAAGAGAGTTTATTATTATTCTTGGACCCTCAGGAAGTGGCAAGTCAACACTTTTAAACACACTGCTTGGGCTGGAGTATCCTACTTCTGGGAAAGTAATTATCAATAAACAAGACATTACTGAATTAAGCCCGAATAAACTGGCGAAATTTCGATACAGTGTTTTTGGAATTGTTTTTCAGAGAGCTGACTGGGTTCGTTCATTGAATGTTATTCAAAATGTTGCTATGCCTCTTGCAATAAATAATGTAGGCAACAAAGAGAGAATGGATATTGCACTTTCTCGCTTGAAAGAGATGGGGATTGATGATCATTCCAACTATATGCCTGCGGAGCTCTCTGGTGGACAGCAGCAAAAAGTTTCAGTTGCTCGTTCATTAACGGGTAATCCGCCAATACTTGTTGCGGACGAGCCTACAGGAAACCTGGATACAGAATCAGCGGGGAAAGTGATGAGGTTTTTTAGAGATCTCAATGAAAGATTAGAAAAAACTTTACTTATGGTTACACACAATATTGATTATGTTTCATACGCTACTAGAACAATATATATCCGAGATGGAAAAATTGTAGAAGGGAGCGGATCGTTTAAGGAATAGTCATATGAAGATACAATATATTTTATTTCTTTCAACCTCAAATCTTACTAAACGAAAGTTAAGAAGTGTGTTGACTATCGGTGGAATGGCTGTTGGTATTTCCCTGATTGTATTTCTTATTTCTCTTGGATTTGGCTTACAGCAATTGATAAAGAGTCAGATAACAAATGTAGAAGCTTTAACGATTTTGGATGTCTCTAAGGGTGAATCAACCTTACTTGAACTAAATGAGAATGTGGTTGATCAATTTAAGACTATTGATAGTGTCGATGATGTCAGTCCTTCTTTGAGTCTTTCTGGCCAAATTGGAATTGAAGAATCAGTTACAGATACAGCTATCTACGGGATTGATCCGGCATTTATTAGTATGGAAGGAATAAAGGTAAACTACGGGGAAGTGTTTACTGATGATGTTGCTAAAGAGATTATAGCTACACAAACGGCGTTGAATCTTGTTAGTCTATCTGATCCAGAAGCGGCTGTTGGTCAAGAATTGGATCTAAAACTTCTAGTTCCGGAAATAATAGAAGGCACACAGGAAGAAGAATTAGTGTCCAAGGAGGTAAAAGTAGTCATTAAAGGTGTAATTATTGATGAAGATGAATTAGCAATTGCTTATGTACCAATAAAATTTTTAGTAGGTTTAGGATATAGTCCTGATTACAGTGAGGCCAAAGTGAAGGTAGGTGATACAAGCGGAGAGGACTATACCTTAGCGCGAGTAAAAGTTACAGATGAATCACAATTGCAAGCAGTAAGAGAGCAAATAGAAGGAATGGGATATCAGGTAGATTCTATTGCAGACACAGTAGGTCAGATTGATAAAATCTTCCTGGTCTTTGAGCTTGTTATGGCTTTGTTTGGTGTGATTGCTATGTTTGTTGCAGCAATGGGATCATTGAATACCCTCACGGTCTCTTTATTAGAAAGAACGAGGGAAATTGGTGTAATGAAAGCATTGGGTGCGACATCAAGAGATATTTATCGATTATTTTTAGTTGAAGCAATAATGATTGGAATGACGGGAGGAATTATAGGAATTATTATTGGTTATTTGATGGGCAAGGGGGTAAATTACGGTATAAACTATTTAGCAGCCAGAGCAGGGGGCGAACAAGTAACAATTTTCTCTACGCCACTTTGGTTTGTTGGCGTGGTTGCTCTAATAGCTTTCTTAGTCAGCGTAGTTACCGGGCTTTATCCAGCGCGTAGAGCTGGAAAGATTAATCCTTTGGATGCATTACGATACGAATAATTAAAAAAAGTATGGCAAATTTAAATCCAACAGATATATACATAAAAAAGAAACGTCGCTCTGTGGGTGAGATGATAAAGCCTGCGGAAATCAAGAATACAAATGCTTGGCTTTCTATACATGGGTCGTCAAAAGAATTTTTATTGACATATGAAAGTGAAGGATTAGTGGTATCAATTAATGGTAGCGGTGCTTTAAAACTGGACCACACACAGTGTCAGGAAGCAGCAAGACTGGCCGAATACATTATGAAACAGGGTGGTATAGTAATGAGTGGAGGCAGAAAATCTGGAATTATGGAGGCTGTTTCGCAAGTTGCAAAAGAGAAGAGTATGGGAGTTATTTTTCCAGAGCTAGAAAAAGAACAAACAAAACACGGAAAAATTGTAATTACTAATGCACCTACCCCTAGAATTGAAATTCTAGCTACTGCCGCCCCTATAATTGTGATATTTCGTGGAGGCATTGGTTCGTTAATGATGCTGATGCGTGCGATAACTCATCATAACAACCGTAAATTTCATCCAAAGCAACCACCGCAGAAGGTATTCGTTAGCAACTACTGGGTTGGACTTTTAACTTCCATGATTAATATGGGGGCGTTACCAAAAGAATTTGTTCAGGATTTACAAGTGTTTGCTTCTGCAGAGGATATAATTAAAAAAATTCCACCGGTTAAATAGGGAAAAAAATCGGGATATGAATCAAGCTCCGAAGTAATTCGGGGTTTTTTATACAAAAAAATGACTCCGAATATCCATACTCAGAGTCACAGGTGAAGAAGAAATCGAGAGATGTATTACCCGTGACCTTTACAATTTCCATCTTCGTTGCAACAACGATCACACATCCACCATCCACAAGTTGGACATTTGTGCAATTCAGCTGTGGTAGACCCGCAGTATTTGTTTGCACATCTAGTTCCACGTATTTTTTCATTCATATAGTAAATACGTTCTCGCTCGTGTCGCGCTCTTACTGCTTCGAGCTTTATTTCTTTGATATACCAGGGATCAATCCCATTGCCCTTACATCTCTCGCAAGATCGAGTTCTTCTGCCTGCATCATCCTTTCTTGCTGGAACCCACTTGCTAGGTCCACCAGGACTACTGCCATCTTCTCTTTTTATAGAAAGAGAAGGATTTCTCCACCACCTCTGGCGTCCTGATCCTTTGCAGACAGAGCACTCTTTATTCATTAAACTCACCTCGCTTTCTTGTTTTGAATGAACAATTGTGTAGTTATTCAATATAGTCTACAGAATTTGCATTGTCAATTTAATATCTGGCTTTACAATATGCATAAAATATACTAAAATATATTTATGAATAATGCGTTTGTGAGCGCACTCAAATATGTTTTTTTGGAGTTAATAGGTAAAGTACTCTATTTTCCTGTTTGGTGGTACTCAAATGGCACAAAAAAGGTGCTTCTTTTTGTTGGCCGGGAAATTTCTGGAGTGGCAAATGCACTGGGTATTGTTATTCTGTTAAAAAACCTTCTAAAACCCATGTATGGTGACTACTCTAAAAGCGGGAGGATCATCAGCTTCTTTGTGAGAATTGTTCAGTATGTGTTTTTGCTAATCGCTATTACAATTTGGAGTTTGTTAATGTTGCTTTTGTTTATCGTATGGTTGTTATTGCCAATTATCGTAATTTATTCAATTATCTTTCATTTTTCTGACATTTCAGAGCACCATTTAATAAAAATTATCAATGCCTTTAGAAAATAGTGAACAAAATAAAAAAGAAGAAGCGCTCAAACTGATTCCCTGTGATCGGTGTAATGGCTATTCCAGGCTGATTAGCAGTAAAAAAGAGGTAATGTGCTCCAAATGTGAAGGATTAGGAATGTATGCCTACTACCATGGTGATGCTTTGTATTGGGGTAAAAAAATGAATACCCTTTCAATTCTTGAAGAAAAAGTGGAAAGAGGGGTGCGGATCACAATCAACGGATTGCTAATTTTGCTTGCGGTTTCAGGATTAGTTTTAGGATTTCTAACAATTCTTCAAAATGCAGATAACATTTCCTCTTTTGAGAGCCTTTTGAACTTAAAGGAACCCGGATTATTATTATTCTGGATTAGTATGTTGGGTAATTTATATATCGTATATCGGATGGACCAGGAAGCAAGTCAAAGACATTCTGTGAAAAAGCATAGCAGGTCTCAAATCGTTCCGCCGGCAGTTCAACTTACATATGATCAGGTATCAGCGCTTCCTAAAAAAAGAAAAATAGATATAAGTAATTCTTTTACTGAAGAAGCGATGAAGGGTGTTGAGGAGGCATGGAAACTTGCAAGCAAATTGAAACATACGGAAGTTCATCCAATCCATCTTTTAACAGCCATGCTGAGCCTAAAACAAAGCGCAACAATTTTTGGACGTTTGGGCATCAATATGAAAACGCTAAGCGAAAAAATTCTACGTGCGCTCAGATCAGAACAAAACACCATTGGTACTGAAACAGGATTTTCTCCAGATTTTTATCAGCTGCTTTTTTCAGCGTATGAAGAGGCAAGCGTACTACGTAGAAACAAAGTAGATGTTACGGAGCTACTGATTGTAATTACGCGCACGCACAAACAGGCTGAAGAAATTTTATATGATTTGGAAGTTGATTATAACAAACTTCAGAATGTAGCTGAGTGGCTTTATATCAACAAGATTCTTCGTGAGAAGTGGAAACAGTTTAGGTCAAAAGCTCAATTGAAACCAAAAGGAATAATGAATAGAGCCATGACCGCACGTCCTACACCAACACTAGATAGTTTTAGTAGGGATTTGACTTTAGCTGCACGTGCAGGAGCTCTGTTTCCGCTGATTGACAGGAAGAAAGAAGTGGAAGAGGTAATAAGGGTATTAGAGCAGAGAGTGGGAAATGTACTGCTAGTCGGTGATTCAGGAGTCGGAAAAACGATTATTGGTGAAGGTATTGCGGAAAGAATGACAGCGGAAGATGTCCCAAAAGTTTTACAGGACAAGAGATTGGTAGGGCTAGATACAGGTGCAATGGTAGCCGGTGCTAAGGCACAGGGAGAAATCGAAAACAGGATGCTGACAGCAATTAAAGAAGCATCGCAAGCTGGTAATGTTGTATTATTTATTGATGATATTGCCAATTTGGTAGGAGCAGGAAGCACAGGTGGGGCGCAGGATGCAGCTGGAATTCTAGCTAATGCATTATCTCAAGGAGTAATTCAGGTGATAGGTGTTGCAACAACAACAGATTTTAATATGTATCTTAAAAACAACGACTCTTTCATGAGAAGGTTCCAGGTGGTCAATGTGGAAGAAATGGATGACAATGCCGCCATACAAGTGTTGGAAGCACGGTCCGGTGGAATAGAATATAGGCAAAAAGTGTTTTTCTCCTATGACTCAATTGAGAGTGCAGTTAAGCTTTCTCGTCAGTATATTCATGATCGTTATTTGCCTTCAAAAGCACTGGACATAATTGAGGAAGCGGCTGTCTATACGCGTAATACCAAAGGTGAAAATGCAATGGTAACTCGTGATGAAGTAGCAACTGTTTTATCAGAAAAGACAAATGTGAAGGTAACCAGAGTTACTGCAGAAGAAGAAACCTTGTTAATGAATCTGGAAAATAAAATTCATGAAAGAGTTATTGGCCAGGATGAGGCAGTTGATATGGTGGCAGAAGCATTGCGGCGTGCTCGTGCCGAACTTCGCGATGAGAATCGGCCGATTGCCAACTTCTTGTTTGTTGGCCCGACCGGCGTGGGTAAGACCGAATTAGCAAAGACAGTTGCTGATGTATATTTTGGAAGTGAAGCTAAAATAATTAGACTGGACATGTCTGAATATCAAGATATGACTTCGCTTGCTCGTTTAATAGGAGCGCCACCCGGATATAAAGGAGCCAGCTCCGGAGGATATCTGACAGAAGCTGTCCGATCAGCACCCTTTTCTTTGTTGCTTCTTGATGAGCTTGAAAAAGCACATCCAAATATTTTAGATGTATTTTTACAGGTGATGGACGATGGCAGGCTCACGGATGGAGCGGGCAGGACAATTGATTTTACAAATTTAATTCTTATTGCAACTTCCAATGCGGGAACAGCGGAGATTCAAGAAGGAATGCGCATGGGATTGACCATAGATCAGATTAGTAAGCAGTTGAACGATGAAATACTAAAGCGGTCATTCAAGCCAGAATTCTTAAACCGTTTTGACGGAGTAATTGTATTTAAACCTCTTGATTTTGAACAGGTGGTTAAAATTGCTAAGTTGGAGCTCCAAAAGGTAGCTACTCAGCTTACGAAAAAAGGAATTACACTGCGTGCTGACGATGAAGCAATTGTGGAACTTGCACAGGAAGGGTTTAATCCAGAAATGGGTGCTAGGCCACTACGTAGAGTACTGCAAGAGAGGGTTGATAGTTCGCTGGCAAAATCTATGCTTTCCGGAAAAATTGGACGAAGAGACATTGTGGTATTAGAAAAAGGTGGAACAATTCGAATTGAAAAAGCACCAGAATTATAATTAGATTAATATGAATAAAAAAACTGAACAAGATATAATGGAGAAATTGGTATCCCTTTGCAAGCAGAGGGGATTTATTTTTCCATCTTCAGAAATTTATGGTGGTCTCCAAGGATTTTGGGATTTTGGACCTTTGGGAGTGGAGCTGAAAAACAATATTAAAAAATCATGGTGGAAGCGATTTGTTCAGATGCGAAGCGATGTAGTTGGACTGGATTCGACTATTATTACTAATCCTACAGTCTGGGAGAAAAGCGGGCATATTGGAGGGTTTTCAGACAAGCTAGTGGAGTGTAAAAAATGTCATCACAGGTTCAAAGCTGATGATTTTACTAGTAATGCAAAATGTCCTGATTGTAAAGGAGAGTTTACCGGTGAAAGAAACTTCAATACGATGTTTAAAACTTTTGTCGGACCGGTAGAAAATTCTTCTACTACGGCTTATTTGCGACCAGAGACAGCTCAGAACATATTTGTGAACTTTGATACAGTTCGTGCTGCGATGCGAACTAAAATTCCATTTGGGATAGCACAAATTGGAAAATCATTCCGAAATGAAATCACGCCAGGTAATTTTATTTTCCGATCTCGCGAGTTTGAGCAGATGGAATTAGAATACTTTGTTAATCCTAAAGAGGATAAAAAGTGGTTTGAAGAGTGGGTGAATCAAAGTATGCAATGGTTTATAGATCTTGGAATTGATAAAAATAATCTTCGTAAATATGAACAGAAGGGGAAAGAGCTGGCGCATTATGCTAAAGAGACAATTGATATTGAATACAACTTTCCGTTTTCCTCCCATGGCGCCTGCCCGCCAGTGCTATGGCACGGCAGGCGGGGATCCGCCTCTGGCGGAGATAAAGGGTTTGCAGAATTAATGGGTATTTCTAATAGAACTGACCATGATCTAAAAGCTCATGGTTTCACTTATAAAGATGAAGTGACAAAAGAGGAGTTTATCCCTTATGTTATAGAACCGTCTGTCGGGGTTGAAAGAGCGGCGTTGGCGTTTTTACTTGATGCTTATACCGAAATTGAAGGCGGTAGAACGACCACTACTGATAGTAATAAGGAAAAGGAAGTAGTACTAAAACTTCATAAGGATTTAGCACCTTATAAAGTAGCAATTTTGCCGCTTTCTAAAAAAGAAAATCTGACAGAATTGGCCCTTGAGATTTATGACAGTCTTAAATCAAAACATATGGTTATGTATGATCAGGTTGCATCTATCGGCAGGCGCTACCGAAGACAGGATGAAATTGGCACGCCGTACTGTGTGACGGTTGATTTTGATTCACTAGAAGACAAGGCAGTTACAGTGAGAGATCGCGACACAATGGAGCAGGAGAGAATCTCTATTGCTGAACTGGCAAAATATATAAATAAAAAACTTGAATCCTAGATTGGAAAACAAATTATGAAGTATCAAAAGAAAACTTTTTCTAATGGAATGAAAGGGATAGTTGCTCCTTTGAAAGAAACCAAAACCATTACTTTACTTGTTTTAGTAAAAGTCGGATCACGTTATGAGAATGCAAATGTAAATGGTGTTTCTCATTTTATTGAGCACATGATGTTCAAAGGAACTAAGCGCAGACCAACAACTCTGGAAATTTCCAAAGAGCTGGACGGAATTGGTGCTGAATTCAATGCATTCACCGGAAAAGACCATACAGGTTATTATATAAAAGCGAATTTTGAAAAGACCGAATTAGTGTTTGATATTCTTTCTGATGCTCTCATAAATTCACAGTTTGACCTAACAGAACTTAATCGGGAGCGAAAGGTGATTGAGGAAGAAATAAATATGTATCGGGACAATCCTCAAATGCACATTGGTTCTTTATTTGAGGAATTAGTCTATGGTGAGAAGAGCTTTTTGGGCCAGCAAATTAGCGGACCTAAATCAGTGATTCGCAATGTTACCAGACAGCAGATGATGCAGTTTAAGCGGTCATTCTATAAGCCAAAAAATACACTGGTAGTTGTTGCAGGAAATATTTCACCAACAAAAGGATTCAATTTGATTCAGAACTATTTTAAGTTTCCTAAAGAAGCAAAAAAAGTGCCTGTATTTAAGAAATCTGTGACTAAGCAAACATGCCCACAGATTAAATTAGAATTTAGGAAAACTGAACAGGCGCAGCTTTGTATCGGTTTCCCGGCATATTCCTATTTTCATAAGGATGTTGATGCATTGGCACTTCTCAACATAATTCTGGGTGGGAACATGAGTTCACGACTTTTTATAAATATAAGAGAGAGACAAGGACTTTGTTATTTGGTTCGTTCTTCAGCAAATATTTATGAAGATGTAGGTAACATGGTGGTGCAAGCGGGGCTGGATAGAAAAAGAGTGAAACAAGCCACCCGGGCAATTTTAAAAGTAGTTCAAGATGTTAAGCAAAATGGGGTAACAGATGAAGAATTAACAAAATCCAAAGATTTTTTGCGTGGAAAACTTACGATTGAAATGGAAGATTCTGAAAGTATCGCAGGATGGTACGGAGCACAGCAATTACTAAAGAATCAAACCCTTACTATTGAAGAGAAATTTAAAAGCATCCAGAAAGTCACTTTGAATGACATCAAGCGGGTTGCAAATGATATATTTAAAACACAGTTAATCAATCTTGTAATTATTGGCCCTTTCTCGAAAAGCAGTGAATTTACACCTTTGCTAAAGGTGTAGGAAAGAATTGCTGCTTTGTGTTATAATGTATCCATAATAGTATTAGAAAAAGGGCATTATGTTGCCACTAAGGCCCAAAAAAGAAGTTAATATTTCAACCAGATCAATTCTAAAAGTATTTGTAATTATACTGTTGTTTTGGTTTCTGTATATAATTCGAGACATCCTAGCTATTTTATTTATTTCTTTTGTATTGGCTTCTGCGCTCGATCCTTGGATTGACAGTTTTCACAAAAGGAAAATTCCCAGAGCTGTTGGCATCCTTATTATTTATTTGGTAATGATTGCAGTTATATCGGTAACTGTAGGCTTAATTATTCCTCCGATTGTTGAGCAAACAAAGGAAATTACTAATTCTTTCCCAGAGTATTTTGAAAGATTGTCCGAGTTGTATACCAATTTTCAGAATTTTTCAAACGAATATGGAGTAGAATCAACTGTCCAGGATTCTTTAAACAATCTCAATAGTACACTGGCTCAATTAGGAGGCGGAATTTTCACTGTATCTTCGCGCTTCTTTGGCGGAGTATTTGCACTGTTTGCGGTGTTGGTAATTGTTTTTTATATGACTGTTGGCGAAGCGGGCATGAAAGAGTTCTTTCGTTTTGTTGCACCCAGTAAATATCAACCTTATTTAGTACAAAAGATTAATCAGGTGCAAACGAAGCTAGGAATGTGGCTACGAGGGCAATTAATTCTTTCTTTGATTATATTTGCATTAACATATCTTGGGCTTACAATTTTGCGGGTCGAATACGCTTTAGTATTGGCATTATTTGCTGGATTAGCTGAATTTGTCCCATACATTGGACCGATAATTAGTGCTGTCCCGGCAGTTTTTCTGACTTTTGCTGATTCACCGATTAAAGCGCTTATCGTTATAGTTTTGTATATTGTAATTCAACAACTGGAAAATCAAATCATCGTTCCAAAAGTTATGCAGAAGAGTGTTGGTCTTAACCCATTAGTCGTAATAGTCGTAATGCTAGTAGGTGCGAAAATAGCAGGGATGGCTGGATTAATACTGGCCGTTCCAACAGCAACGATTATTAAAATATTTTTGGGAGATTTCTTTGAAGACAGAAAAGAAAAGGAAGAGCGTTTAGAAGTATAAAAGTTCTTTTGATATGGAAAAAATGAAAAAAGGTAGTTTATTTATTACAACACCAATCTATTACGTCAACGATAAACCTCACATTGGTCATGCCTATACGACTGTTGCCGCGGACATTTTAGCCCGCTGGCACAAACAAAAAGGAGATGAGGTCTTTTTTTTAACTGGCACAGACGAGCATGGGGCGAAGGTGGCAGAGTCTGCTAAGCTTGCGAATAAATCTCCGCAGCAACTTTGCGACAAAAACAGTAAGTTGTTTAAAGAAGCGTTTGATAATTTAAATCTTTCGTATGATTATTTTATCCGAACCACTGACCAGCGTCACGAGAAATCAGTCGCTAAATTTATGCAAAAGCTCTATGATCAGGGTGATATTTATGAAGGGACATATGAAGGCTTGTATTGTACGGGGTGTGAAAATTTTCTAACCGAAAAAGAATTAGTTGATGGTAAGTGCCCGGATCATTTAAAAGAGCCGGAGAAAATTTCAGAAAAGAACTATTTTTTCAAGCTTACGAAATATCTTTCTAAAGTGCAGACGCTAATTGAAAAAGACGAAATAAAGATTCTCCCGGAAGATAAGAAAAAAGAAGCATTGGGGCTTTTTAAGCAAGGCTTGGAAGATTTTTCCGTCTCTCGTGAAAATGTAAAATGGGGGATTCCACTACCGTTCGACAAATCACAAGTGACTTATGTTTGGGTCGAAGCATTGCAAAACTATATTTCTGCAATCGGGTATGGGGATGATAGGAGAGAATTTGAAAAATGGTGGCAAAATCCTTTGCACATCATGGCAAAAGATATTTTAAAATTTCACTGCATCTATTGGCCGGCTCTTTTGCTCGCAGCTGGTGAAGAACCGCCAAAACAGATGTTCCTGCATGGGTTTTTTTCCATCAATGGTCAAAAAATGAGTAAGTCGATTGGTAATGTTATTGACCCGAATGATTTGGTAGCAAAATATGGCGCTGATGCAACTCGCTATCTTTTGATTTCTCAGTTCCCGTTCGGCCAAGATGGTGATATTAAGGAGGAAAATTTTAAATCTCAATATAATTCTGAATTAGCTCACGAGATAGGAAATCTAGTAAGCAGAAGTACAAATCTATTAGAAAAAAACAATGATGGTATTGTCCCGGAAGTAGATGGTAGTCTCGATTTTGCTGATATTGGTATATCTGTTGCATCAGGAGAAAATAAGTTAAGTGATTGGTTAGAAAGTATTTGGAAAAACTATGATTCGGACATGGAAAAATTCAAATTTGATCATGTCACTTTCAGTATTGGTCATAATTTAGTTAGCATTTCTAATCAAATTATTGAAAAATTAAAGCTTTGGGAACTTCATAAGACTGATAAGAAGAAATGGGATAAAGCTATGTATAATGTTTTGGAATTTATTTACCATATGAGTTGGATGATACGTCCTATTATGCCAGAAACTTCGGATAAAATTTTCAAAAATATTGGTATTCCAAAGGAAGGAATAAAAACTCTAAATGGTGAAGTTATGAAGTGGGGCGGGTTAGAACCTGGAATAATAGTAACAAAAGGTAAACCACTTTTCCCTAGAATATAGATTATGAAGTTAACAGTATCACCAGCAATTTTTGAGATGTTTCCGGAACTGCAAATAGCAGTTGCTGTTCTAAAAGGTGTTGATAATGCTACGCCTCATCCGGAGATAGCAGATTTATTGCGCACGGAAGAGATGTACTGTCGGAGTATCTTTAGTGAAATTAAACCTTCAGAGCATCCGAAGATTGATTGCTGGCGTAAGGCATATACGAAGTTTGGCTCCGGATCACATTACCGTTGTTCTATAGAAGCTCTAGTAAAAAGAGTTGCAAAAGGTGGAGTATTGCCATCAGTTAACAATCTAGTTGATATCTATAATCTCATTTCATTAAAATATGTAATGCCTGTTGGAGGGGAAGATCTAAAAAAAATAAAAGGTGATGTCGAGTTAGCATTTGCAACTGGCGAGGAACATTTTACAGCAATCGATGCAAAAGAAGATGATCCTCCACAGAAAGGCGAGATTGTGTATGTAGATGGTAATAATGATGTTTTATGCAGGAGGTTTAATTGGCGTGAAGCTGATAAATCTAAACTTACAGAACAAACTTCCAGCGCAATAATATATTTAGAAGGAATTTCGCCATCAAATGATATCGAAACAAAAGAAGCAATGCAAGATTTTGTCGGTTATGTTGAAAAATTCTGCGGTGGTTCCGTTGAACTGTTCCTAGTTAATAAAAATTTTCCAGTATTTACTTTTGCATCATGACCTATATTGATTGGACTTTAGTATTTTTACTTGGTGCCTTTGTATTTTCAGGATTCAAGGGCGGATTTGTTTATTCTTTTGGTTCATTTATGGGTGTTCTGATTGGAGCGTTTGTCGCTGGGAGTTTTTATGAACCACTGGCTCAGGTAATTGGTAAAGGGGAGGATTGGGCAAATATTATCAGTTTTTTTGGTATTTTCATTATAATCAGTCAACTTATCGGAGTCATTTTCCATATTATCAACAAAGCCCTAAAGCTTCTTATACTCTTTCCATTTTTAACCATCATTAATAAAGTTGGAGGGTTGATATTTGGATTTATTGAGGGGATATTTTTTCTCGGAATTGGTGTTTTCTTTATTGTTCGCTTTGAACTGGCAGAAAAATTTATAGAAACTTTAGGAGATTCGAAGTTAGTTCCTGTATTTGAAAGTGTCGGTAAATTTATTTCCTTCTTGCTGCCAAAAGTTATAAGAGAATTAGATTCAATAATTTAATATGCTGATTGATACTCACACTCACGTAAATTTTAATTCGTTCAAAGAAGATGGACGGGATGTTATTGATCGTGCTTTGACTAATGATATTTGGCTAATTAATGTTGGTAGTCAATATAAAACCAGCCTGCGAGCTGTAAATATTGCAAATAATTATAACCAGGGCGTTTACGCAATTGTTGGACTGCACCCGATTCATTTGTTCAACATGCATGTTGATGAATCAGAAATGGAGTTCAATACTAGGGAAGAAGAGTTTGACAAACAGACTTATACTGATTTAGCAAGCAATCCAAAGGTGGTAGGAATAGGTGAAACAGGATTGGATTATTTTCATGTGCCTGAAGGTGAGGATCAGAAAAGTGTTAAACAAAAGCAAGAGGAAGTATTTAGAGCTCAGTTGTCTCTTGCAATGGAATTGGACAAAGCTGTAACTATCCATAGTCGCGGTACAAAGGATGATCCTTTAGGTGTCTATCAAGACATAATGAGAATAATGAAAGAATATCCAGGCGTAAGAGCAGTAGTCCACTGCTATACTGGTGATGTAGAAACTGCTAAACAGTTTATTGATCTGGGATTGAATATTTCGATAACAGGTATTGTTACATTTAAAAATGCGAAAGAAGTTCAAGAAGTAGCAAAAGAAATTCCGTTAGAACATATCCTTGTAGAAACTGATGCGCCTTATCTTGCACCTGATCCGCATAGAGGAAAAAGAAACGAGCCTTCTTATGTGAAATTTGTAGCAGAAAAGATTGCTGAGCTAAAGGGAATATCTTTTGAAGAAGTAGCAGAAACTACTACACAAAATGCCAAGAAACTATTTAAAATATCTTAAAGTAATTTCGTGGAATATATAGAGTCTATAATATTAGGTCTTGCTCAGGGTTTAGGTGAATTTTTACCTATATCCAGTTCAGGTCATTTGGTAATTTTACCGTGGCTTTTTAACTTCTCTGATCCAGGTTTAGCATTTGATGTTGCTTTGCATTGGGGAACTTTAATTGCAGTCGTAACCTATTTTTGGAAAGATTGGGTTCGCTTATTGAAATCACTTTTTTCTACGAAAAAAAATAGTGATTCAGTAATGCAGGATCGCAAACTAATTAGGTATATAATTATTGCTTCAATCCCCGGTGCACTATTTGGATACCTTTTAGATGATTGGGCAGAAACATCGTTCCGTGCACCGCTCCTTGTAGCTACTGCCTTAGCTGTGCTGGGAATACTTTTAGCTCTTGCAGATAAAACCGGCAAAGGCAGAAGAGATTTTAATGAAATAACATTGTTTGACAGTATAGCTATCGGTTTATCTCAGGCGATTGCAATTATTCCTGGAGTATCGCGTTCCGGGGCGACTATCACCATGGCATTGTTTAGAAATATTAATCGTGAAGCAGCTGCTAAATTTTCCTTTTTATTATCTGCTCCGATTATTCTGGGAGCTGGGTTGGTTAAACTTCCAGAAATTATTTCAGAAGGAATTACAGCCCCCATTATTATAGGTACTATTATTGCTGCAGCAAGCGGATTTTTTAGTATTAAGTATCTATTAAGGTATGTCCAAAAAAAGAGTTATAAGCCATTTGTCTGGTATCGCTTAGTATTTGCAATAATAATAATCATTGTCTATTTTGTAAGATGAAAGATGTAGTAATAGTTTTATGGATAATCATGGCTTTTATTGCCACTTCTTTCTGGGAAGCATATATTGAAGGCCAGCATGGTGGGGCAGAAAAGCAAGTTGGCTGGAAAATAAAGGTAGGAAAGTACTATTTGAATGGCTATCATTTTTGGTTGTGGGTCGTGGCTTATCCATTATTACTGACTTTGCCTTTAGTAATCAATTATTCTTCCCGAGTTCTAGGATTGATTTTGATCGGATATTTTCTGGGGCAGGTTATTGAAGATTTTCTGTGGTTTGTGGTAAATCCGCAGTGGCCGTTTAGACATTTTCGTCCTGATAAAGCGGATTGGTTCCCTTGGATGAAATTTGGGAAAAAATATGGATTGCCCTTTTTCTATGTCCCATATTTGATTTTTGCATTTCTAGCGTGGTGGTTTCTGGTAAGGGGGTAGCGGAGGAATTGAAAATAAGCTAATATAAGTTTATGGATTTAGTCACATTAGTAATAGCTTTAGCAGTCTTCGCCGTAGTCATTTTAGGCCTGCTAATGTTTCAAATGAATAAAAAGTTTAAAGAGCTTCAAACTTCTAATAAAGATTCTGATGGACTTTTGATGTTGCAACAGCGAATGGAAGATATGAACAAAACAGTTGACCAAAAGATGGGGGATTCAGCAAAAATGATGCAACAACAGTTCGGTCAATCAACAAAGATTATTCAAGATGTTACTGAGAGACTGACTAAGCTGGATGAAACAAATAAACAGGTTTTAGGATTTTCAGATCAACTAAATAAACTTCAGGATACGCTAAGCAATCCAAAGCAAAGAGGAATATTTGGTGAATACCAGTTGGAAATGCTTTTAAAAAACTCATTTCAACCAAATCAGTACGAAATGCAATATAAATTCAAGGACGGCGAAATAGTTGATTCAGTATTATTTCTTGGAGAAAAAATTATACCAATTGATTCAAAATTTTCTCTAGAGAACTATAACAAAATTGTCGAAGAAAATGACAGCACCCAAAGAGGGCAACTAGAAAAAGCGTTTAAAAATGATCTTAAAAATAGAATTGACGAAACAGCGAAATATATCAGACCGAATGAAGGTACTATTGACTTTGCGTTTATGTTTATTCCAGCTGAGGGTATCTTTTATGATTTGCTTGTCAACAAGGTGGGTGCGATAAAAGTTAATACTCGTGATTTAATAGATTATGCTATTAACGAGAAAAAAGTCCATATTGTATCGCCGACAACTTTTTATGTTACCTTACAATCGCTCTGGCAGGGAATGCGGGCATTTCAGGTTCAAGAGAAGACAAAGGAAATATTGAAACAGGTGGGAAATCTAGATACACATATAAAAGCGTATGAAGATTACTTAAAGAAACTGGGCGGTCATCTTGGCACAACAGTCAATATGTATAATTCTGCATACAAGGAGTTCAAAAAGATAGATAAGGATGTTGTTAAACTTACGGATGGTGAATCAACCGTGGATCCGATTGCAATAGACAAACCTAAAACAGAATAGTATGAATTTTTCAGAATTTCAAAGTGCTATTCATGACAAGGGATATTTAATCCTATGTTTGAATGATTATAAAAAAGACGAAGAATATTATACATTTATTGGTATTCAAGATAAGTTAGGTCATGGATATCATGCTGAATGCAAAAGCACAGAAATGGACTCTGTGTATGAAGAATTAATCTCAAAAATATAGCTTGAACAAAAAAACCGCCTCGTATTGAGGCGGTTTTGTAATATTAAATTTACATTCCTGTGAAATTCAGTAGTGAACTGACAGCATATGATATGATTGCCCATGCAAGAATGACAATAGATATACCGACAATCGCCGCTGAAATGATTTTCTTTGCCTTCTCAATCTTTTCTTCGTTACCCCCAGAAGTGAGCCAGGTAAAACCACCATATAAAATCATTATGACACCGACTATTCCAAGTAGACCAAGAATCCACTGAATAATAGCGATTACTGTTTCCTGAAGATCAGCAGAGCCAAGTCCGAGCGTTGAACTGACGTCCCATAATGATAATGCATGAACTGTATGTGGGAGAAATAATGCGCTTGATGTCAAAATAAATAAGAAAGCTAAATATGGTCTCTTCATACTGTTTCATTTAGTTTTATTCTAATTTGACCCTATCATATTAGATTGATTTTTGCAATCCATATCAAACAATAGGAGACTCTTTTAGTTTTATTGTCTGGAATAGTTTTAAGCTGCCTTTAGACTTGATACAGCTTGCTCAAAATGCTCTAAACCTTCGGCTGTAATCGCATCAACATCTACAGCTGCATCCCTGCTACAGTCAAAGGTTAGCTTACCTTCCTGCTTGCGGATAGTAATAAGCTTATTATCATTATCTGGATGTACAATTTCAACAAGGCCACTTCTCCGATCATCTTTTAAAATATCATAACCACGTTTCTCAAATGCCTCTACAACAAAGTCACGTATTGCTGTAATCATGTGCGGAGACTGTTCAAATATTTTATATGGTTCCATAATTTCTACTGCTCCTTCCGGTTCTTTCTTTAATCCAGATTTAGGGTTCTTAAATAATGGTACTAGGATCATTGGTGCCATTAATGTTGTTATCAATGTCATCATAATAGCTACACCAAATACTTCATTGGTAATGATCCCTGTCGAAATTCCGATACCGGCAACTATCAGTGCAACTTCTCCTCTTGGCAGCATTCCAATTCCAATACGCATGGATCCAAGGAAATTGAACCCTGAAAAGTAAGCAGGTAAACCAGAACCAACTATTTTACCAACAATAGCAAACAGCGAAATTACAATTCCGAATACTAGAGCTGACATCATTGCTTTGAAATCAACCAGGGTTCCCATAATTGCAAAAAATACGGGAACTAAAATATGTGACGCTCCAGCCAGTCTTTCTTCAAGTTCATCACCAATTTTGGTGACAGAAAGAAGAATGCCGGCGAGGTAAGCACCAATAATCATTGCCAGACCGAACAGTTCAGCAACTGCCGCGATGATCAGACAAATACTGGCAGCGATTGCGGCATAAGTTTTGCCCTCAAGCTTAAGAAGCATTTTAGATAACTTCTTGCTAAACATAAATCCCAAAGCAGTAACACCACCGAGGAACACAAGCGCTTTCAGTCCGATCTGACCAAGTGCTGCCCAGGAAACTCCGTCTCCAGATTCACCTCCGGCCAGAGAAATAACCATAGCTAGAATAAGAATTCCTAATACATCGTCAATAACTGCTGCAGCTAAAATAGAGACACCTTCTTTTGTGTCCAATTTATACATATCAGACAGCACGCGGGCGGTTATCCCAACAGAAGTTGCAGTCATTATTGCGCCCATGAACAGTGCGGTAGTATCGGTAAATGAATCAGCAAATCCGAACAGTACTGTTCCCCATGCACCTAATAAAAATGGAAGCACGACACCACCTATTGCAATACCAAGTGATTTCACTCCGTATTTCATAAATAATTTGGCGTCTGTTTCCAAACCAACTAAAAACAGAAGCAAAACTGCTCCGATTTGACCAAAAAAGTATAATTCCGAAGAAATTGGTAGAGTGGAAGCATGTTCACCGACCTGTTCAATGATTGGAAACAGTTTCCCAATCCATGGAAGCTCTATTGCTCCAAAGGCAAAAGGTCCCACAACCATGCCGCCAACTAATTCTCCTAAGACTTCTGACTGTTTGAACCTCTTAAACAAAAGTCCGAACAGTTTGGCTGCTAATAATAGAATTGCGAGCTGAAGTGTAAGCATCGCTAATGCATGCGGATCCATATTTTTGTATTTTACTTAATAATTAAAAAAATTTGTTCGCAAGTCGAACCAATTCAGATGTATAATAGGGATAATTTTAAAAAATGTCAATCCAGCCGTTTTCAGAAATAGTTTAATAGGATACAGAAAAACCTCTCAATTTTAGGCATTTTCTGTTAAAATAACATTAGTGAAGCAAATTTATTGTCAGAACTCTATAAAAACAGGTTTTTCAGTCGATTTGAAAAAGAAGGGGCTTGATTTATTTCTTAATATATATTACTATATATGCGAAATTGTGGATGTTTAGGAGAAATTTTGCTTTTTTTACCTCAAACCAATGGCTAAAAATACACCCGAGAAAGCATGGTGGCAACCAGCTGTAACAATATTTGGTGAAGTAACTGGGTGGATTGTGGTACCGATTGTACTAGCATTATTTTCAGGCAGATATCTAGATGAGAAGAAGGGCACTGAACCATGGTATTTTCTCAGTTTGACAGGAGTAGCGTTTATAATATCTTGTGTAGGGATTACGATCATAGCTACAAAATATATTAAACAGATTGAAAAAGAAAACAAAAAGAAGTTAAATCAAAAACCGATTAATGAGCAACGAGACAGAAACAACAGAAATAGTGAATGAAGAGGTGCACGAGGAAGTTGTAGCCGACCATTCTGAAACCGAAGCAACAAAAACCCACGAAGAAGTTTCCCACGAGGTTACGTTGTTTGCTGAGCCAGTATTCCATGTTGGAAATTTTCCGGTAACTAATTCGCTTATTAATTCCTGGGTCACAGTATTTATTATAGTTTTGTTCGCGCTCGCATTAAAAAGGCGCATTAAAAGAATACCAGAAGGGATCCAGAACGCATTTGAAATTATTGTTGAAGGTGCTCTAAATTTAGCAGATTCTGTTACTGGTGATCGTAAAAAGAGCCAAAAAGTTTTCCCAATCGTTTTTGCAATATTTATCTTTGTTTTAATAAATAATTGGTTGGGATTAGTTCCTGGAATTGGATCAGTTGGATTTATAGAAGAAGGCGGTGGACATTCAGTATTTATACCATTTTTCAGAGGTGGAACCGCAGATTTAAATACAACACTTGCATTGGCACTATTTGCTGTTATTGGTTCAAACGTTTTTGGTGTTGTTATTGTAGGTGCATGGAAGTACATGAACAAATTTATAAACATCGAAGCAATCGCTGAAATTCCTAAAAAGATTAGAAAAGATCCGGCAATAATATTTGTAAACCCCATTAAGGCATTTGTAGGAATTATTGAAATAATTGGTGAATTTGCAAAGATTGCATCGCTATCATTTCGACTATTTGGAAATGTTTTTGCAGGTGAGGTCTTGTTATCATCAATGGCTGTAATATTCGCATTTGTCTTGCCTGTACCGTTTATGTTTCTAGAAGTAATTGTGGGCATTATTCAAGCTATAATCTTCGCGATGTTGACATTAGTGTATTTCACTATTGCTTCCACCGAAGAAGAGCATTAATCATTAATGATTTACTAACACCGACTATAAACTAAAAAATATATAGCTCCCTCGCCCTAAAGGGCTCGGGACAAGAGTCGAGTAGTTAATAAATCTAAAGAAAGGTCGTAAAAAATGGATTTAGTACCATTAGCAAAAGCACTAGCGATTGGCATTGGGAGTATTGCTCCAGCATTGGCAATAGGAAAAATTGGTGCGAAAGCTATGGAATCAATTGGAAGAAACCCTGAATCTGCAGGTAAAATTCTGGTTCCTATGCTTCTAGCCGCCGCATTTGCAGAAGCTATTGCAATTTATGCTTTAGTTATTGCATTCGGTATCAAATAGTCTTATGACGCACAGGAGATTTGATCTCAAATCTCCTGAGGTTAGAAGATTAATATAATAAACCCATATGGATGAATTAGTAAAAACATTTCACATTGATTGGAAACTGCTAATAGCGCAGATTATTAACTTTGGCATTGTCCTGGGTGTACTATGGTACTTTGCCCTGAAACCGTTGATGAAAATAATGAATAAGCGTAATGAAGATATTGAGCAAAGCCTGAAAAATGCCGAAGAAATTGAAAAGAGGCTAAAGGCAGCTGGTGAAAGTAAAGAACAGATGATTCTTGAAGCTAAGAAAGAATCCCAAGTAATTATGGAAAATGCAAACAAGGAATCTGAACAACTAAAGAATAGTAAAATAGCGGAAACCAGATCTGAAATAGAAAATATTGCTGCAAAAACCAAAGCAAGTTTATTAGCCGATAAAGAAAAAATGATTACTGATGCTAGAAAAGAAGTTGGCGGATTGATAATTGAAGCTAGTTCAAAAATAATTGGAAGGAATATAGATTCTGAAACAAATAGAAAAATGGTAGAAGAAACTGTAAAAAAGATTAAAGAATAATAATGAGAAAAATCACACCAAGAAAATACGCGCAAGGATTATACGAATCACTCCAAGATAAAGATAAGAGTGAAGTTTCGAATACTATTAAATCTTTCATTCAAGTTTTAGTCCGTAACAAAGTTATCTCAAAATCTGACAAAATTGTAAAAGCTTTTCATGATTATATATATGAGCAGGAAGGAATTCAGTTGGTATCAGTATACTCTGTTGAAGCATTGAGTAACAACCTGAAAAAGGAAATTGAAACTGGTTTGAAAATAGCTTTAAAGAAAGAGATTGAACTAGAAGAGCATATTGATTCATCACTAATCGGTGGGGTAAAGTTAAAATATGGTGATGTTGAAGCAGATGGTAGTGTCAGAAAGAAAATTGAGAGTCTAGAGAATACAATAGGATAAATTAAATATTTGAATATACAATTAAAAAAACAACTATGGCAAACAAGGATTACATTATAGAAGAGCTAAAGAAGCAAATTACTGATTATAAAACTTCAGTTTCAAAAGAAAAAATTGGTACGGTTGAAGAAATTGGTGACGGAATTGCCAGAATATCTGGATTATCTGATACTATGGCTTCAGAAATGCTAGAATTTCCTGGTGGAAAATTTGGCGTATCATTAAACCTGGAAGAAGATTCGGTCGGTGCTATTATCCTTGGAGAGTACGAGACTATCAAAGAAGGCGATACTGTAAAAAGTACTGGTAGAATTTTAGAAGTTCCAGTTGGAGAAGCTATGGTTGGTCGTGTAGTCAACCCTTTGGGTGAGCCGATTGACGGAAAGGGTCCTATTAATACTGATACATATTATCCAATCGAAAAGATTGCGCCTCGTGTAATCACTCGTCAGTCAGTAAATACCCCAGTGCAAACAGGAGTCAAAGCAATCGATGCCATGATTCCTATCGGCCGTGGTCAGCGCGAATTAATTATCGGTGATAGACAAACTGGTAAAACAGCTTTGGCAATTGATACAATAATCAACCAAAAAGGAAAGAATGAAATTTGTATTTACGTTGCAATTGGGCAAAAAGAGTCTAAAGTTGCAAAGATAGTGGCTGAGTTGGAAAAATATGGCGCAATGGAACATACCATTATAGTTTTGGCCGGAGCATCAGACCCAGCACCTTTGACATTTATTGCACCTTATTCAGGCTGTTCAATGGGAGAATATTTCATGGATCAAGGTAAGGACAGTTTAGTCATATATGATGATCTTTCCAAACACGCCTGGGCATATCGTCAGATTTCTCTATTATTGAGACGACCTCCTGGACGAGAAGCATATCCGGGCGATGTGTTTTATTTGCATTCTCGTTTACTAGAACGTGCTGCAAAGTTAAACAAAGACTACGGTGGAGGCTCATTGACAGCACTTCCGATTATTGAAACACAAGCAGGTGATTTATCTGCCTATATTCCAACAAATGTAATTTCCATTACAGATGGACAGATCTTTGTAGAATCAGATTTGTTTAATCAGGGTATACGACCGGCATTGAACGTTGGATTGTCAGTTTCCCGTGTTGGTTCGGCTGCTCAGATTAAAGCCATGAAACAAGTTGCTGGTAAAGTCAGAATTGATTTGGCTCAGTATCGTGAACTTGCAGCCTTTGCTCAGTTTGGATCAGATCTTGATGAAGCAACTCGAACACAGTTAGAAAGAGGAAAAAGACTAACAGAAATTCTAAAGCAGGGACAATATGAACCAATGTCTGTTGAAAACCAAGTTGCAATACTCTATGCGGCTGTGAATGGAATGTTGGATGATGTTCCCGTTGAAAAGATTGCTGAGTTTGAATTAGAATTCCACAAATATCTTAAAATTTCGAAGAAAGATTTACTTGAAGAAATCCTCAAAAAAGGTGAACTTTCAGAAGGTCTTGAAAATAAATTAAAAGAAGCAATTGAAGAGTTTAAAAAAACTAAAGACTTTAGTGTATCAGAAGAAGCAGCGGAAAAAAAATAATAAAAAACTACAGATAATATGCCAGTAGCGACACGAGATATTAATAGAAGAATTAAGTCCATAGCTAATACTAAGAAAATTACTAAGGCTATGGAAATGGTTTCAGCTTCCAAAATGAGGAAAGCTGTTAATGCTGTATTGGCTACAAGAGATTATTCAAACTCTGCATGGGATTTGGTAAAAAATCTATCTGCTAAAACGGATTCTTCTCTACATCCTCTATTACAAAAAAGAAATAAAGTTAAGAATGTTGGATTAATACTTATCACGTCCAATAGAGGTTTATGCGGCAGCTTTAACAGAGATATAGTTGATGAGGTTGCAAAATATGTGCAACATCATAAAAAGGAACACGTTGATGTTGAGGCAGAAGTAATACTGATGGGATCTAAAGGTCAGGATATAATGTTCCGTCATGGTCACAATATTGTTGCAGAATTTGCTAAGCTGGATATGCATAGTAGGATTACCGAAGTTACTCCAATTTCTCGAATGGTTATTAAAGATTTTCTTTCAGGAAAATACGATAAAGTTTCTATTGCATATACTGATTACAAATCAGTAATTTCCCAAAAACCAACTATAAGAAAAATTTTGCCAATTAGTGGAGAAGATGAGGAACTTGGTTTTGTTGGTAAAGAATCTCCCAGCACAGAGGAAAAAGTTACTAAAGATGAATTTGAGTATCTTTTTGAACCAACGCCTGATGCTGTTTTGGACCAGATGCTTTATCGTCTAATAGAGCTTCAAATATATCAAGCGCTTTTAGAATCCAATGCTTCAGAGCATTCAGCTAGAATGTTGTCTATGCGTAATGCATCTGATGCGGCTAGCGATATGATTGAGGATTTAACATTATACTTTAATCAGGCAAGACAACAAGCTATTACGTCAGAACTGGCAGATATTAGTGCTGGCCGAGCGGCCGTTGAATAAGTTTATATTTTAGAAATTATTAATTATAGAAAAGTATGTCACAAAATACAGGAAAAATCTCACAAATCATTGGTCCAGTTGTTGATGTGAAATTCACGCATGATCTGCCACTAATTTATACCGCCCTTGAAGTAATTAAAGAGGAGGATGGTAAAAAGAAAAAAATAGTTTTGGAGGTCCAACAACAGCTAGAAGGCAATGTTGTCAGAACAGTGGCTATGGACTCGACTGATGGCTTAAGCAGAAATATGGAAGTCGTTGATACTGGAGAACCTATTTCTGTCCCGGTTGGAAAAGAAACGTTGGGCAGAATGTTTAGTTTGCTTGGTGAACCATTGGATGATAAGGAGCCAGTCAAAACTAAAAAAAGATATCCTATCCACAGGCCGGCACCAAAATTTGAAGATCAGACCACTCAAAATGAAATTCTAGAAACTGGAATCAAAGTAATTGATCTTATTTGTCCTATTCTAAAAGGTGGAAAAGTCGGCCTATTTGGTGGTGCGGGCGTAGGTAAGACTGTTATTATTCAGGAGCTGATTAGAAACATTGCACAGGAACATGGCGGTTATTCTGTTTTTGCAGGGGTAGGGGAGCGAACCAGAGAAGGAAACGATCTGTATCATGAAATGAAAGAATCAGGCGTTTTGGAGAAAACGGCTTTAGTATTCGGTCAGATGAACGAACCTCCAGGGGCCCGTGCTCGTGTAGCTCTTTCTGCATTAGCTATGGCAGAATACTTCCGTGATGAAGAAAAACAAGACGTTCTGCTATTTGTAGATAATATTTTCCGATTTACACAGGCTGGATCAGAAGTGTCAGCGTTACTGGGACGTATTCCATCTGCAGTAGGTTATCAGCCAACACTGGCTACTGACATGGGAGAATTACAAGAGAGAATTACTTCTACAAAAGAAGGATCTATTACTTCAATGCAAGCAGTATATGTGCCAGCGGATGATTTGACTGATCCTGCGCCAGCCACTACTTTTGCTCACCTCGATTCAACTGTGGTATTGTCCCGCGCACTTTCTGAATTAGCGATTTATCCCGCAGTTGATCCTCTGGATTCAGCTTCTACAATTCTTGAACCAAGAACTGTTGGCAAAGAGCACTATGAAGTAGCTCGTGGAGTTCAGAAGATTCTCCAACGTTATAAAGATCTTCAGGATATTATTGCTATCTTGGGAATGGAAGAACTGTCAGACGAAGATAAGGTCATTGTTACGCGTGCTAGAAAAGTTCAGAAATATCTTTCACAACCGTTCTTTGTGGCAGAAACTTTTACCGGTACTGAAGGAAAATATGTTTCACTGAAAGATACTATTTGCGGATTTAAAGCGATTTTAGATGGTGAGTATGACGGTGTCCCAGAACAAGAATTCTACATGAAGGGTACCATTGATGAGATCAAAAAATAATTACAATTATGGCTGAAAAACTACAATTTGAAATTACAACTCCTGAAGGCAAAATCTATTCTGAACGGGTAGATGAAGTAATTCTGCCAACGCCAAATGGTGAAATAGGAATACTTCCAAACCACATTCCTTTGGTTTCTCTATTGTCTCCCGGGGAAGTAAGAATTAAAGTAGGTTCTGAAGAAACATATTTGGCAGTATCGGGCGGGTTTATTGAAGTAAGACCTGATAAAATATTGGTATTAGCTGATACCGCAGAACACGCTGATGAAATTGATGAAGCTCGAGCAGAAGCTGCCAAAATTAAAGCGCAAGAGCTGGCAAATGTTAAAAGAACTGATGCAAAAGAATTTGCTGCACTTACTGCAAAGATTGAAAAAGAATTTGCAAGACTGAAAGTTGTTCAGAGAAGGCGCAGAAGAAGAAATATTCCACCTCCAACCGGAAATTAATCCTAATTCAAAACTATGTCACATCGTGCAAAAGCCCTAATAGTATCCTGTATGGATTTTCGTTTTCAAGATGCTGTCAATGATTTTTCAGAAGACCTGCGAGTTGAAGGTTCCTATGATTTGATAACTATTCCAGGTGTGGCAAAAAATCTGTCACGACCTGACAGTGATGAATTAAAAAATTATTTACTGAACACTATTGAGAAATCATATCAGCTACATGATATTGCAAAAGTAATAATTATAAACCACCAAGATTGTGGGGGTTACGAAAAATATGATGATGAGCAGAGCGAGAGGGTGCAGCATTTCACAGATTTAAAGAAGGCAGGAAAAATAATTGAAGGCAATTTTCCAGAATTAAAGGTAAAACTATATTTTGCAAATATCAAGGAGAAAGGAAATAAAAGAGAGATAGATTTTGAAGAAGTAAAATAAACTAAACTAAAAACAGGCTCTTCTTGAGCCTGTTTTTGAATTGCTGTATTAAACTGGCCTCAATGTTCCAGCCCATACTTGCCAGGCCAACAATGATTTTGCTACTAGACTAAGTACGATGTAAGCTTTTTCACCATAAAGATAGTTTTTCCATTTACCAACTTTTTTATACTGCAGAATCATGTTAATTGCAAAGACATTGAAAAATAGAAATATGGAGAAGAATATCCAGTAAACAAAAGAAGGTGGGCCTTGTGTCTCACTGCCAGCAAATCCCAAATATAGTGCTATTGCTACCCAGGGTATTGCACCTGCCAGTACGCCAAACCAATATGATGTCCAATTGGTTTTTTCAGTAGTCTGATTGTGCAATTCCATCACCCAACCAAAGAGAATCATCATCATATTTAGAAAAAACATAAGCATCAAACTAACACCGTCATACATACCTGTAAGCATGGCGATAACTATTATCATCAGCGAAGAACTGAAAGAATACTCTATCCATCGCGTATAATTAGTCCCTCTCTTCAGATTTTTGTTATACCATTCGTTAATCTTTGGCATAGCAATAAGAAGATGTGCCAGTGCCGATAACAGTAGAAAGCCAGCTACCAGGGGACCAACAGAGATTGAGAAGGCCTCTTTAAGCACTGGTTCTAGCTTCTGAGTTTGAGCGTTGAACTCAACAAAAACTGTAGTTATTGGAAGTGAAAAATTACTACTCAAAGCAAACATAGCAATTCCCTGTGCAAGATGAAAAAAGGCCATTATTAAATTAAACTTTCTTAGTCCTCTAAATCGCTTTTCCATGTTTTGTTCCTTGTTGGTTTCCCCCATTGTTTTTTGCTTAATAATTTATGGTTAAATTATATATTATTTTACTAATACTACCAAGAGACTACGAGATTATAGCCTCTTTGGAATATTTATAAAAATAAAAAATGGGCAAGCGGTAAGCATTATTCCTATAGATAGAACCACTATTTTCTGGATTTCCAGTTGCTTCTTACAATCCACTTATTACTTGTAAGTTCACGCAGTCCCATGGGGCCACGTGCATGAAGTTTCTGAGTTGATATTCCGACTTCAGCGCCTAAACCAAATTGAAAGCCGTCTGTGAATCGTGTAGATGTGTTTACATATACTGTGGCGGCATCAATGATTTGCAAAAACTGTTTACCCAATTTCTCGTTTCTGGTAAGGATTGCTTCTGAATGACCTGAAGTATTTTTCTGGATGAAATTAAATGCTTCACTTGCATTTTTAACTGTCTTAACTGACATTTTTAGGCTGAGGTATTCTTTTCCAAAATCGTTTTTAGATGCATGTTTCAATAGCTTCTCAGGATAGTAGCTTTTTAGTGTTTTATAACTTGAAGGGTCTGCTTTGATTACTACTTTGTGCTTTGAAAGCCTTCTGGCAACAGCCGGAAGAAATTCATTTGCTATTGATTGATCTAAAACTAATGTATCCAGTGCATTACACACTGTTGGTCTTTGTGTCTTAGCATTTTCAACTATCTTTGCTGCTTTTTTTAGATTGGCAGTTTTTTCTACATAAGTATGACAAACACCCGCACCTGTTTCAATAATAGGGACACTGGCATTATCTCTGACAAAATTAATTAGCTTTCGTCCACCACGTGGGATTATTACATCAACATATTTGTTTAAACGCAATAGTTTCGCTATTAGTGATTTTTGGGAAGTGTCCAATAGTTGAACAGTATATTTTGAAAAGCCATGCTTCACTAATGCCCGCTGTATTAACAGTACTAATAATTTGTTAGTCGAATCTGCATCTTTTCCTCCTTTTAATATAATTGCATTACCGGATTTTAAAGCCAGGCTAGAAATTTCTACAGTAGCGTTTGGCCGTGACTCGTATATGATTCCTAGAACGCCAATCGGGGATCTAACAAGTGATATGTCCAAACCGTTTGACTGTCTTCTTTTTTCAATTACTTCCCCAATCGGATCGGATAGTTTTACCACAGCTAGCAAGCTTTCTCTAATCTCTTTCAGTCGCTTTGAATTTAGCATCAGTCTATCGGAAAGAGGATGATTTTCACCTTGCCTTAGTACATCTCTTCTGTTCGCTCTTAAAATGGCTTTTTCATTCAAGCGAATAAGCGAAGCAATTGTTTTTAAAATTGAGTTCTTCTTGTTCGTTGAAGCTTGAGAAAACAAACGGGAAGCATCTTTTGCATGTTTCCCCATTGTTAACATTGAATTACTCATATTTTTTTGAGATTACTTTTGCTTTTTGGTATGCAGCCTGCACAGCACTTTTCCAGATTTTTACAAATTGAGGACCTAACTTGTTCAGCGCTGCCTCGGTTATACCCTTTTTTGATGTAACAGCTTTCCTAAGCTCTGCAGAAGAGCGGGCATCACTTTCTGAAAGCTGTGCCGCACCGTGGAAAGTTTCGGTTACTAACTGAGCAGCTTCATCTTTTGTAAATCCAAGTCCACAAGCTTGCTGTTCCAGTAGCTCTGCTGTGTAAAAAAAGTAAGCGGGCCCGCTACCGCTGATTGCGGTTACTTTATCAATCATGGATTCATTTTTAACTTGAAAAGAAATTCCCATAACAGACAACAAACTCATAATTATAGTTTTATTCTTTTTGGCAATGTTTGTAGGTGCGTACCATGCGGTAATACTTTTTCCTATTTTGGCTGCTAGATTGGGCATTGTTCTAACAATGTTTTTGTGAGCCAGACGATTGGATAATGCTTTATAAGTGACACCAGCAATTACCGAGATTACCAGTTGGTTATCTTTCAGTTTTTCCTCTAATTCTTCTGCTACTAATTTATACTGCTGAGGCTTCACGGCTAAAAATATAATATTTGCAGATTTAATTGCCTGAAAAACATTTTTCTCCGACTTAATCCCAATTCTTTCGATTGCGGATCTCACAGACTGGGATTGATCGCATCCCACTAAACTTTTTTTTGCAGTCAACTCTGCCGCTAGTAATCTTTCCATAATTACAGTGCCCATATTTCCGCATCCGATTATTGATATTTTGTATGGCTTTTTCATAGTACTCTTAGGTTATCTACGTGAATGACTTCACGTTTAAGTATTTTAGGATTATCCAGTGCATGAATTAGCTCTTTAGAGGAATAATTTACCACTCCAAAACCAATTACCTGCTTGTTTTGATCCAGTACTTCAATTATTTCTTTATTTCCGAAAGATCCTTGAATTGATTTTACCCCCACCATCAGTAAGCTTTTTCTATTTTGCAGTGCTTGAGCTGCTCCCTTATCCACCATAACACCGGCTGAAGTATTTTTTGCACACAAAATCCATCTATCTTTAGCAGAAAGTTTACACTCCTTGGCAATAAATTTTGTGCCGATCTTCTCATCAGCAATAATTTTAGAGATATTATTAGGGATTAGTCCACTAGCTATCCATGTGGTAATTCCAGCGCTGGCAGCAATTTGAGCTGCATTAACTTTTGAATACATGCCACCTATTCCATGAGTTGAAATAGTGTCATCAGAAATAGCAGAAAAAATATCCTGTGCATCATTCACTTCTCTTATTAATTTTGCATTATTACTTTCAGTTTCCGGGTTTTCAGTCATCACCCCTTCTTGGTTTGTAAGAAGTAAAAGTCTGGAGGCATCTATTGCAATTGCAGTCGCAGCTGCTAATACATCGTTGTCTCCAAAAGAAAGCTCATGAACTGCAATTACATCATTCTCATTGATAATCGGCACAATGTCGTTTGTTAGCAATCCTTTAAGAGTGCGCAATGCGTTATCATAGCGTGAACGTTCACTAAAGTCGTCACGGGTTAATAGCACCTGCCCAACGTTTACCCTATGCTGCCTAAATAGCTTTTCATATTCATGCATTAAACGAGCTTGTCCAACTGCCGCATAAACTTGTCGACCCGTTGTTGTTTCAGTTTCTTTTGATAAATTTGCAACTTCTTTTCCGGCAGCAACAGCACCGGAAGAAACCAGAACCGGCTTATATCCTTTCATGCGCAGGTAAACTAATTGTTCAGTAAGACCAGACAAAAGACTGCGATTTAGTTTTGAACCATTCGCAGTTAATATGTGGGTACCAACTTTGATAGCGACTATGTTTTTATTTGCCATATTGGTATCTATTATACCCTGTTATTTAGTATAAATAAAGAGAGGAGCCGCAGGATATGTTGTCCGCGCGACTCCTCGAAGCCGAAGGGGTATTTGCATTATTGCATTACCTCCGGTATGTGATCCAGCTTCCTGAAATGCCTAAACATCGAGGAGAGCTGTGCGGTTCTCAGCACTCTTTTGATCTGAGCACTGGCACCGATGATAACGATAGGTTCAGTATGACCTGCGGCCTGGAACATCTTCATCAAGACTACCAGGATGCCGATGCCGCTGGAACTCATCTGTTCGACGCCGGAAAGGTCGAACACGACCTGATTGAACTGCAGGAATTCCCTGGCGTGAAGCAGAGGCTCATCCCTGATCAGGTGTTCGTTGAAGTCGTTTGCACTGTTTCGGAACTTGCCTTCAAGTATGATCAAAAGAAGGCTGCCCCGGGCTTCCAGACTACGTTTCATGTAATCGGTCATTGTTCTCACCACCTTGGGAGGTATGTTAGAAAGGGCAGTCTATTTACAAAATTCTTACCAACACTTTAGTGTGATAAAGAACTGCTTACTTTATCATATCATACAAATTTTGTCAAGGGAAGGTGGTAATGTCCACACACATATGGCGGTTTTCTAGGGTAGTGACTATCCTAGATAAATATGTGTATAAATATGCCAAAAACAATTAAAGAAGAGAGGTTGAGATGGATAATACCCATCTACAACAAAGAGATGAAACTAAAGGAAATAGCTAAAGTATGTCCACATTCCCAAAGGAGTTTGGAAAGGTGGGTGTCTGCATACAGAAAATATGGAGAAGCTGGCTTAGAGCCAAAATCAACAAGACCAAGGACTAATCCAAAAGAAACACCAATAAGGATAAAAGAAAAGGTGATTGAATTAAGAAAAGAAACAAAACGATGTGCTTTAAAACTAAAATGGCAATTAGGAAAAGAAGGGATCATAATCCACAGAAACACAATTCAAAAGATAATTAAAAAAGAGGGTTTAGTAAGAAAATACAGAATTAGAAAGCTAAAATACAAGTATATAAAAGTCCCTCTCGGAAAAGGAGAACTGGTGGAAATAGATGTTAAATATGTTCCTGATTTCGTCAAAAACAAACAGTATTATCAGTTTACTGCCATTGATTGCGCTTCAAGATGGAGATATTTAAAAATCTACAACAGCTATTCAAACTCTGACTCAATAGATTTTCTTCAAGAATTAACCAAAATTGCTCCATTTAGAATCCGAGCCATCAAAACAGATAATGGCAGTAATTTCACTAATAGATATACTGGTTATCTAAAAAGCTCAGATCCAATCAACCCCAGACTGCACGACCTTGATATTTTGTGTCAAAAACTAAATATTATTCATTACTTGATTGATCCCGGAAAACCGGCCCAAAATGGCAAGGTTGAAAGAAGTCATCGCTCGGACCAGGAAACATTTTACGATAGAAACACATTCAAAACATTAAAAGAGTTGGAAGCAAAGATTAGAATCTGGAATAAAGAATACAACAATCTTGAGCACTGTGGTCTAAATGGAAAAACACCCAATGAAATGCTAGAATTACTAAGTAATTAAAACCGCCATATGTCTGTGGTTAAAACAAGGTGTATTGTTGACAGATAGATAGAGCATGTTAAGGTATTGACAATTGGCTCATTTGAGTTCGGGTTATTGGCCGTGTCTGAACTATTGGCTTAACGATTGGAGATCCAGATGGATC
>JAHJEX010000052.1 GCA_018825385.1 Patescibacteria group bacterium
CTACATTGAGGTATTTCTGACTCATATTTGAGTCAGTACGAACACAGTACAGATAGCATTATGTTGAATCTACGATTCTAGTCGTCTCGCGGCTGGGGAAGCACTCGGCAAAGGCCGCCTCATCCATCACGGCGCCCTCGGCAATCAACTGCCGGAAGCGCACGAAGTCGATAGTGTCCCTGCCGGTCTGTTTCTTGGTGCTGTAGGCGCTGAAGCCCAAGAAGGCCTCGACCGACATGTTGGCCGCGAGCCAATGCCGGTTAGGCAACTTGGACTGATCCCAGAAGAATTTCTTCTTGGCCCGGATACCGTCGATCGCCTTGATCAGACAGCCGGGAAACAGGTTGGTAAAGCGCCAGACCATCTGGTTGATGGCCAAGTCCAGGGTTGTGAAGTCGACGCCCAGCATCTTCCGCTCGGTCTTGGCCGCATCCAGATCGTCACCGATCTTCATCTCGCCATAGACGATCTCGCCATCGACGATATATTGATCGGTAATCACGAACGGATTACGGACGAAACCGCCGCCTCGGCCGATGGTGAGTACCGGGATGACCTGGGTGATCAGACCCTTCAACTTCATCTTGTAGGCCGACCACATCTCGCAGGAGACGCACTGCCACATGGCGTCCTCGGCGGACAGCATAGCGGGCAGGAAGTCAGTAGAGCCGCCGTCCGGAGCGGAACCGTGTTTGGGTCCGGCCTGGCCGAAAATGGCGTGATCGCCAGCGACGGTGAAGTCGCAAGCCATACCGATCTCCTGGCCGCCGGCTATCCGACTGCCGTTCACCCTGCAGATGGTGGGCTTCTTGCAGTTCAGAATGGCGTCCACCATGGCGATGAACAAATCCATGTAGGCGCCGTACTCCTCGGGCCGCCGACTGTAGTATTCGGCGTATTCCTTGGTATTGCCGCCGGTGCAGAAGAACTTCTCGCCCATGGCTGTGAACACAACCGCAACCACGGAACGGTCCGCGGAAGCGATCTGGAACCCGGCGATAACACCCTTCACCATCTCGGTGGTGTAGGAGTTACCCTGACCCGGGTTATTCAGAGTGATCCACGCGGTGAAGAGTCCCTCGACCGCCCAATACTTCTTATCGAGTACGGGTTTGAGTTCGTACATGACGCACGGAGCTTCTGTCCCGAAGTGTTCGGAACTGAAAACACCGTGATCCTTGGGCTCATCGTCCCTTGGCAACCACGCTAGTGGTCCGTGGAGTGGTGCGTTCATGGTATGTCCCTTCTGTAGATAGTAGGATCATCTCGAAGCGAATTTCCCCCTATTTTACTCCTTTTTGGCTATGGAAGAGGGTATCCAGCATTGTCAAAGTCCTAATCTTGGCAAATTTATCCAAGAATTTCTATCTTAACACGCTCGTCCTATTATACAAGCGGTGGAAACTGCTTATTTTAGCCATTTCTTGACAAGATAGTGAATTGGTAATAGGATAGGAATTACATATAAATAAGCTAATAGGCCTAAATATGTTTAGAAATTCAAATCATATGAATGAACTTGCTGATACCGGCTCAATCCGGGGTTGTTTTGATGCTGTCAAAACTACTCCTCGTCCGGGCAATTTTAGGCTAATTTATAGTAAAATGTAGCAAATTTTAAGAATTATCCCAAAGTTGCCCCGGATGATACTCGGGGTTTTTTAGTTCCTTAATTGGGAGGGAATCAAAATGATTCAGAAAACAGCCAAAACATTCTACCTTGTAACCGGATTGTCGCAATTCTTCGGTGCTTTTCACTATGCAACCTACGTTATATTCCTTCTTTCACGTGATTTGGATTTAATGCAGGTGAGTTTAGTGAATGTGGCATTTATGGTGACCGTATTCATTTTTGAAGTACCGACAGGAGCTGTCGCCGATATTTTTGGACGTAAATTCTCCTATGTCCTATCAAATCTGATACTAGGTTTAGGATTTGCCTTTTATGGATTCTGTCAGGATTTTTGGGGGTTCATCCTGGCTGAGATCATAATTGCGATAGGCATGACCTTAACCTCCGGAGCCTTGAAGGCATGGTTCGTCGATAGTCTAAAATTCTACGGCTATCAAGGGAAATTCCACACCTTTTTTTCCAAGCAAGAGAGAATTTTGCACGGGGCTGGGATCCTAGGAGTGTTAGGCGGAGGATACTTAGGAAGACTGGATCTGGCTTACAATTGGTTTGTCAGCGGGGCGGGATTCTTCATCATTGCTTATCTTGCATTCAGGTTGATGAAGGAAGAATATTTCCGTCCAAACGGAAATGGCTGGAAAGACAGCATCAATGGTTTTTCGAAGATAACGGTAAACTCATTTCGCTATGGTATGGGTAATCGCTCATTCTTGTTACTCACCATTATTGGTCTGGGCATAAGCATAGCTCTGATGGGGCCGAACATGCAGTGGCAACCATTGTTCCAGAAGTTCTTCACGGATCCTGCAGTATTTGGATGGATGTTTGTGGCTATATCATTGTCAGTTATGCTTGGTAATTCACTGGTGCCAAAATTGGTGAAAAACCGAGGGAACCGCAGCTGGGTTTTTGTGGTTTCACTACTGGCAATAGGAATTGGCATAGCTGTGGCGCCATGGGCACAAGGTCTGTTTGTAGCTACTGCATTCTTCCTATTCCATGAGATGGGTAGGGGAATATTCCGCCCTAATATGGAAGCACAGTTAAATGAAGTAATACCTTCTAGTAGCCGGGCTACCATGCTTTCAATTTACTCAATGATTGGGAGTGGGGGAGCGGCGCTTGGATTATTGGCAAGCGGGTTCCTGGCCAAAAACTTCTCAATCCCATTGACATGGACATTATCAGCTGGCTTAATCTTCCTTTTGTTGCCGATAGCCTTGTTGCTCCGCAAGGAAAAGGCTGAGCCATAAAGCTCTTCTAGAATAACTAGAAGAGCTTTTTTATTGGCTTTTTTGAAGTTATTTGACAGCTACTTATGGAAAGGAGTATTATGAAATCACGTAAACAAAAACCAAAACAATTTGAAACCTTCGTGTATATAGGGTTCTTTTTTTCCGCTCATTTCAATAGAAAGGGTCTCAAAATGTAAAAAGTGGGGAGGTTTGACAGATACTACATTTTGTGATAGACTACCTAGTAGGACCACTATATATAGTGTTTTTGCTCCAGTTTAAATCAACAAGTGGGGGAAAATCCCCAGATTTCCTACCTTTATGCTTAAAAGGGTATATTTTTTTGAAACTTTATGCAGTGTCCAGTATGTCACAACAAAGATAGCAAAGTTATAGACTCCCGATCAATCGAGGAGGGTATTGCTATCAGACGCCGCAGAGAATGTGAAAAATGTAAGTTTCGATTCTCGACTTATGAAGAGGTGGAAATCCTGGACCTCTCAGTTGTAAAACAAGATGGCCGAAGAGAAAACTACATCAGGGAAAAAGTTGAGAACGGATTAAAAAGAGCATTAGAAAAAAGACCTGTCGACCAAGAAGCTTTTAAAAGATTAGTAAGTCATGTAGAAAGAGACATTCAATTAAAAAGCAAGTCAGCATCTTCTAAAAACAACGGAACCCGCCGCGAAATAGAAACCTCAAAAATTGGCGAAATTGCAATAAAGTATTTAAAAGAACTGGACCCAGTAGCATACATTCGCTTTGCATCAGTTTATAAATCTTTTAAAGACATTGATTCCTTTAAAAAGGAACTTAAAAAAATTAGCTAATAAATATTGGGAGGTGTTATGCCAGACGAAACACAAACAATTACACAAACAAAGGTCGACGAAAACGAAACAAATATTAGGGATTCTTCTCTTGATGAGGGTGAAGAGCTTCAAATAGAAAAAAAGAAAGGTTTAAGCTTCAAGCGGTTTTTCTCTCATTCAGGGAAGCATCCCTTTGACGAAGTCAAATGGGAAAGGCGCGACGCAACCATTACTGATCCAAAAGGAAACATAATCTTTGAACAAAAAGGTGTGGAATTTCCTGAGTTTTGGACTCAGAATGCGACCAATATTTGTGTTTCAAAATATTTTTATGGTGACGAGAAAAAAGGCGAAAGAGAAAACAGTGTAAAGCAGCTTGTAGATCGTGTTTCCCGTACTATGACGGATTGGGGTAAAGAGGATGGTTATTTTGCATCCGAAGAAGACGCGGAAAATTTTTATAATGAACTTACTTATTTATTGGTAAATCAACATGCGGCATTCAACAGTCCGGTATGGTTTAATTGTGGCGTGAATCGTTATGATACAGGATCTGGTGCCGGAAGGTACTACTGGAATAAGGAGCAGGAAAAAGTTCTAATTGCAGAAGATGATTATACTCATCCTCAGTGTTCGGCCTGTTTTATCAATTCTGTAGAAGATTCCATGGATTCTATATTAAGCTTGTCTAAAACAGAAGGCATGCTTTTTAAGTTTGGATCCGGTACCGGTACCAACCTTTCTACTATTAGATCTTCTAAAGAAAAACTGAGCGGAGGAGGACAATCTTCTGGTCCGGTGTCCTTTATGAAAGGATTTGATGCATTTGCTGGAGTTATTAAATCGGGTGGAAAAACCCGCCGGGCCGCTAAAATGGTGATTTTGGACGCTGATCATCCTGATATAGTTGAATTTATTGAGTCTAAATCAAACGAAGAGAAGAAAGCTTGGGCATTGATTGATGCTGGGTATAATGGTGCGATTGATGGAGAAGCCTATACTTCCATTTTCTTCCAAAATGCTAACAATAGCGTAAGGGTAACTGACAAATTCATGGAAGCGGCATTGGAAAACAAAAAATGGAAAACTCATGCGGTAACAACCGGTGAGGATGTGGAAACGTTTAATGCTCATGATCTCTTGCAAAAAATTTCAGAAGCAACCCATATTTGTGGGGATCCAGGGCTACAATTTGATACGACTATCAATGATTGGCATACTTGTCCGAATACTGATCGTATTAATGCCTCTAATCCTTGCAGTGAATATATGTTTTTGAATGATTCTGCATGTAATCTCGCTTCTTTAAACTTAATGAAATTTGTGGATGAACAAGGGGATTTTGACATAGATTCTTACCTTCATGCTATAGATGTGATGACCACTGCCCAGGAAATCATTATTGATCGTGCCAGTTATCCTACAGCAGAAATTACTAAGAACAGTCACCTGTTTAGACCTTTAGGTCTGGGGTATGCCAATCTGGGGGCACTTCTGATGTCGCTTGGACTGCCTTATGATAGTGATGAGGGAAGGGCGTGGTGCGGATTAGTGACTGCTTTAATGACTGGTCGGGCTTATAGACAATCTACATTGATTGCCAATGTTGTAGGTACCTTTAGTGAATATGAAAAAAATCGCAGTCCTTTTTTGCGTGTGATGAGGAAGCACAGAGATTCGGTCTATGATGTTAAGGATTTTAATAAGCAATCAACGGCATTAAAAAACAAAGCTGGAGAAATTTGGGACGAAGTTGTGGAGATGGGAAAACAGTATGGTTTTAGGAATGCTCAAACGACCGTCCTTGCTCCAACCGGAACAATTGGTTTCTTAATGGATTGTGATACCACCGGTATAGAGCCCGACATTGCTTTAGTGAAGTATAAGAAACTGGTAGGCGGTGGGTATATGAAGATTGTAAATTCAACTGTTCCGTTAGCACTAAGACATTTGGGATACACAAACGAACAGATTAACGCAATTATTGGCTATATTGATAGTAACGACACTATTGAAGGTGCACCTTCATTAGATGAGGAACACTTAGCTGTGTTTGATTGTGCTTTTCGACCAAACAATGGTGTAAGATCTATCCATCACTTAGGTCATATCAAAATGATGTCCGCTGCACAGCCGTTCCTTTCTGGTGCTATTTCCAAAACAGTTAATATGCCAGAGGATTCCAAAGTAGAAGATATTATGGATGCTTACATACAGGCATGGAAACTGGGATTAAAAGCTGTTGCAGTTTATCGTGACGGTTCAAAGCGAACTCAGCCTTTGA
Organism: Patescibacteria group bacterium; assembly: GCA_018825385.1. Taxonomy (GTDB): domain Bacteria; phylum Patescibacteriota; class Patescibacteriia; order UM-FILTER-42-10; family UM-FILTER-42-10; genus JAHJEX01. Next base: position 5,965 of record JAHJEX010000052.1, read on the forward strand.
ACACCGGTAAAGACGAAGATAAGAAAAAAGAAAGGAAAACTGGTGATCGGGTACTACGGTTAAAGCTTCCTGATGAAAGACAATCTATTACCCATAAATTTGAAATAGCAGGCCACGAAGGCTATATAACAGCAGGACTCTATGAAAATGGTGGGGTTGGAGAAATATTTATTATCATGTCGAAAGAAGGTAGTACACTTTCTGGAATTATGGATGCCTTTGCTACTTCAATCTCTCTGAATTTACAATACGGGGTGCCTTTGAAGGTTTTGGTAAGTAAATTCACACATTCCAGATTTGAACCTGCAGGATTTACCTCTAACAAACAGATTCCGATGGTGAAATCCATTATGGACTACATTTTCCGCTGGTTGGCAATAAAATTCCTAAAGCCAGAAGAAGCAGCACTAGTTCATAATGCACTCCTAATTGGCAATGATCAGAAGGAAATAGAAGTGAAAAAAACTGAGGGTAAAAAGGCAGAAAAAGAAGAGGAAATAGAAGACACGGCATCACCAGGCGATGGTCAAGAAAAGCTCCCATCTTTCAAAGAAAATTTAGAACAACAAGATCTGTTAACATTTCAAAATTCTGAAGATGCTCCATTTTGTGGAGAATGTGGATCAATAATGGTACGCAACGGTTCATGTTACAAATGTTTGGAATGTGGTTCTACAAGCGGATGTTCTTAAAATAAAATCATGGTAAAAAAAGCTCAAGGAACAAAGGGACTGGTTATTGTATACACAGGCGGTGGTAAAGGAAAAACAACCGCAGCGCTAGGTATTGCCCTAAGGGCGGCTGGATACAAAAAGAAGGCGTTGATTGTTCAGTTCATAAAAGGTTCTTGGGAAACAGGTGAAATTAACAGCCTCAGGCGACTTTCCCCGGAAATTGAATTAGTAAGAATAGGTAAAGGATTTGTAGGAATTATTGATGACAAAAAATCTTTTTCGGATCACGTAAAAGCTGCTCAAGAAGCACTAAAAGTTGCCGAGAAAGCCGTAGTGTCAAAAAAATATAGTGTTGTAATTCTTGATGAGATAAATTATGCAGTAAAAGGAAAATTGATCAGTGTACAGGACGTACTTAGTTTGATAAAAAGCAAAAATCCTAGACTACACTTGGTTTTAACAGGTAATTTTGCTTCTCAAAAAGTAATTGAAAAGGCAGATCTGGTTACGGAAATGAAGGAAATCAAACACCCCTTCAGTAAAGGGATAAAAGCTCAGAGAGGAATTGACTACTAGTTTTTGACAGTAAGCATACAAGCTGATAAAATCAGCATATTGAAAATATAATATTGACGAAAGTGTTTTCAGGGAACACCGGTGACCTGCCTTTGCTGAAGCTTCGGCAAGACAGGAAATCCGGGGCAGTCCCGCTACTGTAATCCGCCAATTGGTGGAAAGCCAGAATACTGAAACACTCTTTTCTTTAATCGTTCTTTCTTCGTGGATAGAGAAAGAGGTAAAATTGTCGGATTTACCTTCCTATCTCGGGAAGGTTTTTTAGTGCCTCTCCCTATATAAACATTAATTTAGGAATAATTATTATGATAAAAAGGAAAATAGCATTTCTTTTTTCGCTTCTGCTACTATTAACGGTAGTTGGAGCAGGGTGTGTAACTGATACGGGTACACAAGAAAACGCAGGAAAAATTGAAGGTGCCTCTACTGAAATAGTATCTGAAGTGAAAGTAGATTTAACTATTACTATAGGTGAAGAAAGCACAACTTATTCAACTATTGCCAGAGAAGGATTTTCTGTACTTGATATTTTGCAACTAGCTTCAGATGAAAATGATTTTGAATTAAAAACTCAAGAATCTTCATTAGGGGTATATGTAGATAGTATTGCCGGAAAAGCAGGAGGGGACAATAAAAAATACTGGATGTACTATGTAAATGAAGAGTCCGCTACTGTTGGTGTGGCAGACTATGTTATTGAAGATGGTGATTCTATAGAATTTAAATTCGAATAGCATGAAAAAAATTTCCTGGAAAAAATTATCATTTGCCATTCTATTGGTAACGTTTGGAACGTTAGGGAGATATCTTTTATTAGATTTTCCGAATATTGAAACAATGACAACAACTGCCCTGCTTGCCGGTGCAATGTTGGGTGGCGGGTATGCCCTGGCTATTCCTTTACTGTCTGTCGCTGTATTTGATATCTTCTACGGCAATAGTTCAATTCTACTTTTTACCTGGTCTGCATGGGCAGTTATCGGTTTGATCGGATTAGTGTTGAAAGGTAGAAAAATGAAAACATTGAAGTTTACTGCCAGTATGACAGGATTGGGCATGGCATCATCTCTGCTTTTCTATTTCTGGACGAATTTTGGTGTATGGCTGGTCGGTTCCTTCTACCCCCGCACTGTTGAAGGACTAATCTCTTCCTATATTGCTGGCATTCCATTCTTGAAAATGCAGCTAATTGGTAACTTAATTGTGGTCCCAATTGCAACTGTTACACTCAGTTTTGTATGGAAAGGAATCAATTCTTTTCAGGTAAAATTGCTGAAGAATAAGCCAAAAAACGCAGATATTGCGAGATAAAGTATGGACAAAACATATAAAGGGCGCTTCAATAAAGGCGCTCTTTTGGTTCTTTTGTTTTTTAGGTTAGGGGTTGTGGTCTCCAGAAAATCCTTTTAGCAGTATGTCAAAAAGCTTTCTTGGTCTACGCGTAAGTTCAGAAAGGAGACCGTTCAGCCTCCCCTCCGGAGTAAATGACTATTCCGAAATGACAGAGGCCACCTCAACTTTACACTGATTGCTTTTCTAGGGTTGACAAATTGAGCAAAGTATGATAGTGTAGCTTGTTACGATTGCTTCGTAACATTCATATAGATGATCGTTGAAAACGCATGTGTTATAACATATAAATTCTGGCTAAGACAGGCTTTGGACGATAGGGGAAAAGGGGAGATATCAATTCTGATTCTCCCAATGCATACACGAGAAAGGAGGCATACAAATGCCTACCGCAAACACAATTACGCTCGTGTCGTGGGCACTCATGGTGCTTGTCGGCATTACTGCGGTAATCTTTGTGGTTCCGCAATTGAGAAAGACCGTGTTGCACTGGCTTCACAGCAAGTTCAACGGAGATTTCACGCCAAAGGAGCAAGACCCAGCAGCAGCGGGTTACGATCCTACGGCCGAAGATTTTAGCCACCGAATCCTCGTCTACAAAGACGAGGAAGGAGGCGGGATGGTTCCGGGAGAGGGATGGAGGAATGCTGTTCGAACAGCTATCATCCTAGGAGTCCCGGAGGTCATTCTCTTGGCCACCGCCACCTTGGTGCTTCCATCATGGTGGAAGTTGCTCGGTATTGGCATTTTCGGTGCCATTATCGTCGTATCAATCGGTATTTGGGTATCGTGTTTTGAGGTCGTAAAAGAGCGACAGGTCGGATTGATCTTTCGCAAGGGCCACCTTTACGGTTTTTTGCGACCGGGATGGTATCTGGTCGCACGGCCTTTCGGCTTTGAAACTCTGCCCTGGAAGGTGGACCGCAATAGGCGGGAAACCTGGGACCTGGAAGCGAAGAAGATTCTAACAGCAGATGACCTCCAGATAGGGTTTGATCCAGTTCTCACTATGGAGAACATGGACCTTCACACCCATTCCCCAACCCAGATTAGGCATCCTGATTCCACTACTCATCCTGCAACGGATGATGAAGAAAAAAAGGATGGGCTGGGGAAGATTCTGGTCGAGAAAGGTCAGATATTGCCCTGGAATCTGCAGTCGCCGTACCTGAGGGTATTTCGGTACCAGATGGACGAAGTAACGGGTCAACAGGAGCTGGGCGAAGAGATCAGGAAGGCAGTTGATACCATTGCATTCTTGTACTGTATTTCCAGTACATGGATAGAGCTGAAGGAGATGTTTTCAAGGCCTTCCCAAACCATTCCCAAAACCGAGTCCATAGAGCTGATCAAAGTTGCAATGGAAAAAGCTAAGGAAGCAGCTCCGAGCGAAAGCGAAGATAACGGAACTACACCGCGGGAGAAAACCGATCGCGACTTTGCCTCTCTACAGCAGTTGATCCGGAATTATCTGGAGAAGCCGCTATTTGAGGGAGGGATTCGTATCGTGGATGTTCGGATCAAGAACATTGTGCCACCCGCGGCTCTGCTGGATACGAAAACGGCCGAGCTTAGAGGTGAATCCGAACTCAGGAGGATGAGGAAGGTCACCGAAGCTCTTGAAGTGCTGGGTAATTTGGCTGGCACGCCCGCAGCGGATTTCTTCTTGACGGAGAAATCGATTGAAGCATACACGGTTGCCGCCGGCAAGGCTGGCAGTGTCGTAATCACTACGCCGCCTGATACTCTCAGGAGGCTAGAGATCAACACAGGCTCTAGTTGAGTCTCAACAGGAGGATAGGAATGTCTGAAGACACTCGTTCTCAAGAAGCTCCTTCTTCTGTTCATCGAGAAGAGGAAGGCTCGGAATTCCGCTGGGGAGAGATTTTCAGTAATCACTGGGTCAAAGTGGCAATCAAGGCCGTCATTGCCCTAGGGATCGGTATAGGTTTGGTGGTCTTCGTTACGAAGGCCAGCACCAAACTGCTGATCATCGGTGGTGCTTTTCTCGCTATCAGCGGTATCATTTGGTGGTACCGCCGGACTCCTAGCTTCATTCGCCACGGCGGAAAAACGCTGGGATCAGTCCTCACTGGGCAAGCAAAGCTGATCATGTGGCTGGTTTTCCATGTCGCATTCTGGTCGGCTGTTGCGAGAATTGTCAGTTGGGAATATGTCGGTGAATGGTGGTGGGGGAGATACAGTCTCTTCCTCTATCCCATGCACCTGATATATGTTTCTCGAGGCGTGTTGCCGAACAACATCGACGGTCAACTGCACTTCGGAAACCGGCTGACGAAGGTTATGCTGGGAGTGCTTTTCGGCTTTATGCTGATGGAGGTCGGCTTCTACACTACCGGTAAGGGGTCGCTCTTCAGTCGGATCCCCGGCTATGCCGATGCCGGTTCTGCAAAGTACAGCATCCCCGGTCCGCTGGACGGGGAGGCTTATTCCGATGAATTGTCACCAGGCGCGTTCAGCGTCTGGATGATTCCGGAGGGTAAGGACTCCTCCGGCGTACTGAAGAAGATGGAAGTCGGAACTTTGCCGACCGGCACCAAGTGGGTGCAGATCTTCAAGGTGAATGGGCGCGTCTACACCGACAAGCTCATTTACAGGTTCGAAGAAGGAAAGCTGGCCGTGGAAGACGACATCCTGGTCAATGACTATGGCCTGCCCTCTCCGGATTCGGATGGAGACGGACTCCTGACTGTCAGTCAGAGTCCGCTCTGGTTGGTGGTTGGTGATAGCATTGCGGGGTGGCGACTTGTCCATCCGGACAAGTTTGAACTTGCCACTGCGTTGGCTGAACCGACGAAGCTTTACGTCTTGTTCAACAGCGAGCAGGCGAAGAGTGGAAACGGGGTGATCAACCTCGAAATTCGATCAGGTGTGTGATGAAACACATTTGAAACGGGTGGTTACCATGCGCGACGTTTAACAGACGTTCATGCATGGTTTCCACCCTATTTTTTTATACAAAAAAACCGAGTTTTAACTCGATTATAACAAGTGGAGAATCTAGTGACCTGTGGTAGCAGGGGAGAGGATCGAACTCTCGACCTCGGGCTTATGAGTCCCGCGCTCTAACCATCTGAGCTACCCTGCCGCGTCGTTTTTACGTTCCAGATTCCGTCCCACAGATGCGGGACTCCATCTTACACTTAAAAACTCCTTTCCTCGCAAAGGCGTGCTCGCTTTGCTGCGCACCTCCTTTGCTCGGGTGGGGGATGTTTTTTAAACTGCCTTACTTTGTGCGCTTCCGATTTGCTCGTTGGTTTTATAGTTTTACTTTCGAATGCATATTGAGGCCTCTAAAAATGCAGAAGGCATTTTTAGAGAAAGTGGGACAGTTGCGTAAGGTTCCGTGAATGCAAATGAATTGCATGCACGGAACCTGAAGCAACTAATCACGCGTGGTTGCGGGGGGCGGACTCGAACCGCCGACCTCCAGGTTATGAGCCTGACGAGCTGACCACTGCTCTACCCCGCGTCGTCGTCAGAATTACGTTTCAGGTTTCGTATCTTCGCTATTACGAAATTACGAAGCTACTTCACCTTTCGCACAATTCTTCTTCTCTTCGCGCATCCGTGCTCCCCATTCGACTTCGCTCAGGGTGCGCTCCTGATTTGCTCGGTAATTTTAAATTCATTTACTATCCATTCTGATTTTCTTCAGCTTGGCTTTTGCTATTAATATGCTTACGCAGTTTAACCTAAATATATTCTTTTGGCAAGGATATATTGTATGATATTGGGAAAGGGCACAAACGAGGAGGGTGGAGTGAATGCAATGAATTGTAGACACAAAACTTAAAACATTTGATAATTTGTGGTACCGGGAGCGACCCCGTCATTCGACGTGGCAGGGACTTCCGCTTATACTTCTTGGTAAGCTCGAGGCATGGCGAACAGCGAACTCTCTTCTATAATATGGTGCCGCCGGACGGAGTCGAACCGTCATGGAGTTGCCTCCATAGGTTTTTGAGACCTACGTGTCTACCAGTTCCACCACGGCGGCATTATTAATAATGATAGCGTTTTCCAGTGGAGTTTATCCCGCTGACAAGCGGGACCATCCCGGCATGCTTTCTAAGCTTTTTGCATCTTCTTCTTTATTCTCATACACTAGTCTAAAGGTAATCTAGCTTTATTGTCAACTGCCTAGGTTAGTAGTGCCAAAATTTGCAAAAATTGGTATAATATAGAAGTTATATTGAATAAACAGTATTTATTTTAATGGCTCGAATTATTTCTCTGGTCAACCAAAAGGGTGGAGTAGGAAAAACAACCACCGCAGTTAACTTAGGCGCATATTTGGCGCGAATGGGCCGTTTTGTATTATTAGTAGATATTGATCCCCAGGGAAATGCATCTTCTGGAATGGGTATTGAAGTGAAAAGAGTCCAGCAAGGGGTTTATGAAGCAATAATTAACAAGGCATCTTTTCGGGATATAACACACCACACCCAAATTGAAGGGTACAAAGTAGCGCCTTCAACTATGTCTTTGGCAGGTGCCAACGTTGAACTTGTTCCTGTCGAACAAAGAGAGTATAGATTACACAATAGTCTAATGGAAGTGAAACACGATTTTGATTATATTATAATTGATTGCCCGCCAAGCCTAGGACTTTTGACCATTAACGGACTGGTAGCTGCAGATGAAATATTAATCCCCGTTCAAAGTGAATATTATGCCCTGGAAGGTTTAGGGCAACTTTTGAATACTGTGAATTTGATAAAGGAAAATCTCAAACCAGAATTGTCAATTCTGGGAGCTGTACTAACAATGTTTGACCGAAGATACCAACTGTCTCAAGAGGTAATGCAAGAATTATACAAATTTTTTCCAAACAAAATATTTCGATCCGTAATACCGCGCAATGTAAGATTGGCAGAGGCACCGTCATTTGGTGAATCTATCCTTACATACGATCCAAAGTCTAAAGGGGCAAAAGCATATGAGCGATTGGCACGTGAAATTATTGATACAGAAAATTAATAAACTCGAATAATGAAACACAATCATACTTTAGGGAGAGGGTTAGCTTCACTAATACCGATGAAACAAGTAGCTGGTGCTACTACGGCGCAGTTGGCGCGCGAAAAAGAAGAAGCAATACATGAATTGCCAATCGGGGATATTCAGGCTAATCCCATGCAACCTCGTACGCATTTTGACAGCAATGCAGGACAGGAGCTAGTTGATTCAATAAAAGAACATGGCATCATTCAACCCTTAGTGGTTTCAAAAAATGGTGATAAGTACCAGTTGATTGCAGGTGAAAGAAGATTGCGTGCAGCTAAAATTGTAGGACTTGATACTGTACCGGCTGTTCTTCGCAATGTTTCTCAACAGCAAAAATTGGAGGTTTCTTTAATAGAAAACATTCAACGACAAGATCTCAATCCGATAGAAGAAGCCCTTGCATATATAAGACTTATTGACGAGTTTGGATTGACTCAAGAACAAATGGCAAAGAGAGTGGGTAAGAATCGTACAACAGTAGCTAATCTTTTAAGAATACTTGAGCTTCCCGAGGAGGTTCAAAAGGCCTTAATAGATCGAAGAATAACTGTGGGTCATGCGAAAGTTATTTTATCTCTGGATTCAGAAAAAGACCAACTAAATACCTTCAAGAAAATATTGAGAGGAGGGCTAAATGTTCAAGAGACCACACGGGTTGTTCATACTCTCAAGCCTCCAAAGAAAAATGCCACAATTGATTTTGCCCTTCAGGATAAAGAGGAAAAATTACGCACGGCACTTTCAACAAAAGTGAAAATTGAGCAACGAGGTACAAAAGGAAAAATAATTATTGAATATTATTCTTCCGACGAACTAGATTCATTAATAAACAAAATAATCTAAAAATATATGCAGCTTAATGTAACCAAAAATCCAATAACTGCAAAAAAAGGCTTTACTGATAGAATCGTCTACTATTGTCTGCATGCAATTGTTTTCCTTTTTCCATTACTATTTTTTCCAAATATAGACACAATTTTGGAGATTCCGAAACTATTTGTTTTTGGAATTTTTGTAGTTATCGCAACAATGGCTTGGATGGTAGGCTCCATCTTTAAAAGAGAAATCAGCCTTAAACTAAGCTCACTCAACATATTTGTGTTAGTATTTGGTTTGTTATACCTTATTGCAACACTATTTTCTGTTGACCGATTTACAAGTTTTACGGGCAATGGACTATCTCACGGCAGTCTGATAAGTGTTCTGTTTGGTATAGTGTTTTATTTTTTGGTTATCAATACAATTAAAGATGTAAAGGAAGCATGGGAATTGATCAGAGCATTTTTGTTTTCTGGGCTTCTGATTTTGGTGTTTAATCTGTCCCAGCTTTTTGATGTTCACATTTTTAGTTTTGATTTTGCAGCAAATAATGCATTTAATTTGGTAGCTAATTCTGTATCCGTATTTGTTATTTATACTGTAATTTTGTTTATGATTGCCTTTGGTTTCTTGGTAAAAAGCACAAAAAGAATTGACAGGATCTTAAGCGAAGTAGTGTTGATACTCGTATTTGCTATATTGTTCTTTTTGGATAAGCAAATAGGATGGTATTTATTGATAGCAGGGATGTTTATCTGGCTAGTGTTTTTGTCTATGCAGTCCAAGAAACTAAGATCTGTATGGATAATTATCCCAACTGTCTTCCTAGTGATCAGTCTTGGCTTTCTATTTTTTTCCACTTCTTCTATTACATCTGTTGTTCCGGCTAAAGATGTAAAGTTGGATCTTCAAACAGCGTGGCAAATTACAAAATCGGGAGGGATGCAAATGTTTTTATTTGGTTCTGGTCCGGAGACATATCTATATGATTTTACAGAGTATCGGCCAGCAGAATTTAATAATTTATCATTATGGCAGCTTCGCTTTGATCGATCTTATAATGAGCTTTTTCAACTGTTTGCTACGACCGGTTTCTTTATAACCCTTCTATTTATTGTGCTGTTTGTTTGGCCATTCCTAAAAATTGGTAAAAAGATATTACAAGCTAGACTAGCAGATGAATCCTGGTTCTACATAATAACAGTTGCTGTATCTTTCTTCATATTGTTCCTCTCTACTTTTCTACACCATTTTAGTAGCGCTACTTATTTCTTATTTTGGCTCCTGTTGGCTTTGTGTGGAGGGGTTGTTTCAACAAAAACGAAGAAGATAAGTTTTCAAAAATCTCCTCAAGGCAATTTTGCTTTTTCACTAATATTTGCGTTTGCTTTAGTTGCTTCTGTTTCTTTTTTGTATTTCAGTATTCGTGTATTGGCTAGTGAAATTAATTATGCTAATGCTAAAGAAGAGTCACAAAGCTCGCCGGGAATTAACGCGCTTAATCAATACCTAGAAAATTCTGTTGAACAGGCACCATGGAATGCCCAGTATCATATTTCACTTGCCGAGCAATACATATTTGCCAGCACCCTGGACTCAAATGCGGTACAAGGCGCTCAATATTTAGAAGACGCGAAGTCAGAAGCAGAGCAGGCTATAAAAGTATCACCCAAGAATGTTGCGATTATAGAACAAGCCGCAGAAATATATAGAGTGATAAATAATCTAAACGGCCCGGCTTCGGTAACGGAAGTATTTGATATTTACAAAGAAGCGATTAAATTGGATCCAAATAATGCATATCTTCTGTATAGTGTTTCCAATGTCTATTATTCTAGTGCTTTGGCCTTAGGTGAATCAGAGAGTATTACTCCAGAAATAGAAGAAGAGATTGATAGTTTATTGGCAACTGCAGAACAATTCATTTTAGATGCCGTTGATTTGAGAGAGAATTTTTGGGAAGCTGAATTAGTTCTAGCCAAAGTATTGAAGCAAAAAGACGACACAGCACAGGCAGTAAATATTCTTACAACGTCAGCAAATCTCAATCCATATAATCTTACATTACGTGAGGAGCTGGGTATTCGTCTAATAGATATGGAAGAGTTGGAGAAAGCTAAGGAGCAATTGCAAATTATTATTTCTCTACAACCAAACCATGCCAATGCTCATTTTTGGCTGGCAGTAGTTTACGAATTACAAGATGATATTCCAAAAGCCATTTCCGAATTAGAGATGGTACTTGAAACAAATCCGGAAAATGAACAGATTCTACAGAAACTGTCTGGTTTAAGAGGAGAATAGCCAATCTATAGTTTGTGTTTGTTGTAATATCGAATTTTTTCTTGTGCTAAATGTGTTTTAGCGAAGCTTAGCCAGTCGGTGCTAGGCTTTTTTCGATTCTTATCGATGATTATTTCAACCATATCGCCACTCTTTAATGTTGTATCTAAACTGGCAATTTTATCATTGACTCTTGAACCAATGCATTTATTGCCGATATCAGTATGGATATGAAAAGCAAAATCAACAGGGGTTGAAGCTTCTGGTAAATCGATTACATCTCCCTTTGGCGTAAAAACAAAAATTCTATTCTGAAAAATATCTACTTTAATTGATTCTAAATAGCGTTTTTTGTCTTTTGATTCTTTTTGGATTGTTACGAGATCTTTTATCCAACTAGGGGAATCAACTGTAATACTTTCTCCGGATTTTGGTTTACCAGATTCAGAATAATGCCAATGAGCGGCTATCCCATATTCTGCAAATTCGTGCATCTCGGGAGTACGAATTTGAAACTCAACTAATTTTCCATTCAGGCAAAAAACAGTAGTATGAAGCGATTGGTATCCATTTGGTTTTGGGGTGGCAATATAGTCTTTAATCCTGCCCTTTAATGGTTTCCAATATTTATGAATTATACCAAGTGTTGCATAACAGTCGCTTATAGTAGGCACGATAATCCTTAATGCGACCAAATCATATATCTTACTAAAATCTTTATCTTTCACTAAAAGTTTCTTATATAAACTGTACAAATATTTGGTGCGACCATGTATTGATAAAAACTTAATGTTTTCTTTTCTTAGAATTTTCTTTATTTCCCTTCTTACTTCCTCCAAATACTTTGTTTCTTTTGTGATTCTTCCCTTGGTTTCTCTTATAAGCCACTGATACTCTTCAGGAAGAACATATGGAAATGATAGGTCTTCCAACACTCCTTTTATTTCGCCCATGCCGAGTCTGTTGGCAATAGGAGAATAGATTTCTAAAGTTTCAAGCGCAATCCTTCTGCGCTTTTCCTCAGGCAGTGCATCTAATGTGCTCAGATTATGCATGCGATCAGCAAATTTAATGAGGATTATTCTAACATCTTTTGCCATTGCGAGAAACATCTTCCTAAGATTCTCAACATATCTTTGCATGCCACGATATTTTATTTTTCCAAGCTTGGTTATTCCTGCAACCATGGTGGCTATATCTTTTCCGAAGTTTTTTCTTATATCTTCTATTGATACTGAAGTTTCTTCCGGCACATCGTGTAGTAGCCCGGCAATTATTATTTTTTCATCCAAACCCATTTCAACCAAATTACTGGCTGTATGTAAGGGGTGTTGAATGTAATCTTCTCCTGAAGCCCGTTTTTGTCCTTTATGAGCGTCTTTTGCGTAATCATAAGCCAGCCGTATCAAATCAAGATCCGCCTTCGGATTTTGTTTAACTATTTTATTTAGTAACTGTTGAATTGTCATATTGATATGAAAGATAGTAATTCCAGTTTAGAATACAATCAGTCAACAATCAAGCTCAAGAATCAGAAAAAGAGCTCTGAAGCTCTTCTTATAAGTCATTAGCTGAGATTATTTGCTTTTCAGTGCTTTTTTCTCCAACATTGTTATGGCTTCCTCTAATGTCACGGAGTCAATTGCAACTGTTTTTGGTACTGAAACATTCATTTTGCTATTTGTAATATATGGCCCAAACTTTCCTTCCTTTATTACGACTTCATTGCCATTATTATCCTTGCCCAGTGTTTTTAGTGGTGATTTATCGCTTCCCATTCTTGTTTTGGATCCTCTCAATAACTCTCTGGCCTCTTCTAAAGTTATAGTCAAAGGTGAAGTGGTTGCGGAAAGACTGCGGGTTTCCTTGCCCGCTTTTATATAGGGACCAAATTTTCCGTTGGAAACAACAATATTTTCACCTTCCTCTGTGGTGCCTAGTGTTTTTGGTAATGTTAAAAGTTGAAGTGCTGTATCAAGAGTTAGCGATTTCTGATCCATACCCCTCAATAGTGAGGCAGTCTTTGGTTTTCTTCCTTTTTCTAGATCACCTAACTGAATATAGGTTCCAAAACGTCCCTCTTTCAAATATATTGGCTTTTTTGTTTCCGGATCATCTCCCAATAATTTATTTTCAATCATTTCTTGCTTATCTCCCCCCCGACTTACATTGATAGTGTTTTTACAGTCAGGATATCCTGTGCAGGCCAAAAATTCTCCGTATCTACCTGATTTAACTACCATTGGTTTTCCACATCTGTCGCATTTCTCGTCGGAGTCTTCTTGATTTGGTTTGTCGTTGATATCGGCCATGGTCTATTTTTTTAGTTTGTGTGGATTATGATTCGGGCAAGTTCTATCACTACATCTTTCGGGTATTGTTTTTGTACCCTCCATCATCAGTGAGTTGCACACCCCGTTTTCTCTGACGTATTCACATTTTCTTCCTGTTGGCTTTGCTTTAATAGCATGTTTGCATTTCGGATAATTAGAACAGCTGAAAAAAGGTCCAAATCTTCCGCGTTTTTCCACCATCTCACCATCTTTACATTCACCACATTTTACTCCGGTTGAATTCTGCCCATTGTCACTGTTTTTAATATATTTGCATTTTGGATAGTTGGAACAAGAAATAAACAATCCGAACTTACCCTCGCGCTCAACCAGTTTACCATCTTTACAGTCCGGGCACTCTTCACCTATTTCCTTGGGCCCCTGCATTTCCTTACCGTCGATTGTTCTACTACCACTACAATCTGGAAACTTGGCACAGCTTAAGAATTTTCCTGAGCGTCCAAGTTTGATTATCATCTTACCTTCACATTTTGGGCATTTTATCTTTTCATCAGCGTCTCCAAGATTGGTAATTTTTTCTATTTTTTCCTTTGACTTTACGTCCTTAGTAAAAGGCCCATAAAAATCTTTCAAGGTTTTTACATATTCCCTTTTTCCTTGGGCAATATCATCTAATTCGTCTTCCATTTCTGCCGTAAATGAGTCACTAATATAATTTGCAAAATGATCCTCGAGGAATTTGCTTACAACTTCTCCAGTATCGGTTGGTTTCAATGAACGACCTTCTTTTTCCACATAACCTCGAGTTATAATAGTATTTATTATTGATGCATAAGTGCTTGGTCGTCCAATTCCTCTTTTTTCCAACTCTTTGACCAAACCAGCCTCAGTATACCTTGGAGGAGGTTGAGTTTGCTTTTCAAGCGAATTTATATGGTCTAATGTTAGCGGGTCAGAAATCATTAATTTTGGTAAATCGATTTCATCGTTACGTGCTGCTGGGTCAGCTAGTAGCCATCCGGGATTTACAATATGTGTTCCATTAACAATAAAATTTGGAATTTCTCCATTTATAATATTTGCAGTAATTTTTGTTTTCAACAGTTTAGCATCCACCATTTGACTGGCCACGGTTCTTTGCCAGATTAGCTGGTATAGTTTCTTTTGATCATCGGTTGTGCC
>JAHJEX010000053.1 GCA_018825385.1 Patescibacteria group bacterium
ACCAGTGCTTTGATAACACCACCAGAAGTATAATCAGAAGGCACAATAAATTGCCCCCCAAAATCAGTCGTGTCATCTTCGGCATAAACTAATGCCAGACCCTGATTAGCTGTATAAGCGACTGCGGGAGTACTAACTGTAGTAATAGCTGCTGGTGTTCCGTCAGCATCGCTGTACATACCGGTAAGCGGAATATTCACTTGGCGTACAATATCCGCAATTTCTGAAGCGGCCCACGGATAAGCAATATTTACCCAATCACCAGTAATCGTCTCTGCTTCGTCAAGCATTGGCAATGTTGCAATGTCCGACAGATCATCCGAAGAAATACCAGTAATGGCTACTCCGGTTAGATTTAGTGTTCCACCACTATCAATGGTGAGATCGCCGAAAACCCTAACATCATCATTTAACTTAACTGGATAATCATCACCAGGACCCTCGGTTGCTCCACGAAAAATTGTTCCGTCTATTCGGACGTTATCACCAAATGCCACTGGATTATCTGCGCCTGCCTCCGTAGTAGTTTGATTCACTATCGTTCCATTAAAAAAAGTAACACCCCCTGTGCCCTGATCGCCGACTTTCATTGACTGAACTGTTAATGTCCCATCTAAATCAAAATAGTCACCGGTTACTCCCCCCAGTGTCGAAGTGACATTAATACGAGAAGCTGCAAAAATTACCCCGGTTGTAACCAACAATCCTACAACCGTTATAATTCCTACTGAAAATAAATTTTTCTTCATTTTTTTCACCCCCTTCCTGCCCTTCGTAGTTCCGTGGAAGCGGGACGAAGAAGGGTCTTTCCTATATGCTTGCTTCTATATATTAGCAAAATTTTACAAATATAGCGATATGCTTCTATTATATAAGAAAGAAGAACAATTAGAATCAGGCTATGAATTGGCAACATCTATCACTAAGTCTCTTGACTCTTTCCCGAATTCCCCTTGCTTTTGGGACAGCATCTTTTTTGGTTGATAGTAGATATCTGCCGGCCTTGATAGTTTTTTTGATTGCCGTCGCCACTGATTGGTTTGATGGTTCTTTGGCAAGAAAATTTCATCTGGAAACTGCTTTGGGAGAAAAGAAATTAGAACCGCTCGCTGACAGTTTGCTTGTTTTTATTCCTTTACTTACACTAATTTATCTCAATGCAATTTCTTTAAGAATATTTTTATTCTTTTGTTTAATTGGGCTAGTTTCCCAAATCACAAAACTGAATTACAATAAATATCGCTCAAGGATTGAATCTTTTCAAATCATTTATCTTTTTTCCGCACAAACTCTCATTGCCTTATGGCTAGCAGAAAAGGTAGGAGCGGTTTGGGTTATTGCAACCATTGTGATTTATCTTATTGCAGCTTTTTTTAAAAAATCCCGATTGGGAGTATTTGTTATGCCTTGGAAAAAGAAAAAGCCAGAATAATTAATACAAAAAACGAGATGTTATTCTGTTTCAAAGCATGAAACAAAGCAGATCTCGTTTTTTCGATTTAGCCTTTCAGTTCTGCTTTTAAATACTGCCCCGTATATGATTTTTTGGACTTTGCGACTTCTAGTGGTGTGCCAGTAGAAACTACCTCACCACCTTTGTCTCCGCCCTCCGGACCCAGATCAATAACCCAGTCAGTAGATTTTATTACATCTACATTGTGTTCAATGATCAGAACAGTATTGCCTTTATCAGCCAATTGATTCAGGACGCTTAGCAATCGTTTTACATCTTCAAAATGAAGTCCGGTTGTAGGTTCGTCCAGGATATATAAAGTTTTACCGGTTGAACGGCGCGAAAGTTCCGTAGCAAGTTTAACGCGTTGTGCTTCTCCGCCGGAAAGTGTAGTCGCATTTTGGCCAAGCTTAATGTAACCCAGGCCCACATCTTCCAAAGTCTGTATTTTTTGCTTAATTGCCGGAATATTATTGAAAAACTTTGAAGCTTCTTCTACTGTCATTCCCAGAATATCGGCAATGTTTTTTCCTCTATAATGGATTTCTAATGCCTGTTGATTGTATCGTTTACCATGACATTCTTCACATTCCACAAAAACGTTAGGCAGAAAATGCATTTCGATTTTCTTAACACCGTCTCCCTGACATGCTTCACATCGACCACCCTTTACATTAAAACTAAACCTTCCAGCTTTATAGCCTCTTATCTTTGCTTCTGGGGTCTTGGTGAACAAATCACGGATGTATGTAAAAACCCCGGTATAAGTTGCCGGATTTGATCTTGGCGTACGCCCAATTGGCGATTGATCAATGTTAATTACTTTATCCAGATTTTCTATTCCTTTAATCTCGTCATGTTTCCCTGGGAGATCCTTTGATTGATAAAAATGCTGAGATAAAGATTTTGCCAGGATTTCTGTCATTAAGGTAGATTTTCCTGATCCAGATACACCAGTAATAGAAACAAATTTTCCCAACGGGATTGTAACGTCAATATTTTTAAGATTAAACTCACTCGCACCAATAATTTCTACATTTTTACCATTGCCCTTTCTATATTTTTTAGGAGAAGGAATCTCCTTAGTTCCCGAAAGGTATTGTCCGGTAAGTGATTTCTTGTTTTTGGCCACTTGTTCCGGACTTCCTTGCACCACTACTTCTCCTCCGTGTTCTCCTGCTCCAGGGCCAATATCAATTACATTATCAGCTGCCATAATAGTATCTTTGTCATGCTCTACAACCAACACAGTGTTTCCCAAATCACGCAGTTCTTTCAGGGTTTCAATTAGTCTATTATTATCGCGCTGATGTAATCCGATGGAAGGTTCATCTAGGATGTAAACTACACCCACCAACGAGGAACCAATTTGAGTAGCTAAACGAATGCGCTGCGCTTCTCCTCCTGAAAGGGAAGATGCAGAGCGATCTAAAGTTAAATATTCTAATCCAACGTTCTGTAAAAATTTAATTCTTGCTCTCACTTCTTTCAGTATTTGTTTTGCAATTTTATGCTGTCTCTCGGTAAGTGCTTCCGGATCTTTGTTTTTTGTCTTGCTGCTCAGCTTCATGAAAAAATCACCGGCCTGATCAATCGTCATTTCCACCACCTGATTAATAGCTTTTCCACTAATAGTAACGGCTAGTGCTTCTAATTTTAGGCGTTTTCCATTACAAACAGGACATTCATGTATCCTCATATATCTTTCAATTTCAGAGCGCATGTAGTCTGATTCAGTTTCCTTATATCTGCGTTCCAGGTTTGGGATAACCCCTTCATAGGTTGTCCAAAATTCTCTTACTTTTCCGCTTCCATAGTCATTATTAACATCATAGCCTTTACTGCCGGTACCATATAGAACCATGTCCAGATGCTCCTTTTTCATTTTATTGACTGGAACGTTTGTAGAAAAATTATTTTCCTTTGCAACTGTCTCTAGAATTCTGTGCATCCAGGTTTGGTTTGAAGATGTACGACTCCATGGGCGGATTGCTCCTTCTGCTATTGAAAGTCTTGAATTAGGAATTATCAATTTATGATCGACTTCCAGTTTTGTTCCCAACCCGGTGCATGCCGGACATGCACCGTGCGGGCTATTGAATGAAAAATTGCGCGGTTCAATTTCGGGCAAATTGATACCGCATTCCTCACAGGCAAAATACTGACTGAAAATTATGTCCTCTTTTTTTTCATCTGCAAAGGATACTAACAAAACACCGTTTCCAAGATCTAGGGCAGTTTCAACTGATTCAGAAATTCTAGCACGATCTTTTTTCGCGGAGGAATTCATTTCCAAACGATCTACCACTACATCAATAGCGTGCTTCTTTTGTTTATCAATATCCAAATCTTCCGCTTCTTCTATGCTGTATATATCCCCGTCCAAACGTACTCTTACATAACCAGCCTTTCTAATTTCTTCCAATGTTTTCTTATGCTCTCCCTTTTTATCTTTG
>JAHJEX010000054.1 GCA_018825385.1 Patescibacteria group bacterium
AATATTTTACTAGACCAAATAATTGTTTCATGAATTTTTACTTAATACTATAAATATTTTAGAACCACAATTAGGTAAAAGCTTACTCAGAACTTTATCAATAAAAGGATTTCCCAGAATTTTTCTCTTGCCTAAATATTTGTATGTTGAATAATCATCAATGCTATAATTATCAAATTGATTTGTTAGATTCATAAATCTATTTTTAGAAAAACCAATTTCCTTATTAACAATACTCCCAGCGGTCGGTGAATGGTAATCAACTAATTTTTGCAATTCACTTGCTGTTAACTCCTTTTTAATTATATCATTTGACAATAATTCTTTATTTACTTTACTGACTAAATTGCCAGATATTTTAGTTGAAGCAATACGTTTATTGTTTTTAACAATTATTTTGTATGAGTAAATAGTATCTAAAAATTTATTAATTAAATAAATTGATTTGCTATTATAGTAAAGATTGTTCGGCTCATGAGCAATAATAATTTTACCATCAAGTTTTAAATAATGATTTAATTTGTTAAATAAAATACTCAAATCAGGAATATGATGTAGTACAGAATTGAGTAATATGAAATCAAATTTATTTTTAAATCCGTTGATTTCATATTTACTATCTTTAATTAATACAAAATTACTGTAGTTATGATTAATATTATCTTTTGATATTCTTAACATTTCTGGTGATGGATCGGCTAATGTGATTTTACTATTTGGTGATATATAATCTTGTATAATTGAAGAAACAAAGCCAGTGCCTGCACCAAAATCTAAAATATCATATTTACTGTCAACGAGGTATTTTTTTGCAATACCTTGCCATAATTCTATTTCATCACGAAAAATTTCATCATGTCTTCTATGGTATATAGAAGCTTCATATTTGTGCCAAGTTTTATTTATTTCAAATACTTTTTCTGGGCTGATTTTCATTGTCATAATGTTTCTTAAAGGTATACTACTAACTAGTCTTAAATAAGTTTAAATAATTATCAATAAAATAATCTAGATTGAATTGCTTTGCTGCTTCAAAACTTTTCTTTGACATCTCAAATACCTTACGCTCATTTTTAATGAGATTCGTTACCTCTTTTGCCATTAGATCAAATCTACCATCGTCTACGAGAATTCCATTTGATAAATTAACTACTTCCTTTGTGGCAGAATTATTATATGCAATAATTGGCAAACCGCTTGCCATTGCTTCTACTGTTGTAATACCAAACATTTCGTGAGTTGAAGTTGTTGCATAAATTCTTGATTCTGATAGTAATTGGATCTTTTTTTCTTCAGAAACTTTCCCATGAAAAGTAATGCAATTCTTTAAAGATAAATCCGACACCATTTTTATGATCTGATCATAATATCCTTGTCGCATAGTTTCATAACTCCCAATTATATCAAGGTGAATTTTGGGATTTATTTTATGTACTAAGTTAAACATTTTAATAAGATCAGAATAGTTTTTACGGGAGCAAATTCTACCAATTGTCAATATATTATACCTTTCAAAATTACTTATAGAGTATTGATTAATTTTGACAGGGTTATAAATTACGTTAATACTATCTAAATATTTGCCGCCTAATGAAACACTTTTAGCATAGTTGGATACTGCTACCAAATTATCGTAGAGCCATACAACTACAAACGTTATTCTATTTACTATCCAATTTGAATATTCAGAAACACTGCCACAAAAAATTAGATTAGTAATAATTTTTCTTTTCAGCAATTTAATTAAAAAAGTTAGATAGAAATAATTTTTATATGGCTCAAAAACACATAATACATCAATTTTAAATTTATAAAGAACTTTTAAAATATTATTTGCGTTTAAATAGTAAACGTGCATCCCGTCTTCGAAAGAGTAATTTAATATTTTGTAGTCCGAATGATCAGCTAGAACGTAAATATTACACTTCTCGTCTTTTTGAATTAAGCCACTACCAAGATTTCTCATTATTTCTTGAATGCCACCCTGAATTTTACTGTATTTATAAACGAATAAATAATTCATATCTTGTTATTAAAGGAATGTATTCTACGTTCTAGTCATTTTTGAACGTGGAATATTAAACCACGATCATGAAAACTACGAATCCATTTCTGTCGTCAAAAATTCGTTTCATTCATTTATTTGCAACAATATAGTAGCCACTATGGTATTTCATTAGTCGTTTATTTTTTTTGACCCATTTACTATTATCAAGTTTTACAGCTAGATCCATTAATGGGTAGAATAAGTAAAAGAAATGTTTGATAGGGAATGGTAATAGTTTTATCAACTCCTTTTTCATATCCATTAGAACAGTAAAATATCTACCCATTATCACAATTTTACTAATCTGAAAGCCCACTTTTACTAATTCGTTTTTCCATTTATCTTCAGTCCACCTTTGAAAATCATTAGGGTCGGCATGGACAGGGTACAAGAAAGGTACACATATTATTATTGTACCGCCGTTTTTTAGAACCCTATAACATTCTTTCAATCCATCTTCTATCCTTTTAACGTGTTCAAAAAGCTCAATAGCATTTATTACATCAACACTTTCTGATTTGATTGTATCCATATGGGATACATCTAATACCAAATCTGGTTTATGCTTCTTATTGATGTCAGTATAAATCCATTTCTTAACTTTCCCCATCGGCTCTTTAAATTGGCCTCGTTTCCGACCACCAATATCTAAAACAAATCCATTATAGAAATGAATATTCTCTTTTAAAATTCGATCAATACTCTTCCTTCTATATGTGGCCCAAAAATAATAATTTACATTTTTTAGCATTTATATTTTGCAATGATAAACAACATGATATATTTGATTGCTATTTTTTTATTAAACTGTATTCTCCAATAGATTATAGGCTAGATAAATGATTTAATCAAATTGGTATAATGGTTTAATTGAATACATAATAAATTAAGTTATAAATTCTTTAAAACCTAATTTCTGGTTTACTTCTAAAATTTGAGTAATTATGGATATGCCCCATAAGAACATTACTGTGCCATGAATATCTGGTTCATTCTGACCACGCGAAATCTTTGCGTCGTAGTATGTTGTGTTTGCCTGACCTTGATTAAAGGAAAACCCGCCTAATTTCGGATAATAATATTTGTGATAAATTTTTAGGCGGTCATAAGCGAATTCTTTAATTTTTGATGATTTATACTCACTACTTATCTGATTGCAGTATTTTAGAACATAAACAATATTGAAATTATCGC
Source organism: Patescibacteria group bacterium (assembly GCA_018825385.1). GTDB lineage: Bacteria > Patescibacteriota > Patescibacteriia > UM-FILTER-42-10 > UM-FILTER-42-10 > JAHJEX01. The sequence goes on from JAHJEX010000054.1 coordinate 3,242, forward strand.
AGGCTTGTTCATTATGTTTCGCTGCTAGGCATAAGTCAATTAATTTATCTGGGTATTGAAAATTCAATTTATTAACAACTTTCAAACCTGTGATTACTTTCATTGCACCATTTATTTTTTGTTGCAAACTTGGTTCGTTTTTGTACCATGAACCACTTTTTGGATCTTGAAGTTTATTAACCCAATCTACTGAGTAATTAATTAACTCAGATTTATTATTTACATTACTATTTTGCAAAAAGAACATCAAATGCGAAAAATGACTTCCTGCTCCCCAGGGTTTTTCCCAGTCAAGATTAATTAAATAAGTTTCAACTCTCTCTTTCGTTTTTGGAAATTCTAGATAAGGAATTTCAGGCCCTTCTTCTAAAAGGTTCAAGGCAGAAATTGCTTGTCTTGTTTCAGCTCTAATTGTTGATTTATGAAAAAAATTGCTATAGTCTAAATTTCTCAATCCTACCAATTTATCTCTCAAAAATGTTTTTCTTTTTACTAATGGGTCATATAAGGATCCATCTTTCTGTTGAAAGCTCTTAATAAAATTTGCCATTGCTTTCCTTTCTTTGACTGGCAATTTATCTAACAAATCTAATGAATAATAAATCTTAGTCGCAAAAACAGTATTACCCAATCCCCATTTAATATTATCGTCATATAAATCTCCCGACAAAGAATAATGAAAAAAACCAGGTACGTTGTCAACTTTCAATTTATCCAAGAATAATGGAACATCCTGTTTCAAATTTTCTATCCATTCTATTTGCTTATTCATATAAGAAGTCTATTTAAGTTTACTTTTAATGTTCCAAAAATTTGTCATAAGCAATAGATGATACAGATGGAATATATTTGGCATTTTTTGCTTATACATACCATTTCTAGATTCTTCGAATATTTTATGAGCAAATCTATAATAATTTTCTCCAACTGCTTTAATTTTAGGCAAATCAATTTCATTTTGGTATTTCAGGTAATTATTTGTAATCATATCGATTTTATTAATAACATCAGCTTTACTTTCAAAAATTTCTCCTGCTTTATTTATTATTTCTCTGTGCCCGCCATCATTTAGTGTTACAGCTGGGAGACCACATGATAATGCCTCAATTAGTGAGTTGGAACAGGGATCTACTTGACTTGCTGTTATGAATATATCATGATTTTTTAAAATCCCAGCAATCTTTATACTGTCCATGGGTTTTAACCATTTAATATTCTTAAATTTTACTGGAGAATTACCAATAAAAGTCATTTCATACTTTGAAAAATCTAAGCTATTATCTAAATATTTGTAGATTTCGAAACCTTTTCGCCAGTTAGCTGACCAACTTGTGGCTATTAGTTTTATTTTTCTTTGTTTACTAAATTTGGCCTTACTATCATTATTGAAAATATGTGGATCAGAAGCATTGATAATAGTAGTTTCGAAATTATTTTTTTTAATACCTAGTTGGTTGTTGGCCGTCTTACACCAGTTAGACTGAAATATTGTGCCATCGGAAAATTGATCGTTAAAGTTATATATTATTTTGTCCACCTCATAATCTTTATTTCTTATTTTAGAAATTGGTCCATCAACACGATGAATTATTATCTTACCTGCTTTTTTTAGATTATAGATTTGTTTAAAACGGAATTCTTCTCTGAAAGGAAAACTGTTAAATAATATTACATCAGCTTTTGTGGGGTCTTCCGAATATGCGTTCATAGATAAAAATTGCTGACGCAAAATTTTTAAAAATTGGTTGCCACCACCAAAGGGACCAGTTTTAAGTTTATATAGTATGTGAATTTTAATTTTATTCATAATTTCTTATATATCTCATCATAATACTTACTGGCAATTAATCTCCAGTCAAATTCTTTGACAGACGTTAGGCCATTATTAGTAATTATTTTCCCTATTTTCCTATCTTCAAATATATTGAGAGATTTTGACAATAGGTTAGATATATCATCTATTTGTGTAAGCATGCCATTTTGCTTATCATTAATGATATCAGGAGCCATACCCACCGTGGTTGATACTATAGGAACACCACAAGCCCATGATTCTAAAATTGCTTTAGGTCCACCTTCTTCACGCGAGGTCATCAAGTATAAATCTATAGCATTGTAGTAATCAACAATATCAAGGTAATTCTTAAGATAATCATGTTTATAGTTTATTTTTGCATCCTCCAACCTTTTTTTTACGTACCCCCGGGCTGGTCCGGTCAGCAATACAAAAATTGGTGATCTTTTTGATAACTTTTCGACAACATCACAGAAAATATCAGGACCCTTTACTAATTTGGGTTCAATTCCTTTTCCCCAACCTACGCCGTCTTTTTGAAAGGATCCAATAATAAATTTATCTAAGGGTAATCCTAATCGTTTCTTTATCCTATTTTTTTCATCTGAACTCATAGGTTTAAAATAATCTAAATCAACACCTAAGGGGATAACAGTGATTTTATTTTCAGGGATTCCAAAACCAACTAATTTTCTTTTAGTATTATTGGAAGCAGTATGAAAAATATCGACTACTTTTAATAATTGCGGGATAAATTTAACTTTCTTGTCATTTTCAATTATATGAAACCAGGTTAAAATTATCTTATTGCTCTTATCAATATTAGCCACATTTTCGTGATCGATTATTGTGTTAATTGATCCAAAATGGATGATTTTATTTCTCAAACCAAGATAAGTGGTGCTTGTTCTGGATCTGATTAATTCTAATTTATTCAAATTATCGGTGAGCTGCCTTCCGTCCCAATTGATTGACCACTCTGGTTGCTCGACAACATAAACAAGTTCGTGACGCTTATCAAGTGTATTTCGGGTAATACTTTTTATTTTATTGAGTTTACTGATCATATGATTTTTACAGCTACTGCCCATACTTCGCCAAACTGAACGGTTTTAGAGTCAACATTCCAACCTGAGGCATTTAGCTCTTCTTTCAGTGTGTCAGGAGTATATTCAATGTAATGTGTTTTATCTAGTCGATATTCGAAATTATTCTCTTTTTTATAAATTGTTAACCAGTCTCTATTGATAAGGGGGACTCTTACTAAAATAATATCTGAAATTTCATGCAAATCGTACAAAAAAGATTTTCGATCTTCAATATGCTCTAGAACATTTGATAAAACAATTTTACTGAATCTTTGCTTAAAATCTCGTTTAGTAGCATCTCCGACGATAAAATTCAAATTGTCACGAAAATATTTACTCTTAGCAAATTCTATATTTTTTTGAGAGATATCAATACCTACAACACTTTTAGCTTTTTTAGCGATATCATAGGTGTTATTTCCGCTACCGCAACCTAAATCTAATATAATGTCATCGGAAGAAATGTTATCAACAAAGAATTTATGGTAATTAATTATTCTGTGTTTCGGATGAATTCCATTATTTATTTTTACAGATAATAGGGAGATTTTATCATACGAATAATTATGTAACAGAACAAACAGATTAGTTAATAATAAATATATTTTTTTCATTTGTGATTTAAAAAAATTAGTAAAATAGTATGACTACTGAAATATACAAATTATCTATAAATAGCACTTACGATAAGTTTATTAAAGAAAGAATTTCTATCACAATATGTTATGATATGTTATGCTGGCAGGTTAATGCATTAGTTGCTTATATATCATATTTTCTTTTTTAACAATGCTTTCAAGATTAAAACTATTTTCTACACTTATCCTAGCCTGTTTACCAATGTCTTCACGGAGTTTTCTGTTCCCCATTAATTCGATAATACCGTTTCTAATACTTAAAGTATCAGTATTAATTAGTAAGCCATTTACTTTATTTTTAATTAACTCGTTAGTTCCATTAACGTTTGTACCTAGGCAAGCCATTCCACAGGCCATTGCTTCAATCAATGTCTTCGGCATCCCCTCATAAAAAGAAGGCAATATGTACATTTTATAATGATTGAGTATATATGGCAATTTGGAATTAGGAATATTTCGTATAAAATTTATTTTGACGTTCTTACTTTTTGCAAAATCTGATAATTTTACTCCCAAAACTCCTGAGCCGTAAATATCTAAAGAATAATCGAGATTTTCCATGGCTTCAATTAAACTGAATAAATTTTTCTGATCGGTAAGTCTGCCAACAAAAACAATATCTTTATCTTTCTCTATACCTAAATGTCTAAAAAGGTTCATATCAACAAAATTATGAATCAAACTGACATCTGATTTAATATTATAATTACTAATGATATATTGTTTATCGTGTTTGCTGGTGACAATACTATGGTCGGCAAATTTATAAGCTAATTTCTCCACTAATCTATATATAAAACGCAAAAACTTTTTATTCTTTAAAAATAATGTCATTGTGTAGCCTGTTCTGATCAATAATTTACTCTTATAAATTATTTTACTGATAACTGCGCTCCAACTACCTGGCATTTGATTTGTCTTCAAAATGGTACATTCTTTAATATACCTTTTTTGTAGTAGTGGCAATAGAAAAGAATATAGGAGTGAGCCATATTTTATATTAAAAAAAACCGGTTTTGGTATGATAATAATTCCATTTTGCAAGTATTTTTCATATTTTTTATCATCAGAGCCATAAGTAAACCAATAAATACTATCAAAGATATTTTTTTTGATAAATTCTTCATATAACAATTTCTCACGTTCAAGCAAGTCCATTTTTTCCCACCTTTCTACTGATACACCTTTGGTAAAAAATACACCTAATGTTTTATGATCCATTATTTTTGTATCTCAAGAATCTGTATATATTATATGCATTTGGCATAGTGACAATTAAAGATAATAGCAATTTAGAAAAGTAATTGCCATCATAACTTTTCAAAGAGTCTTTGGCGAATGAGTATTGCTGCTTTTGCAAATAAGATAACACATTTAGCTCAATTACTTTATTATTTAATTCTTTTTCGCTTATTTCTAAAAAATCAAGGGTATTGTTCAAATTCTCAAAAACCAATTTATCATAAGAATCATGATTTAATTTCGTTCTTTCAAAATAGAATTTACTTGCTAGCGATTTATTTAATAATTGCTGTTTTAAATTTATACTAGATACACTCTTTTCATTCAAAACACGATGATATATTAATGGCTGATTGAGATTATCAATTAGAAGATTCTTGGTTAGTAGATTCAAATAGAAATCATAATCTTGGGAAAAGGTAAATTTTTCACGATAAAGCATTCCTTTTATATTTCTAAACAATATTGTTGGATGGATTAGGCAATTTTTTGACTCCAAAACTCTTTTAATATTATTAGAACCATAAACTAGTTTTACAGTATTTAATTTATTTCCATTCGCGTCAATTTTGATTGCCTCGCTACCCAATAAGAAAACATTTAAATTTTCCTCTAAAAAATTATACTGCTTTTCAAATCGATCAGTGAAAGCGATATCATCACAATCCATTCTTGCAATATACTTTCCTTTGGAACATTTTAATCCTATATTCAGCGACTTTGTAAGACCAAGGTTAACTGGGTTATTTATTACAGTAATTCTTTTATCTGATTCAGCAAATCCGTTGATAATTGTTAATGAATTATCTATTGATCCGTCATTTATAATAATAAATTCAAAATTACTGAATGATTGATCTAAAACTGACTTAATAGCTTCAGTAAGATAATTTTCACCATTAAAAGCCGACATGATAACAGATATCGCTGGATTGGACATAGTCATATCAATTAAAAATTTCTGGTTTTAATTTTAAATACAAATCATCTTTTACCACTCTCTTACTTTGAAGCATTGCCCTTTGTTTAAAGCTATTGTTTAATTTTCTTACAAATACGGAAATTGATGCAAAAAACGCGATAGCAATTCTTATTTCTCGGTATTTAATAGCGTACTTTATTGTTTTTAGAATTTGGAAAGTAACAAAAATCGGGAATCTAAAAATTAGATTAAATTTATTATAATTCTTGATAATACTTCTTGCATGTCCAGAAAATTGATATTTGTAATAATCAAGATAAATTTTACTTTCTCGTGAACGTTCAGAACCTAAATTGTAAACGAAACTTTTCGTGTAAAGCATATTTTTATAACCAAAAAGATATGCTCTTGGACCAATATCAATGTCATCAAGATGAAAAAGCTGAGATTGATCAAATCCACCAATTTTATCCCATACATGTTTATTAAAGAACATAAATGCACCTGTTGGCCCGGCAATTTCTATTGTGTCCTCTGGATAATTTAATATTTTATCAATACTGACAGTCTTTTTATGCCAATGTAATCCATATAGTGAAAAGTAAATACCATAATCGTTTGTAACCTTAGAGTTACTATCTAACAATGGTACTTGTATGAAAGCGTATTCATTCGAATAAATATTCAATAATTTATTTAATAATTGATCGTCTGTAAGTGAAATATCATTATCGATTGATAAAATAAATTCTCCACGAGCATGATCAATGCCAATATTCTTTCCTTGAGAAAACCCCAGGTTCTTTTTATTCTTAATCAATTTAATATTATCGTATTTTTCAATGTAATGAATACTTTCGTCAGTTGAGCCATTGTCTACGATTATCACTTCGTAATTAGAATAATCGATTTTAAATACAGAATCTATAGTTCTTTTTAAATAATCTAGGCCATTAAAGTTTAAGATAATAATACTAACTAATGGTTCGAGACCATGATTGCTGGTTTTATCTATTTGTTTTGAAGGCAACTGCATCTGTATTAGTAAATTAAAATTTTTCTGCTAATATATTTTTTATTATGACCCTTCTTCTATTAAATTCAATGCGCTTAATTTTACCGAATACTAATTGTAGAAATGAAATCAATAAGTGCACTATAAATCTGACAAAGAATCCTACTTTTAAAACTATGTAATCAAAATATAGTTTATGCTTTCTAAAAAACTTTAACGAAGAAATGCAGTAGTTTCTACTATAATTATAAAAATCAAGTTTATTTAATGACTGTTGTTTAATGTGATAAAAGGGGATATCAGCTTTATACAATATTTTCTTTCCTAGTTTTTCAATTCTGTAGGATAGATCAACATCATTATAAAATAAGGGAAAATTACGTTCATCAAACAAGTATTGCAATTTATCAATCAATTTTCTGTTCATTATTATGACTGCACCAGGCGCCTGTTCAATATAAAAGTCTTTCTGAAAGTCCTTATTTAAAGATAGATACGCCTTAACATTAGGCAAAAGCCTCAAAATACTAAGTTGCCTTGAAAGACCAGTAGCTAATAATGTGAAAGCAGAGGGAAAGCTGCGATACATGGTGTTTTGCACTGTGCCATCTAGATTAATCAGTTTGCCAGTCATAACTTGCTGATTTTTTTGCATCATGAAATCTAGCAGCCTATCGATTGACCCTTCTGGAACAATTATGTCGGGGTTCAGCAATAGAATATATTTTCCCTTAGATGCTTTGTATGCCTGATTATTGCCACCAGCAAAATAATTGTTTGAATTATTCCTTATCAGCTTAATATGAGAATACTTATTTTCAATCAATTCGGGCGATCCATCAGCAGAATTATTGTCAACGACAATTATTTCATAACTATGACGATTTATAGTCTGTATTAAAGATTCGAGGCATTTAATGATAATATCTCGGCAATTCCAGTTTACTATTAATATTGATAATTCAGTTTCTTTAGGAGCTGTGTTCATTATTTTTTACTGTTACTACTAATCTAGATGATCTTTTGAATAGATATGGAATCACAGCAAAAGGAAACAATAGCGCAGTGAATAACAAGTAATATTTGTAATTCAATCTTGGAAATTTCAATTTAAAGAAATTATATAGTTCATTAACTGTAAATTCGTTTTTGACGGTTGTTACAAATGAAGGATCGGCAAACAATATTTTGATAGACTTTTCAGAAAAAATATTTAGATGTCTTGGTGCATCAAATACGTAAGTGTGATTTTTAAACCACCTTAGAAATAAAAATGTTGAATTAGGAGTCTTAATAAAAATTTGCCCATTGTCATTAATAAATCCTTTAATTTTATTTACAATTTGTTGAGGATGATAAAAATGTTCTATTACATGACTCATTATGATAAGGTCATATTTTTCCTCAAAAACCAAATCTTCAAAATTGCCTATCTTTATGTCAATTCCTATTTTGGATAATGCTTGCATTTCCATCTCGTCAATGTCGGTAGCAGTCACTTTGTACCCTTTCCGAAAAAAATATTTTGAGAAAAGCCCGCTACCTGCGCCTATCTCAAGTATTCTAAAATCTTTTCTATTTTGTACTTGACTTAGCACTTTATCTATCAATCGTATTGCTAATAGTTTCCTAATTTTATTAAATAATTTGTTCTCGAATTTGCTGTAATTTTTAGGATAAACAAATGCTATATCTTTTTGGTTAAATGGATTGCCTAAGAATAAGTTGTCACATTTAGTGCACTTATTAAAATAAAATTCTCCAGAAATGCAATTGTATGGATCTTTTATACCTGTATAAAATCTTTCTTTAATCTCTCCACTTTTGCAAATGGGACAGTTTAACAAATTTTTCATAATTTCAGCATATTTATTTTATTTACCAGATCACTGGTATCTTTATTCCTAACATAAATTCCATTATCTTTTAAAATTCTACGATTTTCAGGTAAATCAAAGCAAATAACTTTTAATCCCATAGCTATATAATTATACAACTTGGCGTTTGCTTCACCGCTATCCGTAGTTTTTAGGGAAATTGCTATATTGCCTAGCTTCAAATAAGCGGGTGCTTGCTCATATGGTATTTTTCCAGTAAAAGTAATTCTATTTAGTATACCAAGTTCTTTTGCAATTCTTTGGCAATCCTTTTCTGGGTATCCCATAATTAGAAAATGAAACCTATAATCAGTAGATGCAATCGCATTTAAAAGATAATCAAGTCCTTTATATAGTTGTAGGCCACCTAAATAAGTAATCACTATTTTATTTTTTGGAAGGTCCAGTTTTGCTGATTGAACTTGAGAATTAAACAGTGTATCATTGGGAAGATCTTCTTCAACGACAATATTTTTAACTTGAAAATTATCTAAAAGAATTTTTTTTAATCCTTCATTACTAGCAATTATCTCATCAGATTTTTGTATAATAAATTTCTCTAAGCGATAAACTATCTTAAATACCAGACTATTTTTCTTAATTGTCTTCTGCGTAGTCAATTCACCAGTCAAAGAACCTTGGTTGTCAAAAATTAGTTTTTTTCTAAAAATTATTTTCAGAAAATATCCAATAAAAGCTCCCTCATATAAGTGAGCATATACGACATCATATTTACCAATCAGCATTTCCTTAATAGCTTTGAACAATAAAAGAAAATCTAAAAATGGTTTGTAAAAAGAAAAACCGGGCTTTGTTTGATGGTAGCCAGGTACTTTAGATATTCTTTTCGTTTCTACCCCATCCATATCTCTTCCTAATGGATAGGTGAGTAATAGGACATTATGTCCAATATCTTGTAAATTAAGATAACTATTCAGTACCCTTATATGACAACCCCGATCGGAAAAAAATGGCGTTGGCGCCAGCATTAATAGCTTCATTAGGATTTAGCATCTGAATTAGCTTCATCATCTTCATACTTATTCTCGATTATTTCCTTTATTGAGTAAGTACTCCTTTTTTCGTTATAGTATGTCTTAACAGCAATATCTGCCAGCAAACCGGAGATGAAAAGCTGAATCCCTGTTAAAACCAGAAAGACAGCAATTAATGGCCAAATACTATTTTGAAGAGCAATTTTACCTAATATTCTTGCCACTGCAAGATACGTTCCTAAAAGCATTCCTAGAGTTCCAGATATGATTCCCAAACCTCCAAATAAGTGAAGTGGCCTCCCTGAATATTTCCGCCAAAACCAAACTGAAATCATATCGATTAAACCTTTTAATACTCTTTTCCAGTTGTATTTTGTTTTGCCTGTGGTTCTGGGGCGATGATTGACCTTTATTTCAGCAATTCTAAATCCCAGCCATCGAAGAATCCCAGGAATAAATCGATGAATTTCTCCGTAGAGAGTAAGATTTTTAAAGCATTCAGCCTTATACGCTTTTAAAGAGCACCCTGAATCGTGTATTTTGTCATTGATAAAAAATTTTCTCAAAAAATCTGCACCTCGAGAGAAAAATCTTTTTGAGAAATCATCCTTTCTGTCAATCCTCCAGCCAGAAACCATATCATAACCCTCAGACATCTTTTTAATTAGTTTTGGAATATCTACAGGGTCGTTTTGGCCATCTCCGTCCATAGTTATGAATATCTCTCCCTCTGCATTCTTGAATCCTGCGTCTAATGCTGCAGTTTGACCGAAATTTTTTCTAAACCTTATTATCTTTATAGGTGATAGAGAATTAAGTTTTTCAAAAGTTTTGTCGATTGAGCCATCATCAACAAAAATAATTTCATAGGGTTGCTGCATTTTATTCATCGCGTCTTTGATCTCACTAAAAAGCGGCTGCACTGATTCTTCCTCATTGTAAACCGGAACTATTACAGAGTATTTATATTTTTTCTCAATATCACTCATAAGTTTTACTTATAGTAGTCTTTATACCAGTTAATAAAATTTTTAATTCCCAATTCCACACTGGTTTTAGGATTGAAGCCAAGCATTTTGTTTGCCTTCGTTATATCAGCATATGTTTTCACAACGTCGCCAGGCTGAAGCGGCAATAAATTCCTTTTTGCTTCAATTCCAAGCTCTTTTTCAATAACTGAAATGAAGTATTCAAGCTCAACCGTCTGGGAATTACCAAGATTAAAGATTTCATAATCGTGTGGTTTCTCCAAAGATTGTATTACTCCATCAATAATATCATCTATGTAGGTAAAATCACGCTGATGCTTTCCATGATTGTAAACATCTATCGGTTCACCGCTAAGGATTTTCTTTGTAAATTTATAATATGCCATATCCGGCCTACCAAAAGGACCATAAACTGTAAAAAATCTTAGGCCAGTTACATTTAGTTTATATAGGTTGTGATAAACATGTGCAAGCAATTCAGATGACTTCTTTGTGGCCGCATATACCGAAACAGGGGAGTCTACAGGATCATTTTCAGAAAATGGTACCTTTCTGTTCCCACCGTATACTGAAGACGACGATGCGAATACGAAGTTGCTGATATCGTTGTCTTTTGACAGCTCCAGTAGGTTTAGTGTGCCTTGGATGTTTACTTCCTGATAGCTAAAAGGATCATTAATCGAGGCTCTTACTCCGGCCCTGGCTGCTAAATGACAAACTCGATCTATCTTGTATTTCTTGAATATCTTCTTTAAGCCTTCGAAATCACAAATGCTTATTCGATGGACTGGAAAGGTGTAATCTCCTAAAAACTTTGATATTCTGTCTTCTTTGATTCGCGGGTCATAGTAGTCATTGAAATCATCCACGCAAACTATGCTTTCTCCACTTTCTAACAGTCTTTTCGATGTGTGAGATCCAATAAAACCTGCGCCACCAGTTACAAGAGTTGTACCCATTATTTATTGATTATTTGGTTAATATACCATGAAATTATACTAGATTTTAGCAAATATTACCAGCTTGTAAAGATGAGCGGAAAATACTATAATGCTTAGCGTGTAGGGGCACTTCGTAACCAATTATTCAACATCCGATTATGAAAGGAATAATTTTAGCGGGAGGACAAGCAACACGTTTGAGACCACTGACATTGGTAACCAATAAGCATTTGCTACCGGTTTATGATAAGCCAATGATTTACTATCCACTATTGACCTTAGCAAATGCCGGGATAAAGGATATTATGGTTATCTCAGGCAAAGGACACGCCGGCCACTTTTTAGAGCTTCTGCGGTCCGGAGATGAATTTGGTGTGCGATTATCATACGGCGTTCAAGAAGAAGCGGGTGGAATAGCCCAGGCATTAGCGTTGTGCAAGGATTTTTCCGATGAAGAAAAAATAGCTGTTATATTAGGAGATAACATATTTGAAAAAAACGTTGCAAAGAAAGCGGTTAATGATTTTGAAAAGCAGGAAAAGGGGGCCAAGATTTTCATTAAAGAAGTCCCTGACCCAGAGCGCTTTGGTGTTGCGGAAATAAACAGGGACAAAATAATGGGTATTGAAGAAAAACCCAATAAGCCAAAAGGTTCAATGGCAGTGGTTGGCTTGTATATGTATGACAATCAAGTGTGGAATGTTATTGAAAATCTTAAGCCGTCTGGTAGAGGTGAACTTGAGATAACCGACGTCAATAATTTCTATATTGATCAGGGAATAATGACTTATGAAGTATTGGATGGTTTGTGGACAGATGCTGGCACATTCGATTCCCTGTATAGAGCTAATAAAATTGTTGCAGAAAGAAATAACCAATAAATATATGATCGATGGTGTAATAATAAAGGATCTAATTGTAAGAAAAGATATACCTGATAGAGATGAGGATATATCAAAACCAGGATTTTTGATGGAGGTTCTGCGTGATGACGATAAACTGCTTACTAAATTTGGCCAGACGACATTTACTGTGGCGTATGAAGGGACAATAAAAGCTTTTCATTATCATGAAAAGCAAGATGATCTTTGGTTTGTAGCAACCGGCAAGGCAATGATCGTGCTGTATGATTTACGAAAAAACTCTCCCACAAATGGTGAAACTCAAGTTATATTTGCCGGTAAAGATGATTACAAATTGGTTGTTATACCTATTGGGGTTGCACATGGTTATAAGGTTCTTTCTGATGAACCGGTTTTGCTTTTTTATCAAACGACCGAGAGTTATGATCCAAAAGATCCAGACGAAAAGCGAATGCCTTACAATGATCCAAAGATTGGGTTTGACTGGAATAAAACCCTGTAATTGGCATGAAAAAGATTTGGGATACAACTACATCAGAGACTGCGCTTTCAAATAAGTGGCTTAAAGTTATACACGACAGGTATATTCTGCCCACAAAAGAAGAAGGGGATTACTTTTATGTCAAAACAAACGGATCATCAATAGTTGTTCCTGTCATGGATGATCGAAAGATTGTTCTTGTAAAGCAATATAGATACATAAATAAGAAAGTTTGTGTTGAACTGCCTATGGGAGGTTTAGAAGATAATCAGCTTCCACTGGATGCAGCAAAAGCAGAGTTAGAACAGGAGACAGGTTATGTCGCAGAACAGTTTACAAAAATAGGGGATTTTAATCCCTTTACCGGTGTAACAAATGAAGTCTGCAATGTTTACATTGCGAGAGGACTGACAAAAACTACACAGGCACAAGATAATACTGAAGATATTGAAGTACTTGTTAAAGATCCAGAGGAAGTTGATCAACTTATTAAGGAAGGTAAGATTTGGGATGGGCAAAGCATAACAGCTTGGTATTTGGCACAAAAATATTTAAAACAGAAATAGCATGAATATATACATTTCAGGTTCACTTGCTTATGACAGAATTATGGATTTTCCAGATTATTTTAGAAATCACGTACTTCCTGAAAAAATACACATTTTAAATGTAAGTTTTTTGATTAATTGTTTGAAAGAAAATTTTGGGGGAACGGCAGGAAATATTGCGTATACATTAAAGTTGCTTGGTGATGATCCAAAGATAGTTGGTATTGTAGGAAGAGATTTTAAACCATATCTCGAGTGGCTCAAAAAAAATAGAATCAGTTCAGACAATATTAAGATAGTGAAATCTGAATTGACCGCAGGTGCATATATAATTACGGATAAAACAAATAATCAAATAACAGCATTCCATCCAGGAGCAATGTCACATTCTATTGGAAAATTACCGAAGTTTGGCAAAGGTAGTTTAGTAATAATTTCACCTGGAAATGTTTCTGATATGGTAAAGATTGCAAAGGAATGTAAGAAGAAAGAAATTCAATATATTTTTGATCCTGGCCAGCAAATACCCGCACTTCCGACAAAGGACCTGAGATATCTTCTGAATGGCTCATATATGTTTATTGTGAATGACTATGAATATGCTCTGGTTTCAAAGAGATTGAAGGCCAATAAGTCAAAATTAATGACAATGACTGAGAACATAATTGTAACTAGAGGAGAGAAAGGATCAATAACAACCACTAATGACGGAAGCTTCTCTATCAACGCTGTTAAGCCTAGAAAGCTAGTTGATCCGACTGGAGCGGGGGATGCATTTCGTTCCGGGTTAGTTCATGGTATAATAAAAAAGTACCCAATTAAGAGGGCTGTTCAGCTGGCTACTTTGGTGGCAACATACCCAATTGAGCGCTATGGTACGCAGGAGCACAAATTTACAAAAAAGGAGATTTCGTTGCGTTTTTATAAAAATTTTAGGGTAAAAATCAGCTAAAAATTAAATTAAGAGCTCAATGAAGCTATCCTATTTCAAGAAGAGTAATACAATGAAGGTGCTATCTATAGTGCTTGGTCTTGCTATAATAGCTTACCTGGTATTTGGGATCATAGCGGTAAAATTAGGAGAATAAAACAAGGAGAACCATAGCTAAAGTAGGGGTAGCTCCTCTGCTTTTGTGTCTTAAAATCATTAATAACTACAATCAAAGATGAGTAAAGCAAAAAAGTCAACAAATTATGATATTAAAAATATCCGTTTAGCCAGCCAGGGAAAGAAAAAAATTGACTGGGCTGAAAAGCAGATGGATGTCTTGCGTCTTATTAAAAGCCGGTTCGAAAAAGAAAAGCCACTTGAAGGCATTAGAATATCTGCTTGCTTACATGTCACAACCGAGACGGCAAATTTGATGAATACATTAAAATCCGGGGGGGCAGATGTTGTTTTATGCGCTTCAAATCCTTTGTCAACACAGGACGATACAGCCGCGTCAATTGTGAAGAATTTTGGAATACCTACATATTCTATTTGTGGAGAAGATCGCAAAGTGTACTATCAGCATTTAAAGGCTGCGCTGGATCATAAACCACACATAACAATGGATGATGGAGCTGACTTGGTTTCAGAGCTTTTGTCAAAGCGAAAGAAGCAGACTAAAGAGATATTGGGATCCTCCGAGGAAACAACGACTGGTGTTATCCGTCTAAGAAGTATGGAAAAAAAGAAAGTGCTTCGTTTTCCAGTAATTGCCGTTAATGATGCAAAGACCAAGCACCTATTTGATAATTATTACGGCACCGGCCAAAGCACACTGGATGGAATACTGCGTGCAACAAATATCCTGTACGCGGGTAAAACTGTAGTAATTGCAGGTTATGGGTCATGTGGCCGCGGACTGGCAATTCGGGCAAAAGGGATGGGTGCACATGTCATTGTGACTGAAGTTGATCCGCTTTGTGCGCTTAAGGCACAAATGGATGGTAATCAGGTAATGCCGATGAGCCATGCTTGTAGGTTGGGAGATGTTTTCATCACTGTGACTGGAAACACAAGTGTGATTAGAAAAGAACACTTTGTGAATATGAAGGATGGAGCAATTGTCTCGAACTCAGGGCATTTTGATGTTGAACTTGACGTTGAGCAACTTAATAAGATGAGCAAAGAAATTTCAGAACCGCGTGACTTCGTGCAAGCATTTATGCTCAAAAGCGGAAAAGTAATTAATATTTTAGCGGAAGGCAGACTAGTTAATCTTGCTGCAGCCGAAGGGCATCCGGCCTCAGTAATGGATATGAGCTTCGCAAATCAGGCACTGGCAGCTGAGTACATTACAAAAAATCATGAAAGTCTGGAAAACAAAGTATACGCAGTACCGGAAGATATTGATGCTGAGATAGCAGCATTAAAACTAAAATCTATGGGCATAAATATTGACCAGCTGACACCTAAGCAAAAGAAATATCTTGCTTCCTGGACTATTGGAACCTAAAAACACCCAATGAAATTACTGATAACTGGTGGAGCCGGATTTATCGGCTCTAACTTTATCCATTATTGGCTTAAAAACCATCCAGACGATAAAATAGTGAATCTGGATAAGTTGACGTACTGCGGTAATTTGGAAAATCTCCAGTCTATTGAGAAAAATCCCAACTACAAATTTGTTAAAGGTGATATTTGTGATCTAAATCTTGTTGGAGCAATACTCCAAGAGAACAAGATTGATACGATTGTTCACTTTGCTGCACAGTCACACGTAGATCAATCGATCCTCAATATTGATAAAGAGGGGAGAGAAAGTAATGAGACGATACAAAAACTGTTTGAACATTCACTGCCGTATGATTTCGTTTTAAATAATACGTGGGGCACTCATGTTCTACTTGAAGCAGCGGTGAAGGCCTGGCGTGGCGAAGAATTTAGAAATAAAAAATTTCATCATATCTCAACTGATGAGGTTTTTGGAGCGTTGCCATTAGATGACGCGGGCAAATTCAGTGAAAGTACAAAATATGATCCCCGTAGCCCGTATTCCGCGTCAAAGGCAGCTTCGGATCATTTAGTAAGTGCATATTATACAACTTATGGACTTCCGGTTACCATTACGAATACATCAAATAATTATGGCCCCTATCAATATCCTGAGAAACTGCTTCCATTGGCAATAACAAACTTGCTGGAAAATAAGAAAGTGCCAATTTATGGAGACGGAAAGTATGTCAGAGATTGGCTGTACGTGGAGGATCATTGCAGAGCAATAGAATTGGTATTAGAAAAAGCAAAAATAGGAGAAACGTACTTAATTGGCGGTCTTACCGAGGATGTTAATAACCTAGAACTCATAAACCGCGTGTTGGCAATAATGGGAAAATCGGAGGAAATGCTGGAGTATGTAAAAGATAGGCCAGGTCATGATAGACGCTATGCTGTTGACTGGACAAAGGCAAAAAATGAATTAGATTATAAACCGCTTTATGATTTAGATACTTATTTAGAAAAAACAATCAACTGGTATAAGGAAAATGAATCATGGTGGAAACGAATTAAATCCGGGGATTATTTGAAGTACTATAAGAAGCAATATGAGAAGCGATAAACTAATTCTTATTTTAGGCGCAAAAGGAATGCTCGGATCCGAGCTTTCTATTATTTTTGCCGACTTGCAACCGATTTGCTGGGATATTGATGATTTAGATATTACCAATGAAGAAATTGTGCAAAAAAGAATTCGGGAAATATCACCATCAATTATCATCAACGCTTCGGCCTATACGGACGTTGATGGAGCGGAACACAATCAAGAGCAGGCCAACAGGATAAACGGAACGGCAGTAGGTCATTTAGCAAAAACGGCACAAACAATAGGAGCGAAGCTTATACATTATTCAACTGATTATGTATTCAGTGGCACAAATAAATCCGGCTATAAAGAAAATGATGATACAAATCCTGTAAATGCATATGGGTATTCAAAATTGCAAGGAGAACAAGCAATTCAAAATATATGCAGGGAGTATTACATTATCCGGACATCATGGCTATATGGAAAGAATGGAAAAAACTTTGTTGATACGATGTTAAATATTGGAAATAAGCAAAAGGAGATTCAAGTTGTAAATGATCAATTTGGTAAGCCAACGTATACTGTTGATTTAGCATTGCGAACACGTAGGCTTATTGAGGATAAATTACCCTATGGGGTTTACCACATTACCAACGAAGGGCAGGTTTCATGGTTCGAGTTTGCCAAAAAAGTTTTTGACCTGTCAGATATGTCTGTTTCTGTCTTACCTGTAGCATCAGATAAATTTCCACGTCCAGCAAAGCGGCCGAATTATTCGTCGTTGATTAACACAAAAATACCACTATCTCGACAGTGGCAGGTGGCGCTAAATGAGTATATTTCAAAACGCTAGCCTACTGAATCGGTTGTTGGAATAAGTTTTGAGAAGAGTCATGGAAAAACAGGACTTTATTATTTTTGTTTACTGCAAATGGTATGATGTCGGTTTGCGCGAGATTTACTATGTTACGTTTTTCGCGCCCATCAAGTTCAATAGCTTTTATAAAACCCTCGTGACTATAAATCATCCACCTTCCATCGGGTGACCAGTCGGCATATTTTATTTGCTTGCTTGATCTTATCAGTAGCTCTTGCTGATCTTGCTCTGGATTAAATAGCCAAATCTCGAAATCATTGTAAAGTAATAAATTGTTCTCGTCTGGTGACCAAACAAACCTTGAGACATTTAGATTTAATTTATTTAGTTTGAGTGAAAACTGATCTTGAATCCCAATTAATGACAGTTCATTATTCTGAATATCGTGAAGCGTGAGATAATTTTGTGTTATGTATGATAGAAGACATTCACTATTATGCGAAAGAGTGAGCAGTTTGTGAGAATTATCAAGGTCATTCAAATCTGCTTTCATTAATACAGACACGTTTTCTTGTACTTCAATATAGTAAATTGACTGGCCTATTTCAACAACATCCTGAATAATTCCATCAACAAATCTTTTAAAAGTTTTTTCTTCAACATTGATTTGTTTAATACCACTTTCTGATATTGCATACAGGACATTGGCTTTTGAAGATTCAGTAATTCTTTTTATAGGTATATAAGAAGGTGAAATCAGATCAAGTATAATATCATATTGCCCGTCTACAGAAATGATCCTTGTTATGTAATTAGTTTCAGG
Organism: Patescibacteria group bacterium; assembly: GCA_018825385.1. GTDB lineage: Bacteria > Patescibacteriota > Patescibacteriia > UM-FILTER-42-10 > UM-FILTER-42-10 > JAHJEX01. Next base: position 21,794 of record JAHJEX010000054.1, read on the forward strand.
ATTAATCAAATATACATAGTTTGCATTGCTTGAGAAAGCTAACTTTGTTTTGACATCAATGCCTTCAATAGAATGAATGGTACGGAGTGTGCCTTGTTGCTTAATAATCAAATCATTAGTCTTTTTTTCATTCACAATCGTATAAGCAAGATATGAGTCATTTGGCGAAAAAACTATATTTGAAACTCTTTCTTCAACTACAAGTGTAGGACTGCTAGATTTAAGAAGAGACACTCTTTCTGTTGAAGTGGATCGGTTTGGAAACACTTGCAGAGTTTTTTCCCAGGTAAAATAATCCTCTTTCTCAATTATTACAGAGTAGTCTCCAGGGAATAGGTTTTTAATCACAGTTGGAGTTTTTGAACCAAATTTCCCTCCATTTATTGTGATTTGAGCATTGCGAGGATCTGAATCAACTGATAATACCCCGGTCTTTATAACTTTATGGTCATCAAAATCATATCGATATCCTGTAGCATAGAGCACTAGGAGGGGAGCGACTACAATAAATACCAATACCAGGGTAAAAGCGTAGATTCTGCGGTATTTCTTCTTCATTTTGACCAGAATGAAATTAGTAGGTAATATGTATCATATAGGATAACTAATTCTACCATGTTTTGAAATAATAGGAATTTTTTTATGGAAAAATTTGTAATAAACGGAAAAAATCCTCTTTCAGGAGAAATTGAAGTAAGAGGTGCTAAAAATGCAGTAATGAAGATATTGCCCGCTGCTTTGCTTTCCAAGGGGACAATTACTATTAAAAACCTTCCTAATATAGAAGAAATTCATAAAGCAACTGATATTCTTAAAGATCTTGGCGCATCCATTAAACTAGATGGAAGAAATTGCACTGTGTCAATTACAGAGATTAAGAAAAATATTCTTGAGCCGGAGTTTGCAAATAAGTTTAGGTCTTCAGTAATGTTCGCCGGTCCTCTTCTAGCGCAAACTGGTGAAGTTAGATTTCCTCATCCCGGCGGATGTGTAATTGGTGCTGGTAAACGGCCGATCGATTTATTTCTTGACGGTTTTGTTGCATTAGGTGCTGAGGTTGAAGAAAACGATGATTATTATGTTGTGAAGGCAAAAAAATTAATTGGCGGGAATTATTTTTTTACAACTGCCAGTGTAACAGGAACGGAAAGCATGATTATGACGGCAGTTCTCGCAGAAGGAGTAACAACTCTGGGGAATTGCGCAATGGAACCAGAGATAGTTGCTTTGGCGGATTATTTAAACAAAAATGGTGCAAAGATATTAGGAGCAGGTACTTCGACAGTTATCATTGAGGGTGTAAAGGAAATATCCGCAGGCGAATACACAATAATTCCAGACCGGATCGAAACGGGAACATTTGCGATACTTGGTGCTGCAACAAAATCAGAGTTGACGATAACAAAATGCAATCCAAATAATATTGAGTCTCTATTAGCTGTATTTCAAAAAGTCGGGATTTCTTATGAGCGTGGAGAAGACTGGTTGAAAATAAAGCCAGCAAAGTCTTTAAGGCCGATAGATATTAAAACACACGAGTATCCAGGCTTTCCTACTGACCTACAACCCCCATATACTGTCCTGATGACTCAGGCGGAGGGGAGGTCTGTGATACATGAAGTGATATATGATCGGCGCTTACTATTTACGGACATGTTAGTGCAAATGGGTGCGGATATTATTATGTGTGACCCACATCGTATTGTTGTTAATGGGCCAACAAAGCTTCACGGTAGAAAACTAACTAGCCCTGATTTAAGAGCAGGGATTGCTGTTGTAATAGCTGCTGCGCTTGCAGACGGGCAAACAGAGATTGATAATATTTATCAAATTGACCGTGGGTACGAAAAAATAGAAGAACGCCTTCAAAAAATAGGTGTAAAAATAGAAAGGGTAAACGAATAATATGGAGAATCACACTCGCAAACCATCTCGGGTACAGCGATACTTTAAGTTTTATTCAACTTTGGTAATTATATTTATTGCATTTCTTGGTGGGATATTATTTGGTGCATGGAAATTTAATGGCGTGGCTGTTTCTCAAGTAGGGGATATAGTTGTTAATAAATTTACTGATAATCCGGAGACACAAGAAATTGATTTTGGAATTTTTTGGGAAACTTGGCGGACAATACAAAACAAATATTATGACAGGCCTGTAAGCGAGAAGGACCTTTTTTATGGTGCATTGGTCGGAATGTCAGCAAGCGTACAAGATCCTTATACTGTTTTTTTCGATCCGGAAATAAGCCAGGATTTTAATGAACAAATTAGTGGTACTTTCGAGGGAATAGGAATAGAGATAGGAATCAAGGATGATCAATTAGTTGTTATAGCACCATTACCAGAAACACCTGCATATAATGCGGGAGTGCTTGCGGGTGATCAAATAGTCAGCATTGATGGCACTGATACCACTGGAATAACGCTTGATCTTGCAGTGGGCATGATTCGAGGTGAAAAAGGCACTTCAGTGGAATTAGGTATTAGAAGAGAAAATGAGGAAGATTTAGTATCGATTTCAATTGTTCGTGAAACAATAAAGGTTGAATCAATTTCCTGGAAGATGCTAGATGGTAATGTGGCACATATCGTGCTTTCTGATTTTAACGAAAATACAGAAAAGGGATTCGAGAAGGCGGTACGTGAAATTATCCTTGAAGAACCAAAGGGTGTTATATTAGATTTAAGGAACAATCCTGGTGGTTTTTTAGCGACAGCAGTTAATATTGCCGGATATTTTGTTGCGGAAAATGACGTTGTATTGGTTGAAGATTTTGGGAACGGCAATGAAAATTCATATGTTGTAGAAAATGGTGAAGATTTTATCGATTATCCGATGATTGTTCTTGTAAATGCAGGTACGGCGTCTGCATCAGAGATTGTTGCGGGGGCTATCCAAGATCATGGAATTGCGACAGTTTTGGGTGAGCAAACATTTGGAAAGGGTACAGTGCAGGAATTAAATGAATTTGCTGACGGTTCGTCACTAAAAATTACAGTGGCTGAGTGGCTTACCCCCAATGGACGTTCGATTGATAAGGAAGGTATTACCCCGGATGTTATTGTAGAAATTACACTAGATGATATTGAAGCAGGGCTTGACCCTCAGTTGAATAAAGCCGTTGAATTGCTAACAGAATAGTAAACAAAACCGTTTTTTTCTGCTATACTCATGAAGAAGAAAAGAGCAAGGATTAGAATATATGGTACTGTGCAGGGCGTTTTTTTCCGATATAATGCCCTAGAAAAAGCAAAAGAGTTACAGATTACTGGTTGGGTTAAAAATGAATCAGACAAAACAGTAAAAATTGATGCAGAGGGTGAAGAAAACAATCTGCAAAATTTTATTGATTGGTGTCACAGTGGCCCTGATCAGGCAAGTATCAAGAAAGTTGAGATTGAATGGGGTGATTATAAAAACATGTCTAGCAATTTTAAAATAAAGTAGGAGTTCAACACTTAGTATGAAAGTAATATTTCTAAAAAATGTACCGCCTCATGTGAAGAGAGGTCAAGTCAAAAATGTGACTGATGGTTACGCTCGGAATTATTTGTTACCCAGAGGTCTTGCCGCCCCGTTTACACAAAAGATTGAAGAAAGCTTAGAACTAGAGAAAGAAAAAAGTGAAAAATCAGCCAAAGGCGATAAAGAGAAAGTTGAAAATGTTTTTAGTGCCCTAGACGGAAAAAGAATTGTTCTAGTAGTGAACGCAAGCGATGATGGAACTCTCTATGCAGGGGTTGGGAAAAAAGAAATTGTACAGAAAGTACAGAAGGTCTATAAGCTCACTTTAAACGAAAACCAAATACTGTTAGAAAAACCGATAAAATCTGTAGGCGATCATGAGATTGCTGTCCAAGCTGAACCGAAGAAACAATTAAAACTTTTGGTAAGTATCGAAAAAGAATAAATTTTATGCCTGAATCAAGGAAGAAAACAAAATACATATTTGTAGTAGGCGGTGTAATGTCATCTGTAGGAAAAGGGGTTACCACTGCTTCTATCGGAAGGATACTGCAAAGTAGAGGGTATAGTGTAGCTACAATTAAATGTGATATGTATATCAACATTGATGCAGGCACAATACGGCCGACAGAGCATGGTGAAGTTTTTGTTGGTGAAGATGGCATTGAGGCTGATCAAGACTTGGGTAATTATGAACGTTTTACAGGAGTGGATTGCGTAGCTGATAATTATATAACAACTGGTCAGGTATATCGTGAAGTTATAAGGAAGGAAAGAAATCTTGAGTATGCCGGAGAAGACGTTGAAGTTGTTCCCGATATTCCTAATGAAATTAATCGTCGTATTAATTCCGCTGCACGGAAAAACAAAGCAGACATCGTGATAATTGAGTTTGGAGGGACGGTCGGAGAATATCAGATTTTGCTGTTTTTGGAAGCGGCAAGAATGATGAAACTTAAGCATCCTGATGATGTGGTATTTGTGCTTGTAAGTTATTTACCTATTCCAAAAGTGATTGGCGAAATGAAGACAAAACCAACCCAGTATGCTGCACGCACTTTAAATTCAGCAGGAATACAGGCAGATTTTATAATTTGCAGGTCTGAAAAAGTATTGGACAAACCGCGACGAGATCGTCTTGCAACATTTTGCAGTATTCCAAAAGATCATGCGATTTCTGCTCCAGACCTTGAAAGCGTTTACGAGGTACCAATGGTCTTTGAAAAAGAACAACTTGGAGAAAAAATGCTAAAAGCACTCAATCTCAAAGAAAAAAAGAATGACATGATTGAGTGGAAAAGAATGGTGCAAAGAATCAAAAGTTCAAATAAAGAAATAAGAATAGGTGTAGTTGGTAAATATTTTGGAACAGGAAATTTTACTTTAGCTGATTCCTATATTTCTGTAATTGAGGCTATTAAACACGCATCCTGGCATCATAAGCGAAAGCCGATACTAACTTGGATAGACTCTGAAGAGTACGAAAAGAATCCAAAGAAGGTTTCAGAGCTAGAGGGATATGATGGAATAATTGTGCCAGGTGGGTTTGGCTCAAGAGGCATAGAAGGTATTATTAGTGCTATTAAATATGTAAGAGAGAATAATATTCCTTACTTGGGTCTATGTTATGGAATGCAGCTCGCGACAGTAGAAATTACGCGTAATGTCCTTGGATTAAAAAAAGCAAACACAGTTGAAATTGACAAGAATACGCCCCATCCAGTAATCCATCTTAACCCATACCAAAAAAGAAATATCAGGGTAAAAAGCTATGGAGCTACAATGAGACTCGGTGCATACCCATGCATACTTGATACTGATTCGTTAAGTTTTGCTGCATATAAGACAAAAAAAATATCTGAACGTCATAGACATAGATATGAATTTAATAATACATACAAGACAAGATTAGAAAAAGCTGGTGTTCGATTTGCCGGAATTTATCCTAAGAATAAGCTTGTAGAAATAATTGAATTAAAAGACCATCCTTGGTTTGTCGGGGTTCAGTTCCATCCAGAATTTAAATCAAGACCACTTGATCCACATCCACTTTATAGAGACTTTATTGCTGCAGGAATTAAAAAACAAGCAAAGACCAAAAAGAAATAAGCCGGATACTAAAAAGACCCTTCACACAGGGTCTTTTGCTATTGTTGTATTAACTAATTTTGTGTTTCAATTTCTACGACTTTAGTGCTCTGTAGTCGGCCGTCATATTTTCTTAGCTTCTTGCTTTTGAATGTGACAACACCGTTGACTAATGCATAAAGGGTATCATCAGCTCCACGCTTTACATTCTTTCCGGCATGGAATTTTGATCCTCGCTGTCTTACGATAATTTGGCCAGCCTTAGTAAACTGCCCTCCAGAGACTTTTACGCCTAGTCGTTTAGATTGTGAATCTCGCCCGTATTGTGTGGAACCACCTGATTTTGTATGTGACATGAATCAATTGTTTATATTTAAGGTTGTATCTATTCTAGATAAAACATCCAAGGCTGTCAATACCCGTGTCTATTCAGTTTTTTTTGGGCGAAAGACAACTAGCACAATCACCACGATCAAAAGTAGTACACCAAAGATTGCTACGGTTGATGTAAGTGAAGTTTTCTCTATATCTGAAAGCTCTGGGTTAGGTAATTCAAGTTTTTTCTTCACGATGTGACCTGAATTATCAGCAAGCAACGTATAGCCATTATTAGCTTTAAATCCGTCTGTAAGCCCATCGTTACTTGTATCAGGGTCATATCGGTTTGACCCAAAAGCGTCTTCTACAGTATCCGGAATCCCATCGTTGTCCGAATCAATAGCCTGCTCAGCACCTGCAAATCTTGCACCATTAATTGCTTGAATAATCTTTTGATCAGGCGAGCGAGCTGGAGTGTTGTTATCATCGATAAGCGGGTTGAATTCGTGTTCTTTCTCAAAACCGTCGGTAAGTCCGTCATTATCTGTATCTGGATCATTTTGGTCTGTCCCTGTTTCAATTTCCTCAACATCAGATAAGCCGTCCTCATCAGTATCAGGAGTATTTGAGACTGGTGCATTTAAATTGGAATTAGTATTTCCATTATCATTAGTAAGTATGGGACTATTTGCATTTCCATTAATATTCAGATTCAAATTGGATGGAATGTTTACGTTAGCATTTTCAGAATTAGTGTTTTGATTAGCATTGAAATTAGTATTTTCATTTGTATTTATGTTAGTGTTCTGATTTGTGTTTTGATTTTGGTTCACATTATAGTTCCCAGGAGGTGTGCTGTTGGTATTTTGGTCAAAATCTGGAATACTACCGCCTGCGTTATCAACGTATATCCTATTAATATCACTGAGATAAGTTGAGTTATTTGCATCAACAGCAACAGCGTGTACACGATAAACACCGTCAATTGACTCATCAGTACTCCATGAATAATCCCATACATTATTTCCAGCATCTACACCTTCGTAGGTAAAGGTGAATCTGCCAACTTCATCTATAAAGTAAAACTCAACCTTAGACACAGCCGAACTAGTTTGCGCACTGGCATATATCTCACCACTCAATAAAGTGCCATTTGATGGATTCAGAAGAGAAACTTGGATTTCAGCACTCATGACCTGAGATGCGAAAAATAAATTAATAAAGAGCAGGCCCGCAACTGTTATTACTACAATCAAAAATGTTGGAATAGTGATGGTTTTAAGTATTCTCATGATTACTTTTCCTCCCAAGAAATAATTGCGTATTCACCAACTGTAGGAAAATTCGGGGGTGGTGCGTAAAAAAGATTAGAATCAAAATTCAAATTTCTAAACAGATAACCAGTTCCATCTGTATAAGCAAATCCATAGCGGTCATTTGAGGCAAGTGAACCAAACAGCGTTAGAGTGTCTCTGTATACATAGCTTGCGCAACCAGCAGGACTTTGAGTGTATCCAGACCTGTTTGGGTAATAATATCGTCCTACACGGCCATTTTGCGCTATTACAGACGCATCAATCCTCAGGTTGTCTTCACTGAAAAAGCCAACAGAGATGTCAGTTTGTGCGATAAGGCCTATTGCGTCAGTTCCATCATAATTTATGTATTCCAAATCGTTATTAACTACGATAGTCGCATCTCCTGATGCCAGAGGCTCTCTGGCAGCAATAAGCGTAACTCTCTGGCCATCAACTTGTCCGTCAACCCAAACATCATCCTCCACAAAAATAATGTAATTAGTTGGCATTGGCAAGCCTATTGAACTCTGGCTTTCATAAGTAAACGCACTTTCATTTCCAATTGACCAAATATCTGAATAAGCAAACCACCAAAACCACCATCGATAGGAGCAACTACTTTGGCTGGTAACACGAGTAATATCTACTGTGTCATCCGGATTAAAATGTATGTGATAGCCTTGAGCACCTGAAGCACCAAGATATATTCCATTGTCAATTGCTCTTGCCTTCAGATCAGCTAAATCTGTTGTTATGCCATTAAAATCAATTGGCGCTACGGGAAAAAGTCTGCCAGCTCCAAATACATCTGGTCGGCTGGGAACAGCAGCAGGTGGCTGGGGGTCAACAGGCGAAATGTGAGTATGCACTCCAAACTCATCACCACCACCATGGTCCGGATCATTGTATTGATCACGGGTTGAGGAAATAATATTATGTGCGTACCCATCAAATCTTATTCCATCGTTGGAATGAACAGGACCCCATATTTCTGTGCCCGTGCCAAAACGCATTTCATCGTTTGCAACCACAGCAAAACTAGAAAAAGAGGGATTACCTAATTGAAGTGCAATTGTCCTTTTGGTTTTTGGGAAATCTATTAAATAGCCAGTTGACTCTATCGTAACGACTGTAGAGCCACTTTCCGGTGGAATGATATTTAGGGAATATTCGCCAATCAAATTTCCATTAATGTCATAATATTCGTGAACATACGGACCCGGTTCTCCAGTACCATCTGTAAAATCATCAGTAACGTGGGCTAGATGCCAGCGATAGTATGTGATACCAGCCTCTGCAATTTCCAATGCTTTTTGATCTCTAATTTTTGCATTTGTAACTTTTGCCTGACTAACAACATATCCAGAAGCAGCAACAAGTAAAACAACAAATATACTTGAAAATACCAAAAGCATCACTAGTGCAAAACCAGTCTGATTTACATTGGTTAGATGTTTAAACTTGTATCTTGATTTGCTCACAGTATTAGAAGTTTGTTTTTAGATTTCTTATCATAATGCTGGTTTCTATAGATATTTGGTCGGGTGGAAGATTTGGATCAATATCTACATCGAATTTCATATGCACTAGTCGCACTTCTGCTAAATTGATCGGGTGAGTTAACGGGTCCTCAATTCCTGTATAGTTTTCATCAAAGTACGTAAAAATTGAATCAATATTTCTAATATTTTCAACAACAGTTTCTATTACTTCGTCTGCACTCGGAGGGTCTATGATACCTCTTTGAAAGTTTGTTCCAGAAAGAAAATACCTTAACCTCTCTCTGCTGTCGTCACCATCAACATCAGAGTAAAATGTAATTGATTGTTCCTCAGCATTGGCAAGAAGATAAGCACCGGTATCGGCGTTCTGTGCAGCTCTTAATTCTTTAGCTACTGATGTCATTACTTTGCGTAATGTATCCTGCGCCAATGCTTGATCACGTGACTGATTGAATAAATCGTGCCCTTGCAAAACAAATTGATAAATTATAGTCGTGAGTACCCCCATAATCCCGACAACAACAATTATTTCAATTAATGTAAATCCCGGCTTTGATTTTTGATGTTTCAAAATCATTTATAATGGATTTAGAAAGTATTCCGATTGTGTAGTTCCGTTAACTGTAACGGAAGTATTCAATACTTCATAACCGGCAAGAGTGATATCTATTGAATAGGTGTCAGCGTCCAGTCCGCTGAAAAATACTTGTCCAGGAGGAATGCATGCTGATGTGTAGCCGAGCTGTAGGCTGGTGACAATGGGGGAGTAAGCTATGTTTTCACTGGACAAGAATACTTTATACTTTGCATATTGGTCGCCGTTATGGCCCTCATGAATTTGGGTCCCACTTGTTGCATAGTAACTTCCACTTGTTCCATCTGGGCCGATAAAACCCCATGTTGAGTTGTCCGTATTAGTAGCTAGTTGAACTTTCATGCTTTCTAAACCAGTTTCAGGTTGCTGTGCAAAAGGGGTCCAGGTTAGTGTTCCAAAAGTGCTTGTAGTGCCTGTGTTAAAAGAAGAAGATGTTAGTGATCCAGATGATTGAAATGCTTCAATACTGTATGAAATTGTTATATCTTGAATTGCTGGTGTTACTAGAGGATCAATCGTTGAAAGTTCAGCCCTAAACATCAAATCTCCACCAGTAGTAACGAAATCATGCTCTACGCCAACTGTCACTGGCTCAAAATTAATTCCACCGTTTGCCGATATGAAATATGAAATTGTTTGACCATCTAACGTCTCATTCACAGAAAGCGTTGCTTTTGTTAGCTTACCAAGTTCTGTATTAAGCTTTGTAGTTTGAGCTACTCCATTAAGCATATATTCACCAGCATTGTCCGCAAGCTGTATTTGCTCAAAGGCTGTGTTCCAATCTGCAGTAGTTGCAGTTGCATCTTTATAGTTATCTGTTGAAAAACTATCGAAAAAATTACCAGGAGTTTCAAAAGAAGAAAGAATAAGGTTCCCTGGCGTCGAAGTAACATCAACTGTTCCACTATCAATCTCGTATTTAGTTGAATCACTATAGTCTGATTGGCCACTTCCTCCTGACCAGTCATTCTGCAGGAAAAAACCATAGCCAGTTATTTTGGATTCATCGTAGCCGGATTTACTCAATCTAACATCTGCAGCAGTTAATGCGATCTCAGTTCCTGCATCTTTGACGGAAACGCGTAATGAATTAGTAGTATGATCAGCTAAAACAAGTGATGTAGTTTGAAATGTGTTGGGCAAAATATTAAGTAAGACCGGAGGAATTATTCCAGCAATATCATAATCAGTTGCTGTTTCTAGCAAAGTGTAGCTGTCCCATTCCAAATCATCTAATTCAAGAGTTCCTTCTGAATTTGTGGGTGGTTCAGAAGAATACTTTAAAGTATCAGGATCAGTTCCTATCAGTTTTTCTCCCCAGATTGCAAGAGAAATATTTGGCATCATTTCGCATGCGCTACCAACAGTGTTAATGGTTAGTGAACTTACAAGATCAATTGCAAAACTGGCTTCTGTGACATCTTCTTCAACAATTGTTAAGTCCGGCTTGATGGGGTGGGGGAGATTAATTAGATCAACTGCGTAAGTTGAATCATTGCTGTACGAATCTTTAGAAACCTCTACGTGATAGCCTCCAACACTTGGTGGTAAGCTAAGAACCTGCAGATTTCCATCATTGTCTGTTGTATTTGTAATGTCTATCCAAGGATCTACAAGCGTGTTTGTAATATGTACTGTTGCCTGCGGAACAGGTTGTCCCGAGGCATTGAAAACTTGTATTAAAAGTGAGCCTGTATTCTCTGCAGACTCCAATCCTTTTGGCGCAACTAGCGTTGATAGCAATACAGGATCTGCGAGCGGTTTATTCCACTTAACACTAACTTCAACCTTCTTATAGTCGTTTGGGGTCGTGTCTTGAGGTTTTCCCACGATTGTACCGGCAGCATTGCCATCAAAAGGATCGTCGTGAAAGTCAATTCGAGTCTCAACGACAAATTCGAAATTATTTCTTAGCAGAGTTGTGGTGGACGGAAGATTACCAGGAGGCCAACCAGTGGTCGTTCCAACATCTGCATAGGGCATATTTCGTACTATTTCCAGCTTCTCGTTGGCGATGGCAGTCGCCGTCACTTTTGATCTTGACATAGCAAGCGCCTGGATGCCTCTATCAAAGCCTGAAATTATAAAAACACTGGATGTAACAAAAATTCCTATCACAACAATCAATTCGATTAGACTAAAACCTTTTTGTTGTTTCATTGGTATAATTGCACGTTGCATTGAATTTTATTATACCATAATATCAGAAAAAATCGAACTAATTGACACTTAGAACAGAAAAAGATATTTTATCTGTATCAGCAAAATATGAATTCAAAAATAAAAAATAGAATATACCTTGATTATGCTGCAACTACACCTTTGGATCCATTGGTAGTAAAGGCAATGGAGCCATATTTTGTTACCAAATTTGGTAATCCAAATAGTCCTCATGGTTTTGGACAGGAGGCATTGGCAGCTGTTGATCTGGCAAGGGAAGTGCTTGCCAGATTTTGTAATTGCTCTATGGGGGAGATTATTTTTACATCTGGTGCAACTGAAAGCAATAACCTTGCTATCCGTGGAGTTATCAGGAAGTATCAGCAAATAATTGAAAAACCAGAGATTATCACAACAAGAATTGAGCACCCCTCTGTTTTAAACACATGTCGTGATATGGAAAATCAAAATATGAAGGTGAAATATCTTTCAACAGGTAGTGATGGAATAGTGAAAATTGCAAATTTTAAGAAGCTAATCACTGATTCTACAGCACTAGTAAGCGTAATGTATGCAAATAATGAAATCGGTACAATCCAACCGATCAGAGAAATTGGAAAACTATTGGAGAATATCAACAAAAATCGCAAGACACCTGTATTGTTCCACACTGATGCTGTCCAAGCTGCAGGAACATTAAAATGTGATGTTGACTATTTGCATGTTGATTTGCTCTCACTCTCCGGGCATAAAATTTATGGTCCAAAGGGAGTTGGTTCGCTATATGTTAAAAACGGTACACCAATTCATGGAATTCAAACTGGTGGTGATCAGGAATATACTTTAAGGGCAGGCACAGTTCCAGTTCCCAATATTGTAGGTTTCGGAAAGGCGGTCGATTTGCTCATCTATCATCAAGAGCAGGATAAAAAAAGGATGGAATTTCTGCGTAATTGGACATTCGAGCAGATTGTAAAATTAATGCCGGATATTAAAGTATCTGGTGACTTAAATAATTCAAGACTTGCTAACAATCTACATTTGCGCGTCGATAAAATAAATGGTGGAGACGTTATGTTTCTACTAGACACACAAGCAAGTATAGCCGTTTCTACTGGTTCAGCATGCACGGCCGGAGCACCAGAGCCTTCAAAAGTTTTAACTGAAATTGGGCTGAATCAAAAACAGTCCCAAGAAGGAGTTCGGGTTACTTTAGGTAGAATGACAACAAAATCAGAAATGAAAAAATTTATTTCCTGTTATATTCACGCTATAAATACTTTGAAGGAGTAAACTACTGAAATGGATTTGAAGAAGGAAAATATATTCTAGTTGATTTTTTAACTTTTTCCTCAGAGTGAGTTATTACTTGCTCAAAAAGAGTTTGGTTGACAACCTCTTTTTTTCTTTGGATCAAAGCTGGATCAATCGATGTTTGATTAAAAAATGGTATAAATAAGTTTTGATAGAGGAAGAAAAGGATATAAAAACAGTAAAGAATGATTGCAAGATAAACAACCCGGTGGCCATTACGTTTCACATATGGGAGGTATTTGCCAAAAGAAATTGATGTTTTCATTTTCATACTATTGCCAATAAACTTTTGATGAAATTTGGACACTAATTTTACCGACTGCATCTTCGTTTGGAGAATTTTCAGAGGAAAGTGTCATTGTGTCGATAATTAGATAAAAAGGTTGTTGTTCAATCGCTAAGGCCCAATTGATTAATTCTGTGTACGATGAATTATATTTGATGTTAATAGTGCTCATGAACAAGCCTGACTCAAGAGCAATTGGATTTGATAAGCTAAGATCTTGATTATTTATATTGCTTTCTCGAGCTATATTTTCGAGCACTGTGATCAGTTCTAAAGTATCCTGCTGCGAAAACAATGTTGACGAAACCCTGCCATGATTTGCAGCAATTTCCATTATCTGACGTTCCAGATGTACAAGATCCTGTCTCTGCTGTGTTATGAATTCATAATTTACCCTCTGATCGTAAATATCTTGATCAAGAGAGATAATGTTACGTTGTTGCGGCAAAATCACTGCAAAAACAATTACCAGTACTGCAGTTATCCCTAGTGCTGCAATAATCAAAAGTTTAATTTTTGGTGTTAGCTTCATAGTGAGCCTACCTCAATCTGAGGATTAATAGTTACTTGTCCGCTGAGTGTGAATGAAATATTTTCTTTCGAAAGTAAATTTGAAATAGGGGACTCGATATTACTATAAAAAGGAGATTGTTCTAGATTATTCTTGAATGCCAATAATGAATCACGCGTGTCAGCATTGCCGGAAAATTGGAACGTCAAATTGGTTTTTTGGATTGTAAAAGAGGTTAGCGTAACACCATTTGCCACAGTCTTTGCAGTTTCAATCAAAACAGGTGACCATGCGACATATTCAGATTGTATTGCACTAACATTTCCTAAAAGCGAATTAAAGTTTTGCACGGTCTGACCAAGATTCAATGATTTTTCATTCTCGGTTTGCTCTTTTAAAGTGAGAGTGTCTGACGCAATAGTATCCAGCTTACTTTGCAAAACCATTTGAGAGGCAAATAGGGTTGCCGCAATAATTATTAATACCACCACAGACAATACTATTATCGACTGCACTAATCGATAATTCTTTTGGAATTGATTCGCGTCCCGCTGTGCGGGGGATGTAAAATTAAGTGTTATCATGATTTAATGCCCTAAGTGCAAGCCCAATAGCAGTTGCATAAGATGATTGTGTTTCTACGGTGATAAGATTTGTGTCCTTATTTGAAATATTTAGGAGTGAATCTCCCTTTTGGATCTTCAAGCCAAGTCTCAAAACTAATTCATTTTGTAGCTCAAGCAGGTTTGCGCCACCGCCAGTTAGTAGGATGCTTGAAACTGGGTTTTGGCCAGTGTGATGTGCCTGATAAAATTCAATTATTTGCTTCACTTTTTCAACTAATGATTCTAATTGATTGCTAAGTATCGATGCTACTGCTCCTTTACCAACATTTTTGCTTAAACCCCCTATCCTTTTTGCTTTCTCTGCCTCCTCATAAGAAAGTGACAGATTTTTCATAATCAAACTTGTCATTAGATTGCCTGAAATCTCAGTAAGAGCAGATGTAAATTGAATAGTTGAATGATCAACAATAACAAAGCTTGTACGATCAAGACCAATATCGATTACTAGAACGCTCTCCTTTGAATTTAGAGGTTCTTCAGGCATTATGGCTCGAACAATTGCAGCTGATTCAATTTCTAAAACGTACGGAACTAGCTTCGCTTTGCCAATTACATCTTGATAGGATTCTACGATTGACTTTGGTACTGCTCCTACTAAGATGGATTCACTCTCTGTCCCTTTGTTTACTATTTGCCAGTCAATATACATTTTTGAGAGATCGTCAGGTATATGGTTTGCAAGTTCAGACTTAATGATTTCGTCTGATGGTTCAGAATTTTCTTTCATGTGCAAGACTTTTATGAAACTTTTCCGCTCTGGAAGACACGATACAACCTTTTTGGAATGTGGTCTCCGTGGTTTTGCGGCTTGAACAAGATTAGAGATTATAGATTGCAGCGAGTCCGGTTTGACAATTTCGCCTTCATTGATAATGCCGGGAGGGACCGGAACTTCACTTACAGATTCAATAGAAACACTTTTCCTTTTCTTTTCCAAGGAAACAAGTCTTAACATCCTGTCACTTATATCTAAACCAAACATTGAATTATATTTGTCCAACTAATGAATAAATAGGCATTATAACCGCAAGGGCAACTGCACCAACGGCAACTCCAATCACGAGCATTAAAACTGGTTCAATAACAGCAGCCAAATTCTCCATGGTATTGGATACTTCTTCTTCATAAAAATTAGCCATGTCTTCTGAAGTTGTATCTAGTGTTCCGGATTCTTCTCCAATATTTATAATTTGTGTGATTAATGGAGGAAACAGATCAGGATTCTTTTCTAGCGTTTCTCGGACCGAGATTCCCTTTTTTAATTCTTCTGCGGATTGCTTTAAATAGTCCTTATAAATAACATTCTTAGATGCCCTCGAAATAATCAAAAAAGTCTCAACAATTGGAATATCTGTTTTTAGTAGCGAGCTTAAGCTTCTAGTGAAATTAGCCAGATTAACCTTTTTTATAATTGGTGAAACAATTGGTATTTTAAGCAGCAAGGCGTGATATTGCCTTTTGCCTTTTACAGTTTTTAAGTAACGAGCCAAAAGGAAAATGACTAAAGCGACAGCGATTATAACATAAATTAAATATGTAGACATGAAGTCGGTCAATCCTATCAAAACTCTTGTAGGTAAAGGTAAGTCGGCTTGTGCGTCCGTGTAGAGTGATGTGATGTTCGGTAGAACGAAGATCACCATGGCTATGCCAATTGCAACCATAGCGATTGTAACTATAGCAGGATAAGTCAGTGCATTTTTTACTTTTGCTCTAAGTTCGTGACTTTTTTTAAGTTGAATACTAAGTCTGCGTAATACTTCATCCAACTTACCACTTGCTTCGCCAGCTTCTAACATGCTAACAAAAGTTTCGGAAAATGTTTTGGGATGTTTTCCCGCAGCCTTTGAGAGTGGAGTGCCTTTTTCAACATCTTCACGCATTTCTTGGATAGTTTTCCTGAATCCTTCATGTTCAACTTGCAGATTAATTGTTTCTAAGGCTTTTGCAAGAGAAAAACCAGTTCTTACCATGATTTCTAATTGCTGAACAAAGAAAAGTCTTTGGACAAGCGTAATTCTTTTCCGAGGGCCAAGAAAACCTTGCTTTTTTTTCTTTTGCTTGTTTGCTTTTTTTTGTTCTTCTGCCATTGCTTAATCCTTTGTTACACGGAGCACTTCCTCAATTGTAGTTATCCCGCTTTTTGCTTTTATAAACCCATCTTGGATCAGACTAATAAATCCTTGCTTATTTGCTTCTTCATAAAGTTTTTCAGGAGGTGCTTGATTAACAATGAGTTCCGCCATTGCTTTATTAATCTCCAAAATTTCATAAATGCCCATCCTCCCTTTATATCCTTCGTGATTGCATTCTTTGCATCCATGGCCGCGATAAAAAAGTAATGAACTCATTGGTGAATCAGCCGAATCAATAATTCCCTCTCTTTCCATTACTGACAGAATATCCTTAAAATTAAGCTGTGATTCCAATTGAGTAATATTACTCTTAGTTAGTTCATAACTCTCTATACAATGAATACATACTTTTCTTACTAAACGCTGTGCCACAATAACGTTTGTAGTAGAGGCAACAAGAAAGGGAGGAATGCCCATTTCCTGAATTCGGGGAAGTGCACCAACAGCGTCATTGGTATGAAGCGTTGATAATACTAGATGCCCCGTCATGGCAGAATGGACACCAATCTCCGCAGTTTCTTTATCGCGGATTTCTCCAACCATGATAATATTTGGATCCTGCCTGAGCAATGAACGTAATCCTTGAGCAAATGTTAGGCCAATCCGGGGATTAACTTGCGTTTGATTTATCCTAGGCATTCGGTACTCGATTGGGTCTTCAATTGTAGAAATATTTACCTTTGGATTATTCAGAATATTCAGGATAGTATAGAGTGTAGTCGTTTTGCCTGACCCTGTAGGCCCCGTAACTAAAATCATCCCATGAGGCTTTTTTACCGCTCTTTTAATTATTTTCAGCGGATTTGCTAAAAATCCTAGTTGTTCTAATGTAAGAATCTGTGATGATTGGTCTAGAAGACGTAAAACAGTTTTTTCCCCGTCAAATATTGGAATAATTGAAACACGAAATGATACTTTATATTCCTTAGATTTTATTTTAAATCTGCCATCTTGTGGTAGTCGGTGTTCATCTAGCTTTAGGTTGGCAAGAATTTTAATCCGAGCAACTATTCCCGAATGGATTTGTTTTGGTAAAGTCATAGCGTCGCGCAATACTCCATCAATTCGATACCTGACAATAACCTCGTTTTCAGCAGGTTCAATGTGAATATCTGAAGCATCTTCAAATATTGCATATTCTAAAATCGTATCAACAATTCTTATTACAGGAAGATCCTTTGCTAACTCCTTCAGGGTTCCTTTCGCTGAATCCTTTTGGGTTTTGTCATCCTCATGAGTCATTTCATCCACCGTTGCCTTTAAACCTTTGTGATACATCTTCAATGCTTCTGTTATCATCTGGGGAGAAGTTACATACACGCTTGGTTCTTTTCCAGATTTCTTTTTTATGAAATCAAAAATCTCCAAATCCAAAGGATCAAGAGATGCGATCTTTATTTTATCGTCTGTCTGGTCAAACGCAATTACATTGTGAGTCTGTGCAATTGATTCAGGTAAGAAATTTAGTATATCCTTTCGGATTGTCAGAGTTTCAAGACTAATAAATGGGACATGCAAAGACTTTGCATATAATTCATACAGTGATTTCTCACTTATAATTTTTTCTTTATAAAGATGCTCAACCCAGTCTTTGTTTTGCTTTTTTGCTTCTGCCTGCGATTCTGATACGTCGGCTTCAGAAAGAATTTTATTTGTGAGTAGGAGCTTCTCTATTTGTTTTAACGGTAGCATAGTCTGTTTTTAGTATCAAAACTGCTAAAATTATATCACAGAATTGCCATAAAGTCAATTAACGAAGGTAATGTCTAAACAC
>JAHJEX010000055.1 GCA_018825385.1 Patescibacteria group bacterium
GTGGAAAGAAGTCATCGCTCGGATCAGGAAACATTTTACGATAGAAACACATTCAGAACATTAAAAGAATTGAAGAAGAAAATTAGAATCTGGAATGAAGAATACAACAATCTTGAGCACTGTGGTCTAAATGGAAAAACAGATTAAAGGCTGGACAAGACAAAAGAAAGAAAAGTTGATTGCAGGTGAATGGGTAAAATTATAATATAGGCCTTCGATTCCGCTCCGCTCCACTCAGGCAATAATAATATTCCCTGAGTAAGTCCCGAGTTTAATCGAGGGACGCATCGAAGGGTCCACTAATATGAAAAAATGGAATATGAATTGGAAGCTTGAGTTAATAGAAAATGTAAATCCAAAATGGAATGATTTATATGAAGTTTAATATAAAAATTATAGATTCCCGGGTCAAGCCCGAGAATGACAACTTAACAACCTCTTGTTATCTTTGGACTTGATCCGGAGATTCAACACGGGAATGACGGGTACGGGGCGTGAATAACAGTTTAAGACATCATTTACTAAACTGGAGGGAAGGGTCCTATTTGAATTTTCTCATCAGCCCGTGGCCCGGAATATCCCTTTTTAAGTTCAGCTCCTTTAGCAGGCTGGCCCGTTTAATGGTAAATTCACCGTGTCGGTCGTTAACAGTATCCATTGCTTTCAGAATCGCCTTCCTCTTCTGGTTATCGCTAAAGGGAAGTTGTGACTGATCGGAGGTGGTAAGCTGGGAAATACTCACTCCAATTAAGCGGACAGGGCTATTAAGAGGAAAGGTCTTTAAAATATTTCTGGCAATTTTAAATATTTGGTACCCGTCATTAGTATAGAAATTAACCGCCTTTTGTCTGGAAAAACCTTCAAAATTACTATGTCTGATTGATACAGTTATAACTCGTCCCACAAGTTTAGCCTCCCGCATTCTTCGGCTGGTTTTTTCGCAAAGCTTCAGAAGCGTATTACTGAGGTATTCCAAATCCATAGTATTTTTGGGAAGGGTAATTTGATGCCCCATGGATTTTTCTTGAGACTCATCATAATAAGAGGGGATATAGTCGGAACCCCTGCCCCGGCTCATGCTGTGCAATTGCAGACCGATTTCGCCAAATTCCTTTACTAATTTTTCCAAGGGAAACTGCTGCAATTCTGTTACACTATGAATTCCCATTCTGTTCAGATGCTTTTCTGTTTGTCTGCCCAGGCCACAAAAGTCAGTTAATTCTATAGTTTCTAAAATAGAGGGAATATCTTTTTTTCGTACCTGCATTATCCCGTCTGGTTTTTTGAAATCAGAGATAAGCTTGGCTATTAATTTATTGGGTGCAATGCCAATAGAACAGGTCATCCAGTCACCGACCTGCTTTTTCAGCTCACTTTTTATTTTGTTGGCTACATTAATTTCTCCTCCGTGCCTTTTGGCAATTGGGGTTACATCCACAAAGGCCTCATCAATACTGGTTACTTCTACTTGTTCGGTAAAAGAGAGAAATATGTTTATAATTTTTTTGGTGATGTAAACATATTTGTCAAAATCTCCGGGAATAAAAATAATCTCAGGACAAAAACGCCTGGCCTCATGAATAGCCATGGCCGATTTGACTCCGAACCATTTGGCCTCCTTGGATGCGGCGGATACCACGGTTCGCGAATCCGGGTGACCGGAAATAGCAATCGGCTTGCCGCGCAAAAAAGGATTCGCTTGTTGTTCGCAGGTGGCGAAATACGAATCCATATCAATGTGGAATATTTTCTTTTCCATTATTTTAATACTACCTTTCGACTGTGGTTCGACTTTGCTCACCACAGGCGCTCAGGGGATATTATTATTGCCTGAGTGGAGCGGAGCGGAATCGAAGGCTTATATTATAGTTTTACCCATTCACCTGCAATCAACTTTTCTTTCTTTTGTCTTGTCCAGCCTTTAATCTGTTTTTCCCTTAATCTTGCTTCTTCTAAGTTCTCATATTCCTCTATATAGACTAGTTCTTTCGGTCTATGCCTTGCAGTATATTTAGAACCAAAACTTGATAAATGTTGTGTCCAACGGTTGTCTATTTGCCAAGTTAATCCAGTGTAATAACTATTGTCCTCACATTTTATGATATAAACATACCATTTCCAGTTTTCCATATTAGTGTACCCCTTCGATGCGTCCCTCGATTAAAATTGGGACTTACTCAGGGAATATTATTATATATTTGATATTTGGATCTCCGGCCGCCTAACTGCTGTTAGGCAG
Source organism: Patescibacteria group bacterium (assembly GCA_018825385.1). Taxonomy (GTDB): domain Bacteria; phylum Patescibacteriota; class Patescibacteriia; order UM-FILTER-42-10; family UM-FILTER-42-10; genus JAHJEX01. The sequence goes on from JAHJEX010000055.1 coordinate 2,240, forward strand.
TGGGGCAGGCA
>JAHJEX010000056.1 GCA_018825385.1 Patescibacteria group bacterium
AACAGGCAATCGCAGCTATCGAAGCGGCTATGCCCCGGACGGATACCGACCTTTCCTGGAGCGGTGCCGATCCGCACGAACGCTGATTCGCACACTCTTCCAAGGGACTCAACATTGCATCGAGCCCCTTTTTTTATTTCCTTTAAAAAACCGTTGCCTGAAAAACGCGGGTCGTGTCCTTATCGCTCAAGAAAAGAATATGATGTTTTAAATTTTCTTTGGATCCTCGCATCAAGCTCGATAATGACATATAGGCATAAATTCGAATTCGCGTTTTTTTAGAATAAAAAAAAGACCCTTTTGAGCTTAAGCTCATGGCAATGGGTCAAAGCCGTAATGATCATCTGCAAAGATGCTTTTGTGCGTCAATGAATCTCTCGGCGGTCGTGGTCTGTATGGAAGAGGCAATTACGATTTCGATTTCCAATTCGAAGATGGTATAGAGAACCTTGAATAGTTCATCGAGTATAGTCCTGTTTATACCATCTGCATCTTCGCAGACCATGAATACTTTACCGCTGAATATGATCTCGAAGTATATCAGGTTTTTGCGTCGGGCTTCGTTGTTTGCGACGATGACGCGTAGTTTCAACGGATTGGATCCGTTCACCAGATACCAGGCCAGAGCTTTGCAGAAATATTCCTGCGGATAGAAAAGATCGATGCTCCAGTTCGGGATGGTGCTGTCCTCAGGAACAGCTAGATCGAAAGGGTGCTTTTCCAGTGGAGTTGCCAGACCGAGAAGAGCCGGCTTAACAGAACCGGCCGCGGAATCTAGAAATTGCTGAAATCCTTCCAACGCATGAAGATCTTTCAGTTTATCAGGTGCATCTTCCTGCATTACACACTCCTTTCTTGAAAGTGAGAATACCTGATGGCTTGGACTTTATCACTACTGTTTGTCTTTGTCAAAACAAAAACACCAAATTGACTATTATTCTATGGAATAAAAAAACCACCGAGTATTGTCCTCAGTGGGGGCAGAAAAGAGCGGTTTGCCTAGGTGTCCAGCTCGACCAGTTTCACTTCCATGGGAAGACCCGACATTACGTCGTCGGTCAGGCTGGTGAACCATTCTCCGTCTTTCAAATCCAGCATCCGACTGTACTGTTCGAAATTCTTCCCCCAGAGGTGAATCTGGATCTGTCCGTCGGGCGGCATCACGCTGCGCTGCCGGACGAAGGTTTCCACCACCATGCTGTTCGGAAAGGTGACACGCACGCGGGACGCTACTTCAGGTACATTGTCGGGAAAAACATTGTCTGGCATGATGGCCCTTTCGGATAGGGTTTTGCTCAGCATCGGCATAATGCTAAGTGGGGAAGGATAACATATGATTTTTTATGTGTCAATTATAGTTTGTCTTTCATAAAATAAACATGTTATAATCAGAGTCCTATGAAATACAAAAAACTTACTGTTGAGGAAGAGCAGGTAATAGAGCACAAGGGAACTGAACCCGCTTTTTCCGGAGAATATGACAGACATTTCGGAAACGGGGGATACTTTTGCCGAAGATGTGACAGTAAGCTTTATAATTCTGAAGATAAATTTGACGCGCATTGCGGATGGCCTTCCTTTGATCAGGAAGTTGCTGGCGCAGTAAAGCGCTTGCCGGATGCGGACGGCAGGCGAGTGGAGATTCAATGCGCCAGTTGCAATGCGCATTTGGGGCATGTTTTTGAAGGAGAGCAAATGACGGAAAAAAACACCCGTCACTGTGTTAATTCTATTTCATTAGTTTTTAAATCAAATGGAGAAGCGAAATAAAATAGTTTTGGGCGGTGGATGCTTTTGGTGCGCGGAAGCGGTTTTTGCGTTGCAAAAAGGAGTTATTTCTGCGACCTGCGGTTATGCGGGCGGAGAAACCCCGAACCCAACATATGAGCAAGTAAGTAATGGTGAGACAGGTCACGCCGAGGTAGTAGAGATTGAGTATGATCCTTCTATTGCAAGCCTTTCTGCAATTTTGAAAACGTTTTTTGCGATGCATGACCCAACCTCATTAAACCGGCAGGGGAATGATGTTGGTACACAGTACAGGTCTGCTATTTACTGGACGGACGAAGAGCAGAAAAAAGAGATTGAGAATTATCTTACAATGCTGAAAAGCGAATATACCCAGCCAATTGTCACCGAAGTAAAACTATTGGACAAATTTTACAAAGCGGAAGAATACCATCAGCGGTTTTTTGAGAAAAATCCAAATCAGGCTTATTGCCAAGCGGTGATTGCACCAAAGGTAGAGAATTTTAAAAAGAGTTTGTAGCTATTATCTAAGCACGATCAATCAAAAAAGACATTACTATCCTTCGACTCTCCCACGGCAGCGGAATCACTCAGAAGCCAACTGATGACTTATTCCCTGAGTGGAGCCCCGCTTAAGCTGGACGGAATCGAAGGGTTATTTTATTGTCGTCCTTCGACTCTCTGTCGTTCGCTCAGGAGATAATGGATTTAATAAATATGTACGCTTCTGGGCGATTTTCCCTCGACTCTCCCGCATCCGCGGGATCGCTCAGGACAAGTTTTGTCTTGAAATAAAAAAAGACCGTTGTCAGTAAGGACGCGGGTCATTTGGGGGCAAGTTCGTGCCTCTCTTGCGAGCGGGGTTCAACCTGCCTGGGGTTTTCGCCGATCTGCTCAGCGAAGATCTGGACTACTTCCGGCGGACACTCGACGGGCGTGTGAACCACCCGGTCGATGGCGTACTGCATGGAGCGACGGTGAACGTAGAAATCGATCTGCTGGCAGGAGAACTCACCGGGTTTGTAGAGGTCGGGGCGCGAGATGTGGGTCTGGAGGTCGAAGTATTCGAGTTCATCCACCTCCACATGTTCGCTGTAGCCGACCGCGCTGATGATTTCACCAGCAATCCGGATGCTGTCTCCACGATGCGAATTCTTATCCCATTCCTCGAAGGTGTTTATGCTTGTGAAATGGCACTTGCCGTCGATGACTACGTAAAGAACGCGTTGTTTCATGCGTCCGATCGTGATACAGATCCAGAATTCCTTCAGCGGGCTTTTGGCTGAATCCATTGGCTCAGACTCCTTGCATTGCCCAAACTTAGACGACTAATCTAATAATCAGGCCCTGTTAAAAAGAGCATTAGTTTAAATACGTTATCAATAATAAGCCTGTGTGTCAATTCTTGGCTATAATTTAGCACGAAAGTCAATTTTAGCTATTGGCAAAAACACCAAGTTGACTATTATTCTATGCAATAAAAAAAGCGCCAATCGATTAAAAAACAAATGTGTACGTGCACCTTTGACAGTTCAGCTAATTCATGATAACTTAAGAAACTTGCATAGGTTGTGAACGGTGATCTAGAAAGAGGGGTATCATGAGTTCACCGAAGATTGAAGCGGGAACCAAAATCTGGAGAATGGTAATGTTCTCTAAATTGGATCCGCCCCATCTGTTTTCTTCGCAATTTCCGACTAACGCTGACGGCCACGCGCTTTTTCGCGCCAATGTCGGCACCAATGTCTTCTCTACACAGCTCATGGCTTATTCCGCTTGCCAGCAGGGAACGCTCTGCGTCTGTCCGGATCCGATTCCGGATGACTTCACCCACTTTGAAGTGGTGGAAGTAGGGCAGGGAGAAAATCCCACAGTAGTGAAGCCGGTGGCAGGCGATTCTGCTGAGCACCTGCGTCAGTTCAATCCGCCTGAACGGTGCCGGCTGGAGTAGTCCAGGTAAATCTTGACCAGATTTACCTTTTTTATTCCGATAAAAAAAACCCTTCGAAGCAAAATGGAGGAGAGAGAGTATGAGAATAGTTGTGACTAACTTACACTAATCGTTTTGACAGAAGGCAAAAAGTATGCTACAATAACAAATATTACGCTAATGTTAGCGTTTAATTATTAAGCGTAAGCTTATGGGACAAGAACAAAGAGAAACAACTGTAAAAACTAAAACGTCAGTTGGAGTAGTTAATGTAGCGGTTGCGACGCTACTTATGGGAGCATCTTTGGTGGTTGCTTCCGGAATTGTTATGGGTCTTGGAAATATTAAAACCGCATCAGTGAAAAAAAGCCCACCAAATGTTGCTGTAACTGAGGTTAGCGTTGATAAAAATGCATTTATTCCCAAGACTATTGATGATGGTCATGCTTCATTCATGAATTTTATTGGTCGCTTGGATGTTTATAATCAGGGAGTAATGGCAGGATCACTAACTTGGGATGGTGTATGGCATCCATCTGATAATGTCGGTTCAGATGTTACTGAACCATTATCAATTGAAGTATTTTTGCTTCAAGGTATGGTTACCGACGATGTTCCTTCTCAAGTTATAACTATGCTTACTGACGGAGGGACAATCACAGATCTTTGCTACCCTGGAGGAAAAGATGTTTCAACAGGAGATTTAAAGTATTATTATGACCAAGACGGTATGCCTTACAAAGATGCCGCACTGAAAAACCCAGTTATGACATCTAAATGTACCGAACTACTAAAGAATTCTTACAATCCAATGGATTTAATTGGTGGAGAGGTTAATACTGCTTATCCTGATGAAGTTGGTGAAGTGGGGTCAACTATTCGAGCTTGGATTGTCAGAGAGGGTCAAAGTATCGGCGCATACTTAGGGAGTGAATATGGCTTCAATATGAAACTGTGGGATGATACTTATAACTTACTTGGTGGTAATGCTCCTTTATCGGTATCACTTGGACATTTTAGTGAGGGAGTACAGACTATTCCGGAACGGATGTGGAAATTAACATCAGATATTGGCGCTCATGAACTTTGTATACCGGCAGTTACTGTTGAGCCCTATACCGGCTCCTTCTTCTTCTATAATCAAGAAGGTTACCCATATGCTGATTCTCTATTAACAGAGGCAATTGCCTGTGGACCAAAATCCGGAAAATCGGTGGCCGAAACAAAAGAAGTAACAAAGGATCTTGATAATTCTGGTGAGTTCATTAATACTTTGCCAGACGAGGTAGTAGAATAAGAAAATCTAGAACTGAAAATAAATCCCCCGCATGAAAATGCGGGGGATTTTGGTTTTGAATAAAAAAACCGCTTCAGGGAAGAAACGGTGGGATTAAAGGGAGCGAATCCGCGGAGAGCGATCGGTGTCGTACATTTCCTCTCTGGTGTAAGGTTTTCCCCAGAAGATAAAGGGGATTAGGCCAAAGAGCATAATGGCCAGAACCTCAGGGAATGGGTACAGGGGTCCCAGGAACCACTTACCAATTGCAAGCAGTGATCCCAAATAGAAGATGCCTAGAATCATCCTCAGTCCGTGGTTGTGGTTGCGTTCTGTGGCGATGCGAATCGCTACAAACAGGAACGGGAAGGCAGTAGCACGGGCCACGATCCAGCACGAAGCGAGGTAGTTGTGGCCCCACTTGTAGGCTGGGTATGATGCCATCGTGCTTACGAGGATAAGGAATAAAAAGAATCTGATACAAATCCTTTTCATTTGATCCGACATGACCACTCCTCTCTTTCCAAGGAAAAGGGCTAGTTAAAAATAATACTTTTTATAACCGATATTGTCAATAGTAACTTTTTCATATAAAAAAATCCGCCAACTCATGTCCTGATAAGGATAAGTGGCGGTCTAGAAAAGATCAAGTACGGCGAGGAGCCCTAGGCCCTTTGAACCTTGTACAGTTCATACACATCGAGGTGTACGGAACAAACGCTCTGCGGGTCTCGGAGTAGCACCTGGATGTGCCCACCCACCGATGCTATTGCGGGACTGAACATGACCAGCCCTTTACCCTTCTCCGCCGAGTTTTTGGGGAAGCGCCACTTGCCCGAGGAGGTCTGGTGCAAGCGCACCATCATCGGCTGGACACAGGCACTGTGAATATCCTTGGGCGGGTTGAAGCGAGGCATGGGTCGGTGAAAGAACTGGACGGCTTCTGGTGGCACATGGATGATGTCACCGGGATTGATGGAAAACGTGTGTGGATGATGATGCGGGTCGTTCACGACTGGTCCTCCTTGAAAGGGTGGCAGAGCCTGACATGTTTCTGATACCTTTCTGACCATCAACAAGTTTTTCATTATAGAGGAATTTCGTCATATATGTCAATATAATGCTTTTCACTATGCAGAAATAGAGAAAAAAATGTTTTGTGATCTGTCAGACTATTAGCTTTAGAGTTCTTTGTTTCTAAAAAAAAGACCCATGTTTTTGATAACAGAGGAGTCAACTGTTTGTTAGAGTCTAGGTAGCAGAACTGGTTGGATTGTCAGTCCGCGGTGCCTTGCAACTGCGACAATGCTTGTCTTCAGGACGCAAATAGTCTTTCTGACAGTTGCTACAGATTGGCACTATTTTCATTCTTCCGCCACAATTGCCACAAGTATCTTTTCCTGCCAACGATGGTAAATGACAATCCAGGCAAACACGCATACCACATTCCTTTCCTTGCCTTTTCTCAATTTAAACAGTTGCTACATCATAGAGCGTTGTAATAATATTGTCAAACAAAGACCCCCCGAGTCGGGAGGTCTAGAGTTAGTAGGATTGCAATTTTGGTAGACTTATCCTTCTAAATCAATTTTATATATATTGTTACCGTTTAAGAGATAAATGGCATTGTTTGATTCGGAAACTGTGAAGTCCTTCAGATTATCAAAAGAGTCTGAAAAATACTGATTAACTAGCCCGCCGTTTTCATTTAATACCACAATCCGTTTGTTATTTGGGTCCAGTACATAAACATTATCAAGATCAGGTGCTGCATGGATCTTAGTCGGATTAGAGAAAGCGGGATCAATAGTACTAGTCTTAAAATCTTCATCCTTCCCTCCAGCAAATAATTTCCATACCTCACCATTATTCTTTGCTACATAAACTGAACCGTCAACTGCTATGGAGTTTGCATTAGTCACATCTAAGCTATCGTCTGTAATCCAAGCGGTACCACTACCCCAATCGTTTGCTGATTTTTCGTGACGGAAGATCTGGTTATTTTTAGTATCAAGAGTATAGATTCTACCAAGATAGGTGTTGAAATCTTTTATTGTTTTATCTACGTTTGCTGATTCAACACTACGTTTGGTAAATGAAGCATCAGCAATATTATATTCATAAAAATTGTCAGCGGATGTGTATAAAAGGAACAGGTTAGTAGTAAGAGGAATGCCTTTTAGCAAATTACCATCAATAGCACCAGCTGATTCTATGGCAACTGACTGATCTTCCAGAGAAGCACTTAAAATAGAATTATCTGCAGACTCATATGAGTAGAGAGTATCACCAATCAAAACCAGTCCGGCAGGGGATAGACCTCCGCCTGCTGTTGCCAGATCAGCAACCTGATTGGGACCTGTAATCTTCACTATATGATTGACTTTATCCAGCTGATTTTGAATTAGTTGCAAAAGTTCAGTTTTTTTGCTTTGAAAATCTTTTTCTTCATCCGGAACACTTTGCACCAAAGTCTTTGCTTCACTCAATAGGACCCTGGAGTCTTCTTCATTTTCATAAATTAGCGCAGCTTCTGCTTCCGAGGTCTTTTCTTCAGCCTGTACTAAAGCTTGCTCGTAGCCTTCCCGTAGCTGTTTTTGATCTTCTCGTTTGCCCAGGTTTACAATATTGAATGCAAATATCACAATCAGCAATACCGCAATTCCCAATATTGCCTTACGAGGATTTGACATATTCTTTAAACGAACTAGAAATCTGGCAGTTCCTTTATTGGTATTATGAGGAAGCGTTCGAATACGACCGCGGATTGTTTCTTTTTTCCTGAATAGACCGCCAATTCCTCTGATACCTAACACTGCCAGTTCAAAAATCCTTTTTCCGGCCAAAATCGTATAGCTTAAAACAGTAGCAAGGAATCCCTGTCTCTCTGGCTTTCTGTTTTTTATTTTTCTCGTTACTTCTGATTTCTCTTCCGTGTCTTCTGTTAGTTCCCTTTTTGAAATACGGTTTCTGACTTTTCCGGTAAGAGATTTTATTCCTTTTGAAATATTTGGCCAGATCGATGGCGTGAGTAGTTCTGAAGTGCTGCGTTCCTGGTCAATTAATCCATCCATTGAATGTTCGGGAGTAGTTCTTTGTGCTCTATTCAGTAGTACAGATGTTGCTTGTGCATCTTCACTTACACTGACAACTGCTTCTACTGATTTTATTCCTAAGATTATGGCAATGAATGATGCACCGTTTGAACTATCACCCAAAAGACTTTGAATAGTTCTTACTGCGTCTTCAGGACTATTCTCTGTGATAATCCTTCTAATTTTTTCCTGAGAGATATAATCCAAAAGACTATTGTTGCAGAACAGTAGGGAGTCATTTTCTTTTACGTTTCCAGAGATTACATTTGAAAAAATCTTCAAAGGATTTACTTTTCCGCCAGCTTCACCGGCCTGATCAACAATATCAACAATCTTTGTTTTTTGAATAAAAAAAGCATGCATACCACCAAGTTGAGCAATGTGTAACTCACTTCCTTTATGCACACCGACAATACAGTTGAAAACATCAACCCAGTCTTTTTCACCGGATGCGATTAGCTCATGAAGTTTATTGTTGGTTTTTTGAAGCGCATCTTCAAAGGCTAACTCAACATTAATTTTGTCCGATCCGTAGTAGTGATTTTTTAGTTCCGATTCAACTAGCTGAACCACTTTCTTGTTTATGTCACTCTTTGCATCAATCTCTGTGAGCACAAATAAATGGCCCAAGTTCTGAAGTTCTAGCGGGGTGATTTCCGGAACAAATACATTTACAGTTGACCTGCCTTGTTCAGGGTTATGGACCAGGAGTCTGGTTATTTTTGCTTTGATGCCATTCAATTGTTTATGCCTTTGTAGTTATGAATAAAATAGGGGATATTCCACTTGCATATACCTTATTATTATTGAACATTTTTGCATTTTTCGCAAGTTGGGAAGGTATTTTAGCATCATTTACTTCAATGCTTTACATGAATTGTGGAAAAACGTATAATAAAGGCAACTTTATGGTTACAAAAATAACGGATCGAAAATCCATGCTTGAACAACTTTTTGGTTCACGAACCAGAGTGAAATTATTAAGACTTTTTCTTTCCGAGCCGGATAAGCTGTATTTTGTTCGAGAAATAACCAGGGTGATTGATGAGAGAATAAACTCAGTAAGACGGGAATTAAAAAATATGGAAGATATGGGTCTGCTTGTTTCCAGGGACAAAGATCAAAAGAAATTCTATCAGGCCAACTCAAACTTTGTCCTTTTTCCTGAATTAAAAAGTTTAATTTTGAAAGCCCAAGTAATATTAGAGGACAAATTGGTATCGGACATAAAAGCACTGGGCAATATTCAATACATGGTTCTTACTGGATTTTTCGTGGGCATTCAGGATAATTCTACCGATATACTGCTGGTGGGAAAGATAAATCGGGAAAAGCTGACACGGCTAATGAATAAGTTTGAAAAGTTCTTTAACCGAGATATCAACTATACAATGATGACTACTAAGGAATACAAATACCGTCGCGATCTCACGGATCGGTTCCTATACGATATTCTGGAAAACAAGAACATAGTCATGATCGACAAGTTCAGCGAAATTCAAAAAAAAGACATCGAGGAAAAAGAAAACAAAGAAACCGAATAAAAAATGGTCAACAAAACAAAAGAGGGATCAGTATCACTGAGCAGGGATCTATCCATGATATTGCTGGCGATTGTCAGCATAGCTCTGTTGATTTTTGAAGCGAGCTCGGACCTTACTGAAGAACAAAACAAAGTATTTTTAATAGCTGATTTCATAATTGCTATTATTTTTTTAGCGGAGTATCTATACGGTATTATTCGTGCCGAGAGAAAGTGGCATTATGCCATTACTCATTGGTATGATCTTATCTCTTCTATTCCTATTACCAGTGAATCAACAAGAGTTTTGAGAGGTATTAGAGTTGCCAGAATATTTAGGGCAGCGCGCTTATTCCGACTGGTCCGGCTTAAAAAGATACTAAAAGATTCCAATAAGTTTGCAACAGAAAGCAAAATTATCTACATTGGTGTTATTTCTTTTACTATCATTATTTTCTGTTCACTAACATTTCACTATTATGAATTCGAAGTCAATTCTAATGTAGGGTCATATTTTGATAGTTTCTGGTGGGCAATGACTACAATCACAACGGTTGGGTATGGTGATATCGTTCCAATGACAATCATGGGCAGAATAATGGCAATTATCCTAATGCTGGTGGGCATCGGTACGCTTGGTACTTTGACCTATTCGATTGCAGGATATGTCTTGCGTGAACAGGAAAAAGGGGGCCACATGCTATCCAGGAAAAATATACCAATAGAAGGGAAAAGAACTAAGCAAAAAGCGGTTCGCAAAAGAAAAGAATAACAAAAAAAGGCCTCTCCGTTTGAAGGAAATGGCCTGGCGGATAAGATGCTCCCATTAATAATATCGATAAGGGCGCATTTTATTTCCGCATTGACTACAGATGACCACCTGTACCGACGGCCGGTTTCCAACCTGAATGGTTCGGGTGGGGTTGGGGTAGTAGCGGCACTTGGAACATGCCCCGTCGCGGTATTGTGTTCGGCTGAGGAGATTGTACTCCCGCAAGGTCAGATCGGGCTGCCCTTTGAGAGATTTTTGCCTCTTTGCCCTACCTTCGGGAAGAACATACTGGCCAGATTGACCGCATTCCGCGAGGCGGCGCAGCTCTTTCCTCTTTTCCTCGGCGGTCAGGCCGAGGCGATTCAGAGCAATGCACATGCGGCGTCTGTATTTTCTGCGCCCTTTAGACATAATACCCCACTTTCTCTAGGGTGGAAGAACGATTGGATAGTCTGTAACAATAGAATTATTCTGGAATGTAGTCAAGAGCCAGAATTGGCAATTTACGCAGAATTGCTATAATACATATTAATGAACAAAAAAACTACCATTGCTGTAATAGTGATTCTTGCCATCGCTGGTGCATGGCTTGTTTTACGCTTTATTATCGGCTGTGATGAGGATACCTGGATTTGTGACAATGGGGTGTGGGTAGAACATGGTGTCCCCAGTGCTCCTAAACCAACAGACCTGTGTCCAGGAGGGGAGGTAGAGCAGATTCTCAATAGTCCCAGTGTTCAGTTGGAAGAATTGACTCCGTTATCGCGCATTACTATTTCCATTACTGAGAGTGGTGAAATTAACTATGAAGGCCTAAACACGCTTGATCAGGAAGTAGAAACAAGTTCAACTACTGTTACCCAGGAAGAATATGCGGGACTTGTGAATTTAATCAGTAGTTCCGGTTTTTATGAATTAGAAGGGGAATACAAAGATGAAAGCCTTGTAGATGGAAATACATATACAATTGTTGTTACGACTGAGGACGAAATTGAAATAGTCAGCTGCTATGGTGAATGTCCTGAAGGGTTTACAGCAATACGGGAAAAAATTGAAGAATTATATATTGGTGGAATTATAGATACTGGTGTTTAATAATTATTTATTAAAGAAAATATGTTAACAGATAAAATGCGAGAAGCATTAAACAAACAGGTGAATGCCGAACTTTTTTCAGCCTACTTGTATATGGCTATGTCAGCAGACTTTACAGATAAAAATTTGGCCGGATTCGCAAATTGGATGAAAGTACAAGCTCAGGAAGAAGTTACCCACGCTATGAAATTCTATAATTATATTCTGGATAGAGGGGGAAGAGCAGATTTGATGGCAATTGATCAGCCACAAGCTAAGTGGGATACCCCGCTGGCCGCTTTTGAGGAAGCTTTTAAGCATGAACAAAAAGTGACCGCAATGATTAACAATCTAGTAGAGCTTGCCAGAGTAGAAAAAGACCCTGCCACCGAGAGCATGCTTAAATGGTTTATAGATGAACAAGTGGAAGAAGAAGCAAATGCGGATGAAAATGTTCAAAAACTGAAAATGATTGGTAATGATACCAGTGCTACCTTTTTTATGGACCAGGAAATGAAGCAAAGAACATTTGTAGACGAAACACAAGAAAACAGTAAGGAATAAATAACTAATAAAACAATGAAAAAAATTGTAATTTTCGAAGATGACCTGCTAATTTCCGAAATGTACAAAAGCAAATTTGAAAAGGAAGGGTTTGAAATTGTGATATTTGATCATCCGCCAAAGGATGTAGTAGATGTAGTAGCAAAAGAAAAACCGGATTTAATTGCTATGGATATTGTAATGCCCCAGATGAGCGGGTACGATGCTATTAAACTTTTGAAAAGAGATGAAAAAACGAAAGATATTCCAATAGTTGTACTCACTAATCTAAAAGAAGGTGGCCATAGTATGTTAAGTGAGGATCTGGGAGCGGCTGCCTTTATTGCTAAAGCTGATAATACGCCGGCAGAAGTAGTGAAGAAAGTAAAGGAGTTAGTGAATAAATAAATAGTGCTTAAAATAAAAAACTGCCTGTTAGTAGGCAGTTTTTGAGTATAAAAAATACCCCCACTAGGGTGCTCTTTTGGTAGAGTGCTTTTATTCTTGCTGAGAATGAAGTTCTTCTTCACGCTCTTTATAAGAATCTATGATTGTAGCTATTTCATCTTTGCGGGTGAATTCTTGAGCAAGATACCAATCAGTAAATTCTTGTCGAAGGGTGTATTGTTCTTTGCTACTCCTGCCAGATTTATATTTAAATCGTTCAAAATTTTCTGATTGAGTAGCAAGTGACGCTATAATTTCAAGTTCTTGTAAATCAATAGAAGCTTGTTGTTTATATGGAAGAGAACCACCTCTATGATATTTTAGTGTTTCATTATTGTAAATTAGTGTGGGACGCCCTGCCGGGAAAATACTACTGATAATTTCTTCCCATACTGCCTTAGCTTGATCTACAGCAATTTCTAGACGAGATAATTGCTCAGGATCTAGACCACTTTTTTCGTAATGTTTTTTCAATTTTTCTATCTCAGTATCATTAACTATTTTTGGACCAATTTCGAAAAGAGTTGGTAAACCCATATTCGATTGAGTCTTTCTAAGTTGTCCATTTACTCTTTCAAGTCTTTGAATTCCGCCTGCAGTAAGAGAGCCGGCATATGGCTCTGTGAGCATTAATTTTTTATATCGTTCAGAATCATCTTCTAATAAGGCAGTTTTTATTGCATCAAGTTTTTCGATCAGGTTTTCAAATATTTCTATAGCTTCATTAGCTTCTCCTTGCCCCATTTGACTAGTAGAAGTAGCGTTGGGCTCTTTAAATTCAGGCATATTTTTGAATTAGTAATTTATGTAATAATGGTAGCTAATATTAGTCTACTTGTAAATCAGGAATAAAAAACTCCTCAAAACTATCTCTGAAATAAGTTCCCCATTCGACTCACTTCGTTCGCTCAGGGCAGATGATAGTAGATAGTGCCCAGCTCCATCCTTCGCTAAAGCTTCGGACGGCAGGCCAGATCTACGGTTTTATAGCCTATAAATAAAATTCGCCTTACTTAATTGGTGTTTTTTGTTTAACTAAAGAATTTAACAGAGTTATAATTATTGAAGATAAATAAAGTATCAAAAACCGCGTGGATCTCCCGAGCGGTTTTTGAGTATAAAAAAACCTTCCAAGCGAGTTGAAAGGTTGGGCTAGAAAATACCCTTTTCTCGAAGCCATTCCAGTATCACCGGTTCGATCTGCCTACGCAGAGACTTGTTGGCATAGCCACACCAGTGTACGGGAGTATGAACATCCATTGGTGGACAAAGCTCATTGCCTAGCCCATCAGTAATGATTACACCAGCTTTCTGAGCGATTGTGATCCCTGCAACATCATATGGGTGACATTCTAGACCGCGCACTTTCTGGTTGGTCTCTTTTTCTAGAATCTGGTAGAACAGTGGACGAAGATCACAGCAGAAACGATCATGTCCCAATATCAACTCAACCATCTGACCGGCGGTCGAGATGTACTGATCCTCAAAGACTAGTGCAGATCCTTCTTCTTGATCGCCCAGAGTTTTGGAAACAATCCGTTCCATTAACTCAGAAGCTAGTACCTTAGTGCCAGGAAAGAAGTTAGCAACCTGGGCAAAACCGTACTGCAAACTGGTGGCTGTACTAGGAACAGCCTTGATTTTAGAAACAGTTTCACTATTTATGTCTTTCTGGAGTGTCCGAATGCCTCTAGCGTTGCTTTGAGTAATAAAGATGGATCTTGCAGTTTGGCGACTGGGTGGAATTTCAAGCATCATAGAGACAACAGCATCTGCAACACTGGTTTCGGGTCCCAGATTTGGAGCAACGGCAGCAATAAACCATGCAGACCGCTTGTCATACATGATATTGCGAGTGCCATCGATTGGATCAATAATCAATCGCCACTTAGGTTTCGATTCTTTCGGACCAAAACACATGATACCATTCTCGCCTAATCCTTCGCATATCAGGATTAGCGGAAACAGTTTGTCAAGATCACCTGATCTTAACCAGCTATTGATCTGAACCAGAATTAGAGGTTCCACTTCCCGGTCGATAGCAAAAATGGTGTCGCCTCCGGCGAAACCAATGGCTTTGCGAAGTGACTCTTGATCGCGCTGTTGCGACCTTTGTATGTTCCTGACAACTGTGTTTCCAAGATCTGACAGTCGCCAGATCCAGCTGCCGATGTCAGTGGCACTTATGTTGGGCTGGCGAGTCATGGCGACCTCCTCAGAGGTAGGATTTTTAAGGGCGACTATTCAATCCACAAATCGGATTGATTTTTTAGACTACTATAAATGGATATCGGTGTCAAGTTGCCATAACCAGAAAGCACTAAAAAAATACCCCCACCAGTTGAACCGATGGGGGCGAGCGCATGAGCTCCCAAATAGGGAGCCGCGACTCGTCATTAGCACCGCAGGGGGTGCCAGGTGCAGGTGCCGGTGGCGCCGGCGAGGGTGGCCGTCGTCGTATAGTTGGCCGTCACATCGAAACTGCTCATGCTCAATTCCACGTATGAGTTCACCATCAGCGCCGAAGCGCTGGCGGGAAGAACCCCGACGTAGTTACGAGATCCCTTCGCCCGCAGGTAGAAATGGGTATCGGAGGTGTTGATGACGAAGCCGGCCGTCGCGGAGATCGCGCCGTCGTTCACATATGCGGCGGAAGAGCTCGTGAGGCCGAGGCCCTCGGCGCCGGCGTTGGCGTCCAGGGTGGTGATCGTCGGGATCGTTGCGGAGATCGATTGTATTGAAGAGAACTCGTTGGCGCTCGCTGTGAGCGGCGGGATCAGCATGATCCCGAGCACGACGAGCGCGAGCAGGACATTGAGTCGTCTCAAGACGACACCTCCTTGTTCAGGGAATGCCCGTTGTTGGGCAACCTGACAAAATATGAAAATATGTCAGGTTGATCATCTTATACTATTTACTGTATTTTGTCAACCCCATTAGGGAATTTTCTCTAACAGGGCCAAGATGTGGGTTTGATTTTACTTCAAAATAAGTGCTAAACTGCATATATAATCATTAGTATAAACAATATGAATGAATTTGAAGTACCAAAAGATAGAAGACCAGAAGCGGCTCGACTATTCAATGAGATGGATGTTGAAGAAACGCTAAATGTACTTGATAAATTGGATAAGGCCGGTCAGGGCGATAACACGGTAACTGAACTTATTGACCAACTTACTGCTCTTCGTGGAAGGAATCTAGAAAAAAGAGACGAAGCTGCGTAAAAATATGCACCGTTTAGAAAAAACAGTTCACAGATTATTTATCGCAATTTTAGTAGTCTTTGCTGTTCTTTTTTTTCTGCGCAATAGCTTACCCAGTCAAAATGAACTTGTTGATGAAGTAGCTCAGATACCAATTCAAAAAGAGATTAATAAAGACACAATTACTATTCCTTTAGATGGGTCAATAGGGGAGGTGGATCCATTGTATTCATATGAACTGTATGGACTGGTGGTTGCAAGTTATGATAGCGATGTCTGGTATGATCAGTTTCACAAAGATGATCCGCTTAATACCAAAGACTTATGCGTAGTCTGGGGTGGGAATGCAACAGAGGGGAAGTACTTAAAGGGCAAGTATTCTCATGGCGAATTCACTTGTTTCTGGAATTTCAAATCATATGAAGATTATAGAAACTTTAACGAATCAGAAATAGCTAACAATCATCTGATTCCTGCTGATGAATCATTGGCCGATAAAATAAAAGAGGCTCAAATAGGAGATCAGATACATTTTAAGGGATACATCAGTAGCTATAGTATTATCTCCGAGGAAGACAGCTCAATAATCTTCAGTAGAGGAACCAGCACAATCAGGGAAGACACTGGTGATAATTCATGTGAAACAGTATATGTAACAGATTTTGAGATAGTAAAAAAGAATCCGAATATTTTTGCGCTTCTGTATCAATATGCGATATACGCCCTGATTTTTCTGACGGCTATCTCACTACTAATGTGGGCTTTCTGAATTGAGTATGAATAAGGAAATTTTTGAAAAGATGGTTACAGACGCGATTATAGAAGTTCCGAAACGTCTGCGCAAACGGATAGAGAACCTGGCTTTTGTGGTTGAGGAGGATTCCAGGCCAGCT
Organism: Patescibacteria group bacterium; assembly: GCA_018825385.1. Lineage (GTDB taxonomy): Bacteria > Patescibacteriota > Patescibacteriia > UM-FILTER-42-10 > UM-FILTER-42-10 > JAHJEX01. Next base: position 16,508 of record JAHJEX010000056.1, read on the forward strand.
ACGATAAAAGAACATGGAATCAATTATCGGGGAATGTTGCTCGGTTTATATCAGGGTATACCGTTATCAAAAAGGGGAGTGAATTATGGATCGGTGCTGCCGGATAAAATCACAATTTTCCAGAAGCAAATAGAACAGCTGGCCGGAACAGACCCGGAGAATATTCGAAAGCTGGTGCGGGAAGTTGTACATCATGAAATTGGCCACTATTTTGGTATGGACGAAACAACGGTTCGTAAATGGGAACAGAAAAGAAGAAAAAATAACAAAATTAAGCAATGATTCTATTTATTAACACCTCACAAGCAGAGGAGGCAACTTTGTTACTAGATGATGGTAAAAGAATTTTTAATCATTCTTTTGCAACAGGATTCAACAGGACTGATACCTTGCTGAAACATATAAGTGTATTTCTGACAAAAAGAAAAGTTGAAACCAAAGAACTGGAAGGGATAGCGGTGGTAACAGGGCCGGGCCCTTTCACCTCCTTGAGAATTGGTGTAGTAGTTGCCAATACGCTCGGATATGCTCTGAACATAAAAGTAGTAGGTATAAAAGCAACTGATTTTAAGTCTGATGATATGCTGGTAAAAAAAGGGAAAGCTCTATTGGCAAAGGCCAAAAACTTTCAAATTGTTGAACCATTTTATGGTAGAGCACCAAATATCACAAAGCCGAAAAAAAGGTAGTATTTTAAAAATTCAATTTTGTCTAGCAATTAGCCAAAACTCATTGAATCTATCTGGATAAGTTTTCTTATCAAGTAGGTGGAGAGCTTACTTTCCTGTTTTTTACTTTTTACTCGAATTTTTATTCTACTCTTACGAAGAAGCGCAGGGGTTGACAAAACACGTCTGTAGGTATATAATGCCTCGTTGACAATAAAATAGAGGAGAGAAATTAAGGGTTTTAATGGTCTTGCATTTGTATGTGTATCCTCAAACAATCATGTATAAATGCAAGACTATTTTCTATGTCGACCACCGGATTGGGGATTTCACCTGATCCATTCATCCTCCATGGAGGAACATGATGAGGACTCTTCTGCACATCATTTTGATGTTCATCAGCGACTTCTCCTTCCTGTCCGATCGGGACCAGGAAGAGATGGGCGTGGACGTCTAGCAGGTTAACCTGCGACTGACTTCGGTCGGTTTTAGGGGCAGCTACTTCGGTATTTCTGCCCCTTTAAATTTGTCTGAATATATTGATCTTGTTAGAATCAGAAATTCAACAGAATTGACAACAAACTAATTTTTTCGTAAGGTAAATTACCGTATCCACTGATGGATCATTGAAAATGAGCCTTAGGAAGGAGGCAAAGTGACTCGCAGAAAAAGGAAGAAGATCGGAAGAAGAACTGCTGATAATCAGGAGAATGGTCCGATGAGTGATAGTACCATGCTTGCTTGTCTTGTGTGGATTGCAATAATCCTAGCTGTTATTTTCAGCGGAAGGACAGATGAGCAAAGAGACGGTGCTGGCAGTCAGATCGAGCAGCAAGAGTAGCGTGCGGAAAGTCCGTACATTCAGGAAGGACCTCAAAATGTCACGATTAATCACCTGTGCCTTTATCGGTGGAACCGGTATGGGTACACTGTTCGGAGATCTGGGATTCAAAACTGGAGGACACCGGAGCATTAAGACGCCCTACGGCGATGAAGTGATGTACACCATCGTCCGGCGCGGTGACCTTGCCTTCGTGGCGATTGACCGGCACTACTCAACCGGCAATTTTCGTCAGGCGGATCAGCTGGACCATCGAGCATACATGTATGCTCTTTGGAAGGTGAACCAGTTTTTTCCCAGTGTGTTCAACATCCAGTACATCTTCAGCACATCCGCGGTCGGCGGTTTACACAATACCCGTCACGTCCAGGACGGTTTGGAATTGGGGGATATTGTGGTCCCCCATGACGTGAAGGACTTCACTCGGGGAGTGTGGAGTTACTCTGTCAAGGATCGCTATGTGCATCCCACGGCGTTCCACCGGTCAGCCAACGGCTTGTTCTGTCGGCATCTCCAGCAACTGCTTCAGGAGAACGAACAGGTGAAATTCGGTGGCGTGCTGGCTTGCGCGATTACGGGTCCGCTGTACGAGACTCCGGTCGAGATCGTTGAATTTACCCGTCATGGCATCTTCAATCTGCTCGGTATGCAGACGGTAACACCAGAGGCGTACTACGCTCGTCAGAACAGCATGCATCTGGCAGTGGCTTGTGTGGTCACGGACACGCCGGACGTGGAACATGATGTGGACGGCGAAGAAGTTGCCCGGATCATGAACTTACGGAAGCCTCTTCTGGCTGATCTGTTCGTGACTGCCATGCTGGATGTACAGGACATGGCTGGATTCAAGTGCTCGTGCACCAAAAAGCTGCCTGTGTTCCACGAAGACCTGGCTGGTGATCCGGCGGATGTAATGGGTATGCCTGTAGACTAGTCACGACCGATATTTTGATCTTTATTTCTAACATATTCGATGGACCAAACTTATTCGCACCAAGGATGGTCCTTTTTTCTTTGATGCTTATTTAGCAAATGATCACTTCGACCATAGTGGATCTGCCTCACGTCGATGAACAACCACAAGTCGAGGCGGGGAAGTCTATGGATTTCTCGACTTCGCTCGAAATGACATATTAACGTCCCTGTGTCATTCCGGAATTCGCCAGAAGTTGAGGACAGGTTTTGCAGGAATGACAGGTAGAATAGGAATGACAACTGAATATGGCAAATACTATGCACATGTCATTCCGGAATTCGCTCGCCTCGCTTATATTATGGCGAAGCGGGCCGGAAGGCGAATATCCGGAATCCAGAAAGATTACTAAAGGGATAGTGAAAGATACGCAAGTATTTTATTTACTGTATAAGGGTTTTCTGGAGACCATGACCCCTAAACTATAATTGGTAAAGTAAAACTAACCCTATTTAATACTCCAATATTACCTTGAAAAGGGGACTGTTTTATGTTTTAACAGTTATCCACTTGTTGACCTGAGGCAAAAAGTGGTGTAGAATGGAAACATATGGTGAAAAGTGGATGAAAGTGGGGATAAGTAAGGAAATCTGTGGATAACTACGCACAAACCACTTGAAATCCGCTCCGTTCAAATAAAAATTGGCTTTTGTGAACAAATAAGCAAATAACAGAGGTTTTTAATACACTTCAAAATCATATGTTTATCGGCGAATACCAACATGCAGTAGACGACAAAGGAAGATTGGCGATTCCTATCAAGTTTCGCAATGATCTTGCCAAAGGGGCTGTCGTAACCAGAGGTCTGGATAACTGTTTGTTTTTGTATTCAAAGGAAGAATGGGAAAAGATGGCGGAAAAATTGGCAAAACTTCCTGTCAGCAAATCAAACTCCCGTGCTTTTTCTAGGCTGATGTTTGCCGGAGCGATGGATGTAGAGGTTGATAAACAGGGGAGAGTGGTAATTCCGGATTATTTGAGAAAGTTTGCCACTATCAGCAAGAAGGTAGTTGTAGCAGGATTATACAACCGAATTGAAATCTGGAATGAGGAAAACTGGGAGAAATACAAGCAGGGAACTGAAAAAAGCGCAGTAGACATAGCAGAAAAACTTGAGGAATTGGATGTTTAAGCAATGATTCTTCAGAAAGTGAAGAAGGAGGATAGTAATCCTCTTCACACATCTGTCCTCCTGGAAGAAGTTATTTTGTACCTTGATCCAAAACCAAATCAGAATTTCATAGATGGAACTATAGGCGCTGGTGGTCATGCCGAAAAGATTTTAGAAAGAACTGGCCCTGACGGAAAACTTATCGGGTTCGATATGAATCCAGAATCGATCAAACAGTCAAAGAAGCGTTTAAAAAAATACAAAAATAGAGTTTTACTTTATCAATCTAATTATTCAAAAATAGAGCGAGTCACGTATGAACAGTCCAGGATACATAAAATTAGCGGCATTTTACTTGACCTTGGTATTTCTTCATTTCAGCTCAAGTCAAAGGGCGGAGGATTTTCTTTCAAAATTGATGGGCCTTTAGATATGCGGTTTGGTGGCCCCGATCAGGAGCTTACCGCAGAAGAAATAATTAATAAGTGGCCGGAAAAAGAATTAGTAAATATTTTACAAAACTACGGCGAGGAAAGACATAGCAGGTTAATTGCAAGAGAGATAGTAAGGTCTAGAAAAACCAAACATATTGCAAAAACAAATGAGCTCGTTGAGATAATTGAAAAGGTTTACAGCAATAAACCAAAACCGAGAAGAATTCACCCGGCAACCAAAACTTTTCAAGCACTGAGGATCGCTGTAAATGACGAACTAAACAGCTTGCGCCGGATGCTTCCGCAAGCACTGAACATTTTATCGCCAAAGGGCAGAATAGCAATAATCTCCTTTCATTCTTTGGAAGACAGAATTGTAAAGCAATTCTTTCGTCAGGAATCTAAAGGTTGTCTATGTCCGCCGGAATTTCCTGTTTGTCGCTGTGCTCATAAGAAGCAGCTTACTATATTAACCAAGAAGGTAATTACACCTTCATTGGAAGAAACAAAACAAAACTACCGCGCGCGGAGCGCAAAGCTCCGCGTCGCGGAAAAAATATAACAAACCAATGACAAAATTTACCCGATTCACAACTAAATGCAAGAGGGAACGACTTCAAAAAGAAAGCAAGTTGAAGAAAGTTCGACTAGGAAATATTAGCATTCGCATGGTCGTGGTTGCTCTGACTGTTTTGGTTGGTTTTGTTTATTTGGTTCAAGTAAACAGTGTTTCAACTGGAGGATTTGTAATTAAAGACCTTTCCCAGCGGGCAGAAGAGCTGCAAAGAGAAAACAAAAAGCTAGACCTGCAAGTCTCAGAGCTTCAGTCACTGAGAACAATTAAAGAGGCGTCAGAAGATCTTGAACTGGTCGGTGTTAGCAGAGTGGATTATGTAATCATTCCTCCGTCTGAAGTAGCATTAGGAGAATAGAACACATATATTGTGTAAGTTTTTTATTGCTATTGTTATGGGTCCCGCTTAAATCAGAGGGACTTTCTTTGTTAAAAGATTTAATACTAAAATGAACGTCAGAAGATATTCGAAAGCAACAAAACGGCAAAATTACGGTAGAGCTTCTTCTGATCGAAAGAAGAAAAAGTTCAGCCGTATCCATTTTCTAGTTGCAGTTTTCACTGTATTTGTTGTAGCAATTGTTGTTAGACTTTTTTCCCTGCAAGTTCTGCAACACGGTTTTTATGAAGCGCTGGCTGAGGGGCAGCATGCTATTTCTCAGTTATTACTTCCTGATCGTGGTGAGATATTAGCCTATGATAACTATTCTAAAGAACCGCATTCAGTGGCAACCAATTTGGATGTAAATTTGGTATTTGCTATTCCGAAGCAGATAGAAAATCCAGAAGAAGTTTCGGAAAAACTATTGCCTTATGTTGATTTAGAGGAGGAAGAATTATTGAGAAGACTTTCCAAAGAAGATGATATTTACGAACCGATCGAACACAATGTATCTGATGAAAAATGGGAAGAGCTCCAACAATTAAATCTTCCTGGAATAGATGCCACAACTGAACGCACGCGCTACTACCCAGAAAAAGAAACATTTAGCCACTTAACTGGTTTTATTGGGTTCAGTGATGATCAACGAATTGGTCAATATGGAATCGAGGGCTACTTTGATGAGGAATTGGCAGGAGAACAGGGATTCCTAAAAACAGAGCAAGATGCCGGTGGTAGATGGATAACTGTTGGCAATACTTTGTTGGAAGAGGCTAAAGATGGAAATAGCATCATACTAACAATTGATCATGCTGTTCAGTTTTACGTGTGCGACAGGCTTGCCGAAGCTGTACAAAGACATGGCGCCAGTGAAGGAAGCGCAATAGTCATGAATCCTTCTACGGGAGCGATACTTGCTATGTGCAATGCGCCGGAATATGACGCTAATAATTATTCAGAAGTTGAAAATATAGAAGTGTTTATAAACTCAGCCGTTTCTGATCAATATGAGCCGGGTTCTGTTTTTAAAACTATTGCAATGGCAGCAGCGCTTGATATGGGTGCGGTAACTCCTACTTCAACCTATGAAGATACTGGAGAGGTGAAGATTGGAAAATATACTATTCGCAATTCTGATCTAAAAGCATACGGAATTCAAACCATGACTAATGTTCTGGAAAACTCTTTAAATACCGGTGCTATCCATGCTGTACAGGAAATTGGTAATAAAGCTTTTTATCAGTATGTTTCAAAGTTCGGGTTTGGTGAGAAAACGGGAATTGAACTTGAAGGTGAAAATCCTGGAGATGTAGCTTCTCTGGCAACTTTGGGGGATATTTATGCTGCGACTGCTTCTTATGGTCAGGGGATTACGGTTACACCGATTCAGTTGATAAATGCATATGCTGTTGCTGTAAACGGTGGGAATCTTATGAGACCCTATATTGTTGGCAAAGTAATCAAAGAAAATGGATTTGAAGTAGAAACAGAACCGGAAATAATTCGTCAGGTTATTTCTGCTGAAACTTCCAGAACGATAAAAGCGATGTTAGTAAGTGTAGTAAATAAAGGGCATGCTTCCAACGCACAGGTGCCCGGGTATTTCGTAGGTGGCAAAACAGGAACAGCGCAAATAGCAAAAAGCACCGGAGTGGGATATGAATCAACTCGGCATAATGATACTTTTGTCGGGTTTGCCCCTGTAGATGAGCCAGAATTTGTGGTGCTAACAAAAATTAATGAACCAAAAGATGTCCCTTGGGCTGCATCATCAGCCGCTCCTCTATTTGGTGATATTATGAAGTTTTTAGTTGACTATTATCAAATACCTCCTGATGAGGTAGAGTGAATAATAGGGACGGGACATGATCTCCAGAAAACCCTTTGTGAATTATTTAGCATATTTTCTTGTCTTGCACTATTCTAGTAGTAACTTCTAGATTCCGAATATCCGCCTACCGGCACATTCCGGAATGACAGGAAGTATAGTGCTTGTCAGCTTCGGGCCTGTCTGCCCCGCTACCTAGCAGCGGCTAGGCGATTGGGGACCCGGGAATCCAGTAAATCAAAATGTACAAAAAAAGAGAGGAAAAGAATTGATGCAAGTAATAAGGAATTATGATATATGGGAGTAGGTGGTGAGCTTGCTCGCCTAAGCGGATAGTCACCTCAAGTATAAATAGACCATTTATTGTAGACTAATAATAATGCGAACACCAGCGAATCCAAGGAGTTTCAAAGATCCAACAGCAGTTCTTTTTCGGACAAATTATATAGATGAAAATAATGTTAGGGAGTTAAATCAGTATGTTCGTACATTACAAGAATCCCGTGGTGAGGATTTCTACATACCGTGGTTTGATCCTTTTGATGGAGGAGTAAACGCCAAAATACTCTTAGTTGGGGAAGCGCCGGGTGGAAAAGCGAGTGGAACAACATCTGCAAGTGGATTTGTTTCAACTGACAATAATGATCCAACTGCCGAAAACATGTTTGTTCTTAGAGAACGTGTTGGGCTGGAAAGGTCACAGCTAGTTCATTGGAATATTGTACCTTGGTATGTTGGAAGTGGAATGCGAATATCAAGACCAAACACAGAAATGCTAAAGAATGGTGCGAAAGAACTTGAACATGTTCTTAAATCACTTACCAAACTTCAAGTAATTATACTTCTTGGAAAAACAGCACAAACTGCTTTTTATAAAAATATCCTGAATATTCGTAAAGGTATTAAGATATTTGATGCGCCACACCCTAGTCAGCAAGGTATATCCAAACACCTTCATCCCGGAAATAAAAGACTACTCATCCTTGCATTAAAGAAAGCAAAAATAGTAATCAGTAATAAGAAGCATTAGATTAGCAATTACGATTCAATAACTATGTTAAAGAAAATTCTAGAAAAAAAATTAAGATACTTGGCCAAGCGGATTTTAAATAAATATAAGCCGGAAGTAATTGGAATTACTGGAAGTGTGGGAAAAACTTCTACAAAGGAAGTAGTATCTGCAGTATTAGAAAAGAAGTTCAGAGTTCGAAAAAACATAAAAAATTACAACAATGAAATTGGTGTGCCACTTACCATTATCGGATCTGAATCTGGTAACAAGAACATATTTATTTGGATTGTCATATTCTTGAAGGCTTTTTGGTTAATTTTGTTTAGAAGCAAAAAGTATCCAGAAAAGTTGGTTATAGAAATGGGAGCTGATCATCCGGGAGATATTAAATATTTGGTAGAGATGGCTCCATGTAAAATTGGGATAATCACAGCTATTGGCTCTTTAGGGCCAGTACATTTGGAATTTTTTAAAAATGTTGATGAGCTAATAGATGAAAAATCTAATATCATTAAACATCTTTCTCGAGAAGGAATTGCTGTATTGAATCGGGACGATATACATGTGTATCCATTAAAAACAAAAACAAATGCTAAAATAATCTCTTTTGGGTTTGTGGAACAAGCGGATATTCGTGCCAGTGATGTTTCTATCGCTGATCACGTGGAAATAGGTGAGAGAGAACCTATCACTGGTGTCAGCTTTAAACTACATTATAAAGAAAGCGTGGTGCCTATTGTGTTATCGCAGGTTTTAGGAAGACATCAAATATATTCTGCATTGTGTGCAGCTGCAGTGGGAACTATTTATGATATTAATATAGCAGATATAGCAGAAGTTTTGAGAGGATACACTCCGCCACCCGGTAGAATGCATTTGATTCCAGGAATTAAGGGAACGGCGATAATTGATGATTCGTATAACTCCTCACCGGTCGCGACTATTGCGGCAATAAAAACTTTGGAAACTCTTCATGTGGAAGAAGGAAAAAGAAAATATGCAGTATTGGGAGACATGGCGGAACTGGGGACATATACAGAAGAGGGTCACGAAAAGGTGGGTCAATATGTGGCACGGGTTGCAGACATTTTGGTGACGATTGGTGAGAAAGGAAAAATGATTGCAAAAGCAGCTAAAAAAAATAATATGCCTGAGGATAGAGTGTTTGAATTTTCTAATTCAAACGAGGCCGGAAGATTTTTGCAGGAGAGAATTAAAGAGGGCGATTTGATTTTAGTTAAAGGATCTCAGTCTGTTCGTACAGAGAAGGTGGTAAAAGAAATAATGGCAGAGCCTATGAGGGCAAAGGAGCTTTTAGTAAGACAGAGCAAAACATGGCAAAATAAATAGCCCCGACTTTTTGGTTATCCACCCTCCAAAAACAAGAGTGGTGGATTTTTTATTCTAAAATTTGCTATAATGAAGGCATAATACTTAATAGCAAAACATATGAATAAACGTTCCAATACTATATGGCTTATTATACTGATAGTAGTGTTCGGTCTTGGTGCTTATTATATAGTAAATGAAAATGCTACGGATAATACGAATACTACGGTAGCAACCAATACAAACGCATCAAACACTAATCAAGACACTAAATTCGTTGATTCGCTGAAAACGCCCGAAGCTCTGGCATCGTCTTTTGCCGAGTATGAACCGGTGATAGTGGATGTCGACCCGCAGGTTCCTGCAATTGACGTGGCGGAAGATTTTTCCAATGTGAATAATTTTGATCAAGTATCATACTTGCTCAGTGGTACAAATCAGAAGGCACAGTTGCTGGATGAAGGGTTTATTGTAGAACCTGGATGGGGTGATGAGTTCTTTTCTGTCTATGAGCAGAACAGATATAACTACAGACCAAGTTTTGTTACTGTTGATTCTCTTTTGCATAACTACCATCTGCTGTTTGATCATTTACTGAGACAAACAGAAGAAAGTTATTTGATTGAAAATTTAAAATCATTAAACGCTACAATGTTGAATGTCTCGCAGGAACAGTATGAGATTCTCAAAAATACTGATTGGCAAAATTCTGCTAAAAGAAATGTAGGACTATTTGCCGTTTCCAGTAGACTGCTTGATCCTACTGTAGAAATACCTTCAATCGTTAAAACAGAAGTGGAAGGGGAATTAAAATTAATAGAAGAGAAGGCGGGAATTGAAAATGCTATTGTAGTAAACCTAGGCAGAGAGGAAGAACTTGGTCTGACAAATCCGACGGATGTGGAGATGCCTAGCCTCCTTTTAGAGGACTATTCACAATACATACCAAGAGGTCATTATGATAGGACGGAGGAATTGGAAAAATATTTTAAATCAATGATGTGGCTGGGACGCATGACATACCGATTCAGCAATGCAGACGAGGCAGCTTCCGCAATTCTCATTACTCAAGCGCTTTCAGATTCGGATATTTCATCTTTATGGCAGTCAATCTATGAGCCAACCAACTTCTTTGTTGGTCAGAGCGATGATATAACTTATCAGGAATTAGAGCCGCTCATCGATGATGAATACGGTGCTGTATCAGCAGTATCTGAATTGGCAGGCAATAGTTCAGCCTTTTCAGATCTATTTGTTGCTATCCAAGAAATATCCCCACCAAAGATCAATTCAATCCCAGTATTCCAGGCTAGTATTGAGCCCGATCGCGATACACAAATAATAGGGTTTAGATTCATGGGCCAGCGATTTACTCTTGACGCTTCAATTATCCAGAGGCTGATTTGTAGGGATGTGGGGAATAAAAGAGGAACCATAGACTGCGGAGGACTAATTCCTGATTCTAGGATGCTTCCTAATGGTTTGGATATCCCTGCTGCATTTGGGTCAGACGAAGCTTATACTATATTAGACGATTTGGGTGAAACAGAATATTATCGATACCCAGAAAACATGGATTTATTGAAAAAGTATATTGTAGGTTTAGACCAAACTATCTGGACACAGAATTTATATTGGGGTTGGTTATATGCAATTAAACCACTAACGGAACCGGTTGATGAAGGTTACCCAGAATTCATGCAAAACCAATCATGGGTCAGAAAAGATCTGCAATCATTTCTGGGAAGTTGGGCAGAATTAAAGCATGATACAATCCTGTATGCAAAACAAGCTTATGCTGAATTAGGAGGAGGCCCGATACCGGAATATGATGATAGGGGATATGTAGAACCGAGACCGGAAGTTTTCGGTCGTCTTGCCTCATTAACAAAAATGACGCGAGAAGGACTTGAACTGCGCGGTCTAATCAGCGAAAGTATGTCAGAAAATCTTACCCTTATGGAGACGCTTGCTACTTCGCTTAAAACAATTTCCGAAAAAGAATTGAACAATGAATCCAGAACAGAAGATGAATATGAGTTGATCCGGTCTTATGGCGGGCAACTGGAACATTTTTGGCTGGAAGTGAACAAAGCTGATATGGAAGTCGCAGGAAAGACTGCGGATCAGTTTCTCACAGACAATCCGGCGGCAGTGATTGCTGACGTTGCAACAGACCCGAATGGGGATGTGCTGGAAGTAGGAGTCGGAAAAGTTGATAATATCTACGTTCTGGTTGAAGTTGAGGGGGTGATAAAAATTGCAAAAGGCGGTGTGTTCTCTTATTACGAATTTCCTTGGCCGCTTAATGATCGGTTGACGGATGATAAATGGAGAGAATTATTGGTTTCTGATGAAGTACCTGAGCGCCCAGACTGGCAGGAAATGTTTCTCAGTCAGACGGAATAATAATGTCAAAAAAGCGAATTATCGTACTTAGCGCCATACTTGTTGTCGTGGCGGGGGTTGTGACATACAGATTTTGGAGCGGATCAAACGTAAAAAATAAGGCTATACCTTTTGATATTTTTTTGGAGCATGCTGTATCCGATGATCAATATATAGAAGAAGACGTTTCGGGCGACCACTTGCCGGAAACTTATATTCTTAGCAGTGGCAGATTGACTGTTACCCAAGCAGGGGAGGAATTGTGGCAAACACCATCTGAATGGTGGGTTGATCATTTTGAAATTGCTGATACAACAAGCGATGGTCAAATGGAAATAGCGCTTTCAGTCTGGAAATCAGGATCATACGGAACATCCAAACCGTTTTGGGTATCAGAGGAGGATAAAAGTGTAAAAAATCATTTCTTTGTTTTTGGGTTTAAAGATCAGAAAATTCAACCTATTTGGCAGTCTTCAAACTTGTCTCGGCCGAACTGCGAATTTAACTTTAAAGATGTAAATGGTGATGGTATGGATGAGTTAGTAGTTATTGAAGGAGAGTATTCAAGTGATTTTATTTGTTCGGGCAAATATTTGGCGGTTTGGAGTTGGCAGGAATGGGGATTTTATAATGACTGGAGAAGCAAAGCGGGAGAATATGAGGGCGAGTTATCACAGGAGTATTTGGATCAGATAATTGAAGTGTCTAAATTTTGGGAATAGTATAATTGACAAAACGGCTCTGTTTGATAAAATATAAGTACAACACAAAAAGATTATTTGAGGCGTCCTAGGCGATGCCTTTTTTAAATCTCTAATTCCTAATATCTAATTTCTTATCAAATCCCAATGACCAATGGAAAAATTAATAAATATGATCTAGAGGAAAGGACTGCGAAACTTGGAGAGCAGATAATAAAATTCACAAATGACATGCCTAAAAGTCCAGTGACGCTACCCCTGATTACCCAATTAGTAAAATCAGGCACAAATGTCGGGGCAAATTATTGCGAAGCTGATGACGCTGAGTCAAGAAAAGATTTTAAGCACAAAATTGGGATTTGCAAAAAAGAAGCTAGAGAAACAAAACATTGGCTGAGAATGATTATTATTGCTGTACCATCCTGCAAAAATGAAGCCATGAAATTGTGGCAGGAAGCAAAGGAGTTAAATCTTATTTTTAATGCAATAACTAATTCATTAAAGAGGAATATCGAGTGATTGGACATTATGCATTAGGCATTTATTAGAAATTAGGAATTAGAGATTGAATCATTCGCAGTCTTGCATATTTATCTAGCTGTGCTAAAATAAAAACAAAGGTAGATAAGATTATGGGGGCGTCCAGTTCTTGCGACGGCTCGTTTTGTTTTTTGGAAAGATAAACTCCGCCAAACTAAAACAAAATACCCGCGAAGATGTTTATGCAGCGACGGCGCAAATAAGTGTGGACAAATATTTAAAGGTCGAACAATAATTATTAATAAATGATTATTAACAATAAGACTATGCCTAAATTAATAGTTCTTAATAATAAAAATCGAAAAATAATACCAATCCTGCTAATATTTGAACTGGCTTTTATATTTTTTCCTCATAGTGATTCAAAGGCATATACTTATGGAGGTCAAAAATGGAGTAATGGTAAAGCAGGTTATTATCTTGATATAGCAGGATGGGATCCAACTTTGATTGTGTATCCGGCGCATACTTGGAATGATGCTGGGTCGCCGTTCAGGTTCAATTTCAAAGGGCATAATATATATCACGATAGAGATGGTAAGAATACAGTTACACGTTTTACAATGAATAATAGTAGGCCAGCTGAGACTCGTCTTAGATGGAATGGGAACTCTCTTTCTGAGGCTGATGTGGTTTTTAATATGCGTTATGGATGGGGATGTTGTGGGGAGCCAAATTTATATGATGTCAAAAACGCAATGACTCATGAGTTTGGCCACTGGTTAGTCTTACTGGATCAAAACAATCCCTGGGACTATTGGGATACGATGTACAAAACTACTTATCCGGGTGAGACAAGAAAGAGAACACTGCATAGCGATGATAGGAATGGAATTAATTACATCTATTAGTTATAATTAAGTAAACGACTATGAAAAAAGCAATTCCAATTATATCTACACTATTGGTGGTAGGCGCATTACTATATGTAGGAATACTAATGTTTTCTGGTTATACCAATGAAAAGGAGATTGTAAATTATTTGGAGCAAAACAAGCTAGATATTCCGGAGGGAAAAGAAGTAGTTGAGATGCGAGGTTTATTGCCAAATGATCCTACGACAAAGAACATTTCTGAAGATACCAAAATTATTGTTCATGGTAAAGTGGAAAAAATCACTGATCCATATAAAGGAGATCATGATGCTGTTTATCACGATATACTAATTAAACCGAAGGAAGTATTTAAAAACGTTGCTAAAGTTGATGAAAATGAGTTGTTAACAGCTGAGATATATGGTGGTGAAATTGACGATGTAACCTATTGGTCTCCTGGAGCTGCAAGTTTTAAAGAAGGAGAAGAGGTAATACTATTTCTAGGAAAAGTTGACGGATTTGATAAGTACTATGTTTCATATGGGGTTTATGGGAAATTAACTATAGAAAATGGGATAGTAAATGGAATCAATAAGGAAGATGGCCTAGTCGATATGAGTTTAGAAAAATATACTGAAAAACTAAATAGGGTACTATCGAGTAGCTAAATCAAATAAAATTCTAGTATAAAAGGGCGTCCTCGACTCTCAAGTATGAGAGAATGACGTCCTTTTAGCCAAAATGAAAATTAAAGGTCGCATTGGGCATGAGAATAATTATTAAAGAAAAAACCAATGGATCTAAATAAAGTAACAATGATCGGCAATCTAACAAAAGATCCGATCGGCAAAAAAATTGCATCCGGCCAAAGCATTACATATTTTGGCCTTGCAACCAATTATTCGTGGAAAGATATAAAAACTAAAGAGCGCAAAGAAAAAGTCGAGTTTCATAACATAATTGCCTGGGGAAGACTGGGCGAGATTGTAACAACTTACCTAAAAAAAGGCGACAAAGTATATATCGAAGGCCGATTGCAAAACAGAAAATGGGAAGATGATAAAGGGGAAAAGCGTTCTAAATCAGAAGTAGTGGCGCAGAATCTGATAATGCTCGGCAAGGCCAGTGCAGTTAAGGAGAAAGTTGGAAATGAAGCTCAGAAACAGAATGCAACAGAAGAAGTAAGTGCAGAAGAGGTACCAGTTATAGAAGTAGAATAATTTTATCTCCTCTCCTTGGGGTTCTTCGTAGGCTGAAGGACCTCGAGACAAAGAAGATAAGACGTTGGGCGTTCGAAACTGATTGATTTCAGTTTAGACGCTCTTTTCATTTCAAGCCGTTCTCAGATCTTTGAGAACAAAACCTGTCTAAGGAGGTGAAACCATTAAAAGCCCTTTCTTTGAATCGCAGAAAACGTTTCTCTTAAACAAGGAGTAGTGTCATGAAACGGACACTTTGGATTCTCGGAATGGCCATCTGCATGGTGGCCGTGTTCATGGTCGCAGGTTGCGACCAGACGGATTTACCCATGTCGCCGCCAACCGACGAGGTTGTCGTCGATCAGCCGGGGGATGATGGTTTTCTGACTGCTGAGCAGATCAACGCTATCGGCCAGAAACAGCATGAAGAGTTTCTGGCAAACGGTGGTGTGCTCCCGCAGCACGACGGAGAAAAGAGCTGGCAGGTTTACGTGCACGTACCGTTCTATAGCCAAAAAGACTATCACTGGAGTGGTGTTGGTCTTGGATTCAACTATGACGGTAGATCCACAATCGGAAGATATGGATGTCATCTGTGTTGTGTTTCCATGCTCTATGCTAAATGGGGGTATGGGTCAGAAACAAATCCTCCGAACCTGAACGCGTGGAAGAAGAGGTCTCGTGACCACTACGCCTTTTCAACTTCAGCGAATGGGGATCTAATCCGACCAACTCAAGCACTGGAGTATCCCTACAATTGTCGTCCTTGGTACACTATCTCCTCGAGCCAGATTTATGGCGAGTTGAGGCGAGGTCGACCAGTGATTGTGAGGACTACCTATGGGGGGAGCCATTTCATGGTCATTTTCGCCTTTGATGGCCAGCGGTTCTGGGTAAAGGACCCGCTTAAAGACGGGAATCATCAAAGTGTGCCACTCTACGGCGATGCACACCCGAAAAAACCTTTCCGAGTGTATGGTTATAGCCGATAAGTGGCTTAGCTTGAGGTGTGGGGGTCATAACGATCCTCACACCCATTTTTTCAAATAGCGTACCTTTGTTTATATGCTATAATTGAAACGAATTTATTAGTAATACTATGGATAAAAAAACGGGAATAATTATATTTGTGCTTCTCACTGTTTTTGTTTTTGGTATTTTCGTGGTGGTATCATTACTAGATGGAGAACGTAATTTGGAAATGGAGATTAGTAGTATTGAAAATGGAGAAGTTGATGATGAAATTGTCGAAGCTGGTAAAGATCAACATATATTTAGATCTACTGGTATTCGTGATAATAACTGGATTCAGTATGTAAGTATTGAATATGATTTCGCAATTGATATACCACGTGAGTTCTATTGTTCTCTTTCACCAGAAGTTCTTTGGGGTGGTAACACAGTCTATTGTCTAAGGCCAAACTCCAATTCCTCTAATAGTCAAGACGATCCACTTTTTATTGAAATTTTCTCGACAGGGTATGATTACACACAAAAAGATGCGTTTGAAAATTGGTATAAAAATGGAATAGAAAAATATTACGCACGTCAACTTGATAAAATTGCTAGCGAAGAATCTCTATTTACATTAACTCATGAAACAACTACAGGGGGCATTGCTTCATACGTATATTTTCCAACAAAAGAAACTGTGCTAACAATTGGCTCAACAGTTGTCTCAGAGGAAGAGATTCTAGAAATTGCAAATTCATTTCACTGGAAAGATGAATCACAAATAAGTAATATTAATAATAATTTAAACAGCTCTACTAATGATGAATGGATAACATTTACCGCAGATGAAATAGACCTCAGATTATCTTATCCCGGAAACTGGAAAAAATATTATGACTATTCCGAAGACTATGGTTTTACACTAGAATTAGAATCTAATATTCAAGTTTATAATGTTGATCCATTAACAAACCAGGGGGCTGAAGGTCCGTTAATAGAATTTCGTGTCAATAGTCAACCAAACTTTGAAAATTATGTACTAAGTGATTGGGTTAGTCACTCTTCTGCTGTTGAAGATGAACAAGAAAGAATTAGAAAAGACATTCAGGGGTATATGGGTTACACACAATGGATTTGGCATCAAAGTAATCCATTTGCGTTTTCTTCCATAAATTATTATGTTGATGTAAACGATGAAATTTGGGAATTTAGAGCAAGTATAAATGATGATAATCCTGAGTCAGAACAGTTTATAAAATCAAAAAAGATTATAGAGCAAATCTTCGAGAGTATTGAGTTTACAGATTAATTCAAAAAATATGAAGCACAAGCTTATCACTATCATAACTATCATTGCCAGCTTGTCTATGAGTTTATACGGCGTTGGTGCTAATGCCGCTGTTTCAGATTACGAAGGAAGTATTTTGCTGGATGTGGAGCGTAATGGAGAAGCATATTATGTATATCAGGGAGAAAAATACTTCCTTGGTAGACCATGGCAAGCTTTTGAGATAATGCGAAAATTATCGTTAGGAATATCAGAAGATAATTTCCAGACAGGATTCCAACAAGTAAATGATATCTGGCAGATCTATAGAATAGTAAATATATACTTATTTCCCTACATTCAGGGTAGGATAGTCATACGTCCCGAAGCCAATGGAGAAGCTTATTATGTGACCCCCAATCTTGCCGGAGGAAGTGGATATTCTGCTGAGTATCTTGGAAGGCCTTATGATGCATTTCAGATAATGACAAAGTTTGGACAAGGCACGCAGTCGGCACAAATAGATTCGATTCCAAATGGTACTCTGTAAATAATATCTGTTTAGACTAAGCAAAATACAATTATCTCCTCTCCTTGGGGTTCTTCGCAAGATGAAGGACCTCGAGACAAAGAAGATAAGACGTTGGGCGTTCGAAACTGATTGATTTCAGTTTAGACGCTCTTTTCATTTCAAGCCGTTCTCAGATCTTTGAGAACAAAACCTGTCTAAGGAGGTAAAACCATTAAAAGCCCTTTCTTTGAATCGCAGAAAACGTTTCTCTTAAACAAGGAGTAGTGTCATGAAACGGACACTCTGGATTCTCGGATTGGCCATCTGTACGGTGGCCATGTTCTGGGTCACGGGCTGTGACCAGACGGATTCACCCATGTCGCCGCCAACCGACGAGGTTGTCGTCGATCAGCCGGGGGAGGAGGGGGCACAGGTAGAGAAATCTGCCTTGTCGAATTACTGGCGTTCCGCTGTCTACCGCGAGATCTGCTACGCGCTTTCCCGCGTACGCTACAATGCCGGTGATTGGGGTGCTTCTACCCGAATCTACCACGGATGGTTTGCCGGTGACTGGGACTACAGTAACCGAAGCAACATCATCGGGTGGGGTGGCGAATGTAAACAGTTCGCACGTGAAATCGTCTGGCGGGCGACTGGTCAGAACTGTCTTCCGACTAGTTACTACTACGCTAATGGTGACATTGCTTGGTGCCGTCCTGGTGATGTGATCCAGCGCAGGCCTCCTAATCAGCACACGGCCATCGTTTTCAAAGTGTTGGCTCGTGATTCACATGGTCGTGCGACGAAGATCGATGTCATCGATAGCAACTACATCCGGTATCACACGATCGGCAGGCACGTCCTGAGTGGCAGTACGCTTTCCAAGTACAAGGTTTGGTAGTCCTCTGTGGTCGATACGGCTCATTACGAGCTAGTATCGGCCACATACTTTTTTCTCAGTAAATAAAGTGATATAATTAAATAACATTGGTTAATTATGAAAGGAAATAATATGAAAAAATCTCTCTATACAATAGGTGTGTTACTAGTAGTAGGTATTTTTGCCTACTATGCAGCGACGACACTAAGTAAGAACGATCAGGATAATGATAATGCAAATACCAATAGCGTAGTGAATAGCGAATGGAAGACTTATAGTCATGATTCTGGTTTATCTTTTGATTATCCTGAGAATGCTACAGTGTGGCCGGATGGGTATAAGGAAGAATCTGGTTCTTTGTCTATCATAAAGAATAGCGATTACATTGATGATTATATGGAAGAATATGTGTTATTCAAGAATGGTATCCCAGGGATTACGTTATCAGAATATATTTCTCAAAATAGTGCTCCAGAATATAAAGATAGTAAGAAAGAAATTGACTTGAATGGAATGACCGCATATCAGTATGTAGTAAAAAATCCTACTGATATCTATCTTGGAACATTCTTTGAAGATAATAATAGCAATTACTATGATTTCTATATTGAACAAGGTGCTCCTAGTCTTGAAGGGAAAATAACTGGAGAATTGTCACAAGAGTATCTTAATCAGATTGAATCTACATATACTCAGATTTTGAATAGCATTAAGTTTGTTAACTAGCTTTTAGAAATATGAATAAAATATCAAAAATATTACTCACAATTCTATTAATTGTTGTGCTTGGTTTTGGTGCATACTACACAATAAATGAAATCTCTACTGAAGATACAAACACAGCTACAATAATAAATACAACTGCAGAAGAGGAAGAAATAACTGCTGCAGAAGAAGATTTTGAATACAAAACAATAACTTTTAGAGATGAAGTTCACGCTGTTTCAATGCAAATTCTTGAACAATGGAAAGATTATCCTCTAAATATTAATGACAGAGAAAAAGCTAGTTTGTTAAGCTTTGATGTCGAAGAACTAAATCCAACATCACTAGAAGATGGTTATCCATATTCCGCAGATTTGAGTTGGTATAATTCAAATGGAATTGAATTAAATGCATGGGTAGAAGAACATTATGATAATGAGCTTACTACACATTCAGTATGTAATGGAGTGTACAATACATCTACTAATGATGGCTATAATGGTGTCGAAGTTGTGTGTAAGGAAGAATATGAAGCGTCTTATACAAACACAGGCCATTCAGCGACTAGAGCGTATTACTTTTTTAGTGTTGGTGACTATATTTATAAGTTTATGGTTTATTTAGGAACTTCTATGTATACAAATATGCAACCTATTATTGAAGAAATTAAAGATAGTATAGTTTTTGGTGAACCATTTAATCTTGATGAATGGAAAACATATGCAAGTGAAGATAATGGTTTTAGTGTGAAGTATCCACCAGTTTGGTATGTATCAGAAAACTGGGAACAGCTTGGAGGATTTGTTGGTTTTGATGAAATAAAGGATCTTTTTGAGGGTCATAAGGTAACAATAAGTACACATTCTGATGAGGGATATACAAGCTCATTGGCAGGGCAAACAAGATTAGAAAATACTCAATTATCTTATCCTCATATTGGGGGTGTCCCCGCAGTTAGAATTAGTGGAATTTTTCCTGAACCTACATATGGGTTTTCAGATTATACTGATTCCGTTTTTGTAATGAGTGACGGGTTAGGAATAGAAATGGCATATCAGGAAACGGGTTTTGATCTTGAATCTCGTGAAACATTTAGCCAAATGCTCAGAACATTTGAATTTATAAAATAATCTAGATGCCCCCAAAAAAACAACAACCCCAAAATTCAAAAATAATCAATCTGCTTTTTCTGATTGCTGTAATTGTAGTTGGTGCTATAGGAGCATATTATTTGATCACAGATTCTGATTCTGATACAGAAATAAATACAAAAAAAAGCGGTTCAACTAAAACTACCATTACTAATCAACCCGCAAGTTCTTCTAATGAAAATATAAATAAAAATACTTTTGAAGGAGATGAACTAAATGTTGGAAATGGATTTACAATCACTGTACCAACGGGATGGAATTTGGCCGGTTTTTTGGAAGACGCTATAAATATTGTGAAATTTGGGTCGCCGGCACAGATCTACACTCTTACTCCTGAAGGCGGTCAAATTGATATGTTTGGGCCGGTTATTTCTGTAGACACATTTACAATTGATGAAAATCTGAACGCAACAGAAGTGGTAAACCTGATTCATGATCAGGGGATTGCTAGCGATCTAGAAAGAAAAAAAGATAACTGTTTCTTTGAGATGGAGAAATCAAAATTTGGGCAGTTTGATACTTTCTCTTTTATTCGAGACAATACTGATCCAGAAAAATGCAATGAAGAAGCAACTGAAACTGCTAAATCCCAGACAGTAGTATTGAAGGAAAAAGGGAATTCTGATACAGCTATTCTCACACTTGTGGCGATTGACGATCCTCAACTTGTAGCATTACTCCCAGATTTTCAACAAATCTTGGGAAGCATGAAGTATAAAAAAACAGTTTCTGATACTGTAGAAGAAGCAGTAGAAGAGACTGAATAAAACACGAAAAAAACGCGGAAAGCAAAACCTTCCAATTGATAAATTCGAGAATTGATGAAACAATAAACACATATAATGCGCTTCTGCATAATTGTTTAAATGATTAAGCTGATATGAGAATATATACATTAAAAGAAAAACTGTTAGGAATAATATTATCAAATACTAGGAATTCTGATGTTGCCCATGACTCTGAACACACTTTTCGCGTGTTAAAAACAGCAGAAAAAATAGCTCGTGCAGAAAAAGCAGATCTTGAGGTTGTAATACCTGCCGCATTGTTTCATGATTTTATCGTTTCGGCAAAAAATAATCCCAAATCGAGATCTGACACCAAATTAAGCGCAGATTTTGCTAAGCAGGTTTTGAGTGAACTCAAAGGATATCCTGCACATAAAATTGACCTTGTTTGTCGGGCTATTTTAGATTGTTCATTTACAAATGGAACTAAGCCAAATTTTTTGGAGAGCAAGGTGGTTAAAGATGCAGATAGTTTAGATACTGTAGGATCGTTAGGTGTAATGCGTATTTTTGCTACTGCTGGTCAACTTCAGATACCATTTTATAGTTTGTAGGATCCATTTTGCAGTAAACGCAAGCCAAATCCAAAATTATACGCAATTGATTTCATATTTACACGTTCCCTAAAAGTTTGTGATAACGTGTATACTAATACTGCTCGTAAGATGGCTCAAAGTAGAAGTAAGTATATTAGAAGTTTCTTAAAGCAATTACAATTAGAACTTAACCAAATATCAAGATTGAGGTAATAATGAAAAGAAAATTTTCTGCTGGTGGAATAATATCAAAAATACACGAGGGTAATACTTTTATACTTTGTTTGACGACAAAAAATAATCTTTTGACATTACCAAAGGGGCATTTAGAGAAAGGTGAAACACCAGAGCAAGCGGCGATTCGGGAAATAAAGGAAGAAATTGGATTGAGGTCAGCTAGCATTACAAAGAAATTGGGAGAAATCGTACGAGTGGGAACAGAACAAGACGGGAGTCAATCTATCAAGAAAATTACGTACTTTATTATGGACGGCTCTGAATATACCTACGATCATGAAGAAAATTACGTGTGGGTTGGTTTTGATATGGCACTGAAATTAATGGACCACCCTGAAGAAAAAAACTTGTTGTTTGATAATGAAGAATCTATTGCAAAAAACACTTCCGCATATTTTAATAGTTATAAATCATTTATTAATTATTACTATTATCCTAAAAAGACAATTTTGAGCGAAAATTACGAATTATTAAATAAAGTGAGAAAATTTGTTAATAGTAATACAGTGGCAGTAGTTATTGGAATACCAACAAAACAAGAGAAGGAATTATTTTCTAAGACACACAAAACTTTGTATGTTTCTCCAGGAATTGATAAAAAAGAAAGATTTAAGAAGAATAAAAAACCTATTGCTAATCTATTGTCACCTCATACTGTTAAAAACTTAGTTGATGCTGATTTGCCTGAAGATATTTCTATTTGCTATGCATGTCAATCAATAAACCTATCAAATACTAAAACCTTTTTTTTAATCAACCAGTTAGTGAAAAAAATGCGACCTGAGGCTAAATTTTTTATAGAGGGCATAGGAGAAGATGATCTAATGATACATGGGGGGGTAAAAATTGGTCCGAACCTCATTAATCTTGGAGGGTATATTATAAGAATGTGGAATAAAAGCAATACTATAAACTATTTTGTAAGAAAACTTGGTCTAAATATTATTTCTTACGACAGTATAAAAGTTGATAAAAAGGGTGAAAGATGTGAAGTTCATCAAATTATTTTAGAAAGACCAGATAAAACTATTTTTTAAGGTGAAAAAGAAAAATACAATTGTTTTAGAGGGATTGCCTGCAAGTGGAAAAACAACATTGGCAAACTATTTGCGTGATCATTTTGGTGTATTTAAAGTGAACGAGTCTACTGGTATTGCTTCTAAAAACTCTGGTAACCAAACTAAAATATTCGAAGAAACGATTGATAAATATATTGAAGCAAGAAATTGTTCCCAGTTATCTATAATTGATCGAGGTTATCCATCTATACTGGCATGGGATTATTGCCGAGAGAAAGAAGGAGGGGAACATAATTACTATAAAAAAAAGTATTGGATACGCGAGGCAATAAAAAAAGGCTATTTGTTTGAGCCTCAATTATATATATATTTATATGCAGATTGTAATTTAAGCTTTATTCGCAGGCCTAGACAAGAGACAAAAATTGATGTTTGGAGTAGTAAAATAGGTGTTGCAAATTGTAAATTATTTTATGAAAAATTTTTTCTAACAAAGAGATCAAGAAAAATACTTTATTTGTTAATGCAGAAGATAAAACTAAAAAAATTGCGGATATTTTAATGAATTCAATCCAAAAGTGAATGTTAGATTATAAAATAATATACTTGACTGATGATGGAATAACGTCACTAAGGTGTGGTGTCGGAGCAATTACTAGTAATTTTATTGAATCCTTTCCAGCTATCAATGATTATTTCAAAAAAAGAAAAATAAATATATCTTTATCAGTAATTTCTTTTAATACTTCTAAAAAAAATATTGGGTATAGAATTGACTTGAAGAATCGGGCAAAAAGTATTTGTCGTTCAACTGGAGGAAAAGTTTATCTGATTTATAGAAGGAAAATTAGAAAAATCGGTTATTTTGATTTCTCATATTGGAAAAAGTATAACGAAGAGATATCAAAAATTATAAATAGAATTGCTGATGATGGTAATAAAAAAGTAATAGTACTTGCAAATGACACAATATTTGCTAATGTTCACTGCCCAAAAAATGTGATCTTCGTGTGGATACCTCACAGTTTGGCGATGGTTCATTCGCAAACGTATGTAAATAATGCTAAGAGATTAAACTGGGAAAAAGAAGCGATTTCTCGTATAAACAGCATGCCAGATCATTTTATTGGGTATATTTCCCCCTTTGTTAAAAGTATACTTACCAAAAAGCTGAAAGTGAAGAAAGATAAAGCAATACCATTTCAAAATGGTTTTTGTCTAAAATATATTAAAAAACAGAGTAGTTATTCCAAAAAACAAATCGATAAGATGCTTATTAAAAGAGGTATAGACACAAAACGGCCGATAATATTGACATTTGCTCGAGCTGATGAGTATAAAGGCCTAGAGCATTCTTTAAGGGTAATGACACATTTTACGGATACGGGTTATTATTATGGAGTAATTATCGCATCAAGGTTTAGTAATGAATTGATTGTTGATCGTGTCCAAGAAAATTTGAGAAAAATATTATCAGGTCACAAAAATATTAGTGCATTTTTTGAATATGAATTTGAATTACCTAAATACTTATTGCGCTATGCAAAAACTCAGGTATTACTTAATTTACCAAATAAAGACTTCTGCCCGTTGATTCCATTTGAAGCAGAATTAATTGGGAATAAGAACTTGCAAGTAATAAACAGTAATATAGCTTGTTTTAATAAATTGGTAATAAATAATCATAATGGTTTTTTAGTTGATCCGTATTACCCTAAAGCTTTTATACAGGTTAGAAAAGCAATAAGCATCAGAGCAGAAAAAAAGAAAACAGTAATTAAAAATGCAAAAAAATTTGCACAACAGAATTTCGATATAATAACTAATTATATAAAAGGATTTGAATGCTTGTTTGAAAAAGAGAAGCTGGGCAAAGGTTTAACAAGAACCTGATAATTCTATCAGGTTGTTTCTTTAGAATTCTAGCCAGGGAGGATGAAGTGAAGAAGCAAATAGTCTTTGTCGGTGGCATCCATGGTGCTGGCAAAAGCACTAATTGCCACGCTCTGTCCGTCCAGCACGGTTGGCGTGTAGTGAAGCAGCGCAGGCAACTGATTAGTGTGGGAGCGGAACATGGTATATTGTGGCCTGAAGTGGCAAGTAGACATGACGAACTGATTCCGCATGTTGCTGATCGGTTGTTGGATATGTTAAGACAGTCTGCAGAGGCAGTCTTACTGGTTGATTGCCACTATGCAATTCCGACTTCTGCTGCGCTGAGAACACGCCACTGCACCGGCTGTTATATGCCGAATCTTGACTGGAATCTGGTAGAACGTGTTAAACAAGAGCACTGGTGCAGGTTTGTCCTTCTAAAAGTTGACCCTGCAATAGCTTTAGCACGCATCATGGCTAGACCAGAAGCTACCCATTACGTGAATACGCTGAGACATTTCGTAGAAGAAGCAGTTGCAGAAAACGAAGTATTTCAGCGTTTACTTGCTCATTTTTCGGTACAATTCAGCGACTGTATTATCCTGGAAGCTATAAATTCCAGGCAAACAGTTTCTATGCTGGATAGGTTTATTTGCTCTACTTAAGCATCCACAGCGTGGATGCTTTTTTAAAGAAGACTTTTTTTGAGCCTTGATTTATTTAGAATGCAAAACCTTCCCCTACAATGGGGGAAGGCTTTTGTGAACAAACAGTATAGATCTTGTCTATACCGTCAAGCATTATAATATCAAATTGCGCTTTAGCGGTCAATAGAGTTGTACACACTTACTCCCCAAGAGTAATAAATTTATTCTCAAATTAGCCATAATATTGACTGAATTCCCCCTATGATTTAGGATGAAGATGCAATCAAAATTACAGTGTTGGCGTTCTCTTAAATTCCCGGTAATCGGGATAAGGAGTAACGCTTATTTTATTTCAAGGATCTACGCGGCAATGACATTGTACCGCAATTCACAAAAACGAATATATTTGGATGAAGCAATTTATTTTGTGACATTCAATACAAGGGGAGGCCTTCCGAATTTTAAAGAAGAGATTTTCTGCCAACTTTTTGTGGACAATTTGAAAATTTGTAAACAGTTGAAACAGTTTGAATTGTACGCATTTAATCTTTTATACAACCACGCGCATTTATTGTTGAAACCGGGACGGAAATATAATGTGTCGAAAATCATACAAAATTTGAAAATGAATACATCGCGCAATATAAACAAAGTTATGGGTTATGAAACCCATGAAGGCGCGAATACGTATTCGCGCCTTCATGTTGGGAAATATCGTAAATTATTCATAAAAAAATAC